>NZ_JBFTRZ010000002.1:0-340494 GCF_056399785.1 Brevundimonas sp. 01N35
GCTGTTGGTCAGGACCCATCTTCGCGGAAGGCATTATGGCCAGCGGTCATGCGTACCGCACCAACAGGTCGAACACATGGCCGCACCGACCAGGCTCAGCAGAACGTCAAATCAATCCTTGCCAACGGAGAGCCGTCCACACATGGCGCATTGCAGATCCCGCAGCGGCAGGCCGATCCGATCGGCGGCCGCGCGCGTATCCGGCAAGTCAGGTGGAGCATCCCATGAATGTCGTCGTCGCCTACGTCCTGACCCTGATCGTCCTCGCGGTGATCGATACGGCCTGGCTGGGAACCATGGGGGATCGGTTCTACCGGCCGCCGATCGGCTCCATGCTGGCGGAAAACTTCCGGCTGGCGCCTGCCATCGCCCTCTATGTGCTTATGCGGCGGGCCTAGCTCTGTTCGCCGTCCTGCCGGGCCTGGCTAGGCTCGCAGCATGTCGAGACGCCGGTTGCGGGCGATGGTGAAGATCCAGGTGGCGGCTCGGGCCTTTCGCGCGTCGAACAGGTCGGCCTTGCGCCACACCGTCAGCACGGCGTCCTGCGCGAAATCCTCCGCCGCGCCGGGCGTCGCGGCGCAGGCCTGCGGTGGGGAGGGACGGAGCTGTTCGGGCGCGACTACGCCGACATCCTGGCGGAATGGACCCGTCGGTTCGAGGGCGCATGGGGCGATATCCGCCGGGAAGGCGCAGGCTTCGACGGACGCTTCCGTCGGCTCTGGCGCTTCTATCTCGCCTATTGCGAGGCCGGTTTCCGATCCGTACGGACGTGATCCAGCTTTCGCTGGACCGGATGTCGTAACCGCTAGGCGCTCAGCCCGGAACCCGGGCGATCAGCCTGGGGCGGTGAATGTCGCCTTCCGGGAGCGACCGAAGCGACCGCTTCTGGCGCGAAGCGGGGATCAGGCCGGCGATCAGGGCAGAGCCGGCAGCAGGGTCCGTTGCCGACGATCCTGCGCGCCGGTCCAGTCTGTGATCGTCCGCTTTTTCGCCGTCAGAGGGGTTAAGCCGAGGGCGGCGCGCCGGAACGGGAGACGGGCAGGCGCCAACCCCAGCGGATCGCCGTCATTCGCAGACCGAAGCAGGCCAGGCCGCCGGTGACGGCGACCGAAACGACCGGGAGATGCAGCAGGTCGCCGCCCACCACAATGGCGGCGCCGGCCAAGGCGGCCACCGCATAGAGATCGGAGCGGAGCACGGCGGGAATTTCGGCGAGCAGCACATCGCGGGCGATGCCGCCGCCTACCCCGGTCAGCATGCCCAGCAAGGCGGCCATCACCGGACTTAACCCGAACGCCAGCGCCTTCTCCGTGCCCGCGACGGCGAAGAAGGCCAGTCCGGCGGCGTCGAGCATGCGTACGGGGCTTGTCAGTTTCTCGATGAGCGGCGCCCAGAAGAAGACGATCAACCCGGCGCCGAGCGAGACCGCCAGATAGCGCCAGTCCTGTAGGGCGGCGGGAGGCGTCGCCCCGATCAGGACATCACGCCCGATGCCGCCGAAGCTGGACGCCGCGAATGACAGCACTAGGACGCCGAACACGTCGAGGCGGCGTCGAACGCCCGCCATCGCGCCGCTGAGAGCAAAGGCGAAGGTTCCGCAGAGATCGAGAATGAGGACGAGCGTCCGCTGAACCTCAAGCGCCGTCTGGGATTCAATCATCGCCGCCGCACCGTGGAGGCCCGACCATCACGCCCGATTCCAGGCCATCGCTGCGGCGACCATGGCCTCGACCCCCGTTTCGAGCGTCGGATGCAGCGTCGGCGCGAAGTTCGGGCTGTGGTTGACCGGGAGTTCGTTGATCCGTCCTTCCTTCCTGGCCGTTTCATACACGACGGGATCCGTGCCGCCGACGAACCAGAAGACCGAGGGAGCGTTCCATGCAGTTCCAAAGCACCCGAAGTCCTCGCTGGCTGGCGCAGGGCCGGTATGGCGGACGCGATCGGCCGAAAAATGCGATCGGAACGCTGCGGCGACCCGGTCGCTCGCCGCCTTGTCGTTCACATTGAGAGGATAGCGGTCGAGGGGCGTGATCTCTGGCGGGCGGGGCGCGCCCGACGCCGCGGCTTCGGCGTTCACGATGCGCTCGATGGCGGCGAGCACGCGCCGGCGAACCCCTTCGTCGAAGGTCCGCACGTTCAGCTTGATCAGGGCCTCGTCCGGGATGACGTTCTCCTTGGTTCCGGCTTGCAGCACGCCCACCGTGACCACGGCGGCCTCGTTGGCGGCCACCTCTCGCGAGACGATGGTCTGCAATCGCAGGACCGTGGCGGCGGCCATGACGATCGGATCGATGCTGGCCTGCGGCATCGAACCGTGCGCGCCGCGGCCGAACATGCGGATCTGCAGGCTGTCGGCCGCCGAGGTGATCGGCCCCGCGCTGCCGGCGACCGTGCCCGAAGACCCGACCATGACGTGCTGGCCCAGGACCACGTCGGGCCTTGGAAAGCGCGTGAGCAGGCCGTCCTCGATCATCGCCCGAGCGCCCTGAGCCGTTTCCTCGCCCGGCTGGAACACGGCGATCAGCGTGCCCTTCCAGGCCTCGCGCGTGCGCGCAAACAACGCGGTCGCCCCCATCAGCCATGCGACGTGCATGTCATGGCCGCAGGCATGGGCCACGGGCGTCGTCTTGCCGGACGGGTCGGTCGCAGACGCCTTGCTGGCATAGTCGAGCCCTGTCGCCTCCTGCACCGGCAAGGCGTCCATGTCGGCGCGCAGCATGACGGTCGGGCCCTCGCCGTTGCGCAGCAGGCCGACGACGCCGGTCTGGCCGACGCCGGTCGTCACCTCATAGCCGTTGTCCGCCAGATGCTTCGCCGCGAGGCCGGCGGTCCGGGTTTCCTGCATCGACAGTTCCGGATGGGAATGTACGTCCTTGTAGGCCGCTTCGAGGGTCGGCAGCAGATCATTCAGTTCGGCCAGCAGCCGATTTAGGGCCTCTGTCGCTGGATCATTCATGTCGCTGCTCCCGCAGATCAAGCGAGAGGGGTCGCTTCGCCCAGCATGACAACACAATAGCGACGCGCCCGTTTCCTGGGATGCGGCTTTTAATCTTGGGGATTTTCGGGGACGCGGCGATGTTTCGCGGGGGTTGGGGTTGGTCCAGCCTGCTAGGGGGCTTTCGTGCTGCGCAGGAAGAAGGCCGGATGCGCAGCCACCGCGTCGGCCGCGTCCCTCAGCAGGCGGACGTCCTCAACCTGGGTCGGGGGCAGGTGGTCAGCGACGCGGCGCAGGGCGGCGACGACGCTGTCCGGGTCGACGTTGAGGCCGCGGATCTGTTCCAGAGCGATACGGGCGTCAGACACGGGATGGTTGGCGAGGACCGGCCGCTCGCTCAGGGCGTGAAGCCTGATCGTCGCCTGACCCAGGGTCAGAACCGCCAGACCGCCGGCCACGGCTGAAACTTCCCGGTCGCCGGTCTTGTCGACCCAGCGGGACAGACGCAGCATCCGGTGTTGCAGGCGTGCACGCCAGGTGTCCTGGCGGCGAACGGCGTCGGGGCTCCGCGCCATGGCCTGGACCTCGCTCACCATGACGCCGATCAGGGTGTCCAGTCGCCGCGACAGGGTTGCGGGATAGATGAGCCGATAACCCAGCCAGGCCGCAGCCGGCCCGGCCAGAACCGCCAGGGCGATGGCCAGAGAATGGCTGAGGGAGCCGGTCAGCGGAAAGATGGGCGGCAACAGAAGCAGCAGGTTCATGTTGTAATCGAACGCCCCTTCGCCGGTCCTTCTGTGGCTCATCAGGAAGGGGCCGAGGAGCAGGAAGGGCATGGTCAGGAGAACCAGTTCGATCGGCTGCCTCGCTAGCGGCCAGACCAGCCACCGGCAGATCAGGGCGGCCAGAACGCCCAGCACCACCCCGCGAAACACATAGACTATGGTCCGCGCCGGGAAGTCCATGGACGAAAACACGCTGGTCATGACCGCGGCGCCCAGCATGAGATAGGGGCCCGTGCTCCAGCCGGTGACGACCCAGACTGCGCCCATCAACAGCATGACCGCCAGCGATCGCAAACCGGCCTCTCTTGCGCCGACCCAATCGCGGTGAAGCAGGCCTGTGACCACGCGCTGCGGCCGCTCTGTCGCCGCTCGGTCGCCCAGCAGGCGGTCGCGGACGGCGGTTTCCAGGCCCAGGAGCGCTTCATGCAGTGCGGGATTGCCTGCGGCTGCATCGGCGGCGCGTTCCAGCGAGCCGACAAGGTCAGCAGGGAGGAGGGCGGTCTCGAAGGCGACGGCGGCCTGATCCAGCGCTTCCGAGATGACGGCGGTCGAGGCGGCGTCGGAGGCGGGTGTTGCGGGGCGTAGTAGCCAGACGACGGCGGAGACCTGAGCGACGAGGATCCGGCGCAGACCCCGAGCCTCTTGCCGACTGCGCCATGAGCCGGCGGCCTGGGAGTCCAGCGTTTCCTCGATCAGGGCGGCCTCGGCCAACAGCGGCTGAACGGCGCGATCGTCAGCCGGCTCGTCGCGCAGGTCGCGGGCCATGGCGCGCAGCAGTCGCGCCGTCAGGTTACGTGTGCGGGCGGCCAGCACGCCCTCCGAGCGCCGGGGTGCGAACGCCAGGCCGATTACCATGGCGACCACGACGCCCAGCAGGACCGTCGCCAATCGATCGCCCGCCAACTCCAGGATATGGCTCGGGCGGTTGTAGTCGAGCAGGGCGACCATGGCGGCCGAATAGCCGGCCAGGGTGACGCCATAGGCCACATAACCGCGCTGAAGGTTTCCCGCCGCAGCGCACAGGGCGGTCCAGGCCGAAACAGCGAGGACCAGGATCAGGGGATCGCTGCCCGAGATCAGCAGGAAGGCGACCCCGGCGGCGACGCCGACGACCGTGCCCGCCATCCGGAACAGGCTCTTTTCGATGACCTGACCGCGCATGGGCTGGGATGAAGCCCAGACCGTCATCGCGGACCATTGCGGATGGTCCAGGCCGATGCACCAGCCGATGAGCAGGGCGGCGCAAGCCCCCAGCGCCGTGCGCAGCGTGAAGGGCAGGCGGGCCACGTCAAAGCCCCAGGTCGACAGGGCGGACGAAAGACGCGTGGGGGCGACGGCGGTCACGCCGGCTGAACCGGGACGTCCGTGCGGCTGTCCAGCCGGCGACGAATTTTTTCAAAGGCGGCAAGGGCGGCGGTGATCTCCGCGTCGCTGAGTTCGACCAGCATGTCGTCCTCGGCCTCGGCCAGCGCCCGCGCGATGGCTTCCACGGCCCCGCGCCCGCTCTCCGTCAGAAAGATCAGACGGGCGCGGCGATCAGCGGCGTCGGCGCGTCGCTCGACCAGGCCGCGCGCCTCCAGAATGTCGATCAGCCGGACCAGCGTCGATCCGTCGATGCCGACGCGCGCGGCCAGGGTCTTTTGCAAAACGCCGTCGCCCGATTCCCGAAGATGGATCAGCGGCCCCCAGGTG
Source organism: Brevundimonas sp. 01N35 (assembly GCF_056399785.1). Lineage (NCBI taxonomy): Bacteria > Pseudomonadati > Pseudomonadota > Alphaproteobacteria > Caulobacterales > Caulobacteraceae > Brevundimonas > Brevundimonas sp. 01N35. The sequence goes on from NZ_JBFTRZ010000002.1 coordinate 5,413, forward strand.
GCGTCAGTCAGGCCGGTATTGGCCAGCGCCAGATCCAGGGCCTGGCGCCAACGCCGGGCCAGGACGGAGAATTGGATGCCGAACAGGCGGCGGGATGAGGGGACGGTAGACATCTTGTTCTTGCTAACAGAAATGATTTGAATATCAAATTAATTGCATTATCGGGTTCTTGCGAGTGGCGCCGGGCGTGGGGCGGGGCACGCCTCGGGCGGGCGAGGACGGACATAGACATAGGCGATGCGCTCGTCGGTCGCCTGCAGGGCTGCCGTGATCGCGTTGATGCTCTCGCCTATCGCGGGGGCGTCCGCGGCCTGTTTGAAGCTTAGGGTCAAGGCGACAAGGATCGCGCCGGGACCCAGCTGAAGCGTGGCGATATCGATGATTTCGTCTATATCCTCCGCGCGCCGCAGAGCCTCTCGCAGCTTCTCAAGGACCGGACGCGCGACCGCTTCGCCGGCGATCAGGCTGCGGGTTTCATTGGCCAGGACCAGGGCGACGCCGGTGAGCAGCAAGCCGACGCCGATCGAGGCGGCGCCGTCCGCCCAGGCAAAGCCCAGGAAGCTCGAGCCGATAATTCCCAGGGCCGCCAGGGTCAGTCCGATCATGGCGGCGGAATCCTCCAGAATGACCGAGAAGACGTTGGGGTCCTTGGATCCGCGGATAAAGGCCCAGACGCTCACGTCGCGACCGCGCACGATGCGGCGATATTCTCGCAATCCGACGCGCAGCGACGCGCCTTCAAACACGGCGGCGACCGCCAGAACCGCCAGGCTGATCCAGGGCGAACGGATCGGTTCGGGGTTCAGGGCATGACGGACACCCTCGTAGAGGGACACCACGCCGCCCAGAAAGAAAACCATCAGGGCGACTATGAAGGACCAGAAATAGGCCTCCATGCCGTAGCCCAGGGGATGGGTGGGGTCGGCCGGGCGCTGGCTCCGCCTCTGGCCGATGAGCAGAAGCACCTGGTCTCCGCTATCCACCAGAGAGTGAATGGCTTCTGTCGCCATGGCGGTGGAGCCGGAGACGCCGGCGGCCGCGAACTTGGCGATCGCCACGCCGAGGTCTCCGGCCAAGGCGGCGATGACCACGCGGGTCGACGCTGTCGCCATTCTATCGTCGGGACGAGCGAGACTCGCGCCCGATCCCGGGGCGCCGGAGCGGTTTGCGGCGCAACCACAACCCGACGAGGCCGGCGACGATCAGCACGAGCACCAGCAGCATGCTGGCCTGAACCAGGAAGACGAGTGGGCTGGTTGGCCCGCCCGCGCGCAGGATCGCGACCTGTTTGGCCGTGACCTGCGATTGGGGGTTACCCCATTGCTCGGTCAGATAGTTGACCAGGGTGGCCACCTGAATGTCCGACAGGTCGCGCCCGAAGGCCGGCATGTTCACATCGGGCTGCCTGTGCAGGCCGTTCAACACCACCATGACCAGGTTGTCAGGACGCGACCGACCGAGGGCGGCGTTGTGGAAGAGCGAGGGCAGGCCTCCGTCGAAACTGCCCTGACCCTGGGCCTGATGGCAGGTGGCGCAATGGGCGTCATAAAGTTGCGGGCCGGTCATCTGGTCGAGGTTGGCGGGCAGGGCGACGCCCCGTATCGAAGCCAGGTCGTCGCTGGCCTGGCCCCAGGCGAAGGCGGGCCGGGTATCGCCCTTGCGGCGCACCGGCGGGCTCGACTTCAGATAGACGGCGATGGCGCGCAGGTCGGCCTCATCGAGATGCCGAAGGCTGGCGTCGATCGCTTCGGCCATGGGGCCGGCCGCCTGGGCCTTTCCTGCGGCATGCCCGGTGCGGAGATAGCCCGCCAGTTCCTCGACCGACCAGCCGCCGACCCCGCTGACGGGGTCGGAGGTGATGTTGGGGGCGAACCAGCCGCCGAGCGCGGCGCCGGACAGCACGTTCCTGGAGCTTTCGGCCATCAGAATGTTGCGGGGCGTGTGGCACGAACCGCAGTGCGCAGGGCCCTCCACCAGATAGGCCCCCCGATTCCATTCGGCGCTCCGCTCAGGGTCCGGCGCGAAAGGTTTCTTGTTCAGGAACAGCAGGTTCCAGCCCGCCATCGACAGGCGGATGTTGAAGGGGAAGGGCAGGCGGGTCTTCTCAGGCGCCACGTCGACCGGCTGAACCGAATGCATGAAATAGGCATAGAGGGCGCGCGTATCGTCCTCGGTCAGCTTGGCGTAGGCGGTGTAGGGCATGGCCGGATAGAGCTGCGCCCCGTCGGCCCGAACGCCGCCCCTCACCGCACGATCAAACTGGGTGAAGCTGTAGCCGCCGATGCCGTGGGTTCGGGACGGGGTGATATTGGTCGAGACGATGGTCCCCAAGGGCGAGGCCATCTTCAGTCCGCCGGCCATGGATCTTCCACCGGGCGCGGTATGACAGGCGACGCAGTCGCCGGCGATGGCCAGGTATTCGCCACGCTGGATCAGGGCGGCGTCGGCGGTGGTTTGCGCCTGGGCGGGCAAGGCTGCCAGGCCGAGCAGGCCGAGCAGGCCGATGGGCGCCGCCAGGACCGCGAGACGATGAAACAGGTTTGCCAAAAACGTCATTGAGCCCGCGCCCCTTGATCGGCCGCCAAGGTCGGCCTGGAGCCCAGGATGTGGTGGACGCTTCTCAAGGCGACGGCCACGCCGTTCTCGGTCGAGTTGCAGGTGCCGGATGTCGGAAGCACCCCGGTGCTCGCGAAGAAGAGATTTTCGTGGTCGTGCGCGCGACCGTATCCGTCGCACACCGAGGCGCTCGGATCGGCCCCCATGGAGAGCGTGCCGCAGATGTGCTGATTATTGGCGAAATCGCCGTCCTTGCTGGGCTTCAGCTGGGTTCCCCCCATCAGGTCGGCGATGCGCTGGAAATCCCGCTTGGCGCGTTCATGTCCCAGCCGCGTGTAGTCGTCGATGGCGTAGTGGGCCTGGGGTTTGGGAATGCCCATGGCGTCCTTCTGGTCCGACAGGGTGATCCGATTGTCGAGATGAGGCAGGACTTCGAGCACCGTCTTGACGTTCATCTCGTGAGCGGCACTGCGGCGCAGGCGCTTTTCAAACTCGGGGCCGTAGACGCCGGCGGCGATCAGCGCCCTGGTCGCCCCGTCGACGCGCGAAATGTTGGTGAAGTCCAACCGATAGGGCGCATGGCCGGCGCGGAAGGCGCCGTCTCTCATCGTATTGACCGAACTGGGGCTTTGCGGCCCGCGTCCCAGCCACAGAGCCTCCTCGGCGTCGAAGGTCAGGGAGGTGCTGGGGTGGTCCATCAGGTTTCGGCCCATCATGCCGCTGCTGTTGGCCAGGCCCTGCGGATATTTGTCGCTGCTGGACAGCAGCATCAGCCGAGGGCTCTCGATACCGTTGGCGGCGACGATGAAGGTCTTGCCCGTGACCCGATGCGAGCCCTTGTCGGGGTCATAGTAGTGGGCCGCCGTAATGCGCCCGCGCGCGTCGTGCTCCAGGCGATAGACGTTGGCGTTCGGCGCCAGTTTGGCCCCTGCCGCCTCGGCGGACGCGGCGGCGAGGCCGCCGTGATACTGGGCGTCGATGGGACAGATGGGCTGGCAGCTGTTGTTGCCGCAGCAGGGCGGCCGGCCATCATAGCTGCGGCTGTTCCGGGCGGTTGTGTTGCTGACTACGTCGAAGGTTCCGGCCAGTCGCTCGCGAATGCGGCGCATCGCGAACGGCTCCACGACCGGCTCCATGGGGAAGGGCCTGACGCGGGGCGATCCCGTGTTGGGTGCGCCCGAGACCCCCATCAACTCCTCCGCCTCCTGATAGAAGGGTTCGAGGTCGTCGTAGGTGAAAGGCCAGTCGACGCCGACATCGTAGAGGCTCTTGATGCGGAAATCATTGGGCACATTGCGCCAGGCATGGGCGGCCCAGTGCCAGGTCGTGCCGCCTACCTGGCGGATATATTCCGCTGGATAGGGGTAGGGGCCGGCCTGGACCAGATAGCCGTTGTCCTGGGGCTGATAGACGGGGTGCGGCGCCCAGGCCGAAGGCGGATAGGGCGACATCCAATCGCTGCGTCGCGGCGAATTCCGGAACCGCGCGACCAACTGGCCGCGCGTCACGCGCGGGCCCGCTTCGAGGATGAGGACAGACGCGCCGGCTTCGGCCAGGCGGAGTGCGGCCAGCGAGCCGATAATGCCGGAGCCGATGACCACGAAATCGGCGGACTGGTCAGCCATTGGGCGTGATCTCCACGGAGGGGGAGGGCGGCGTGTTTGCGGCGGCAGGGGGTTCGCTGGGAGGCTGGACCGACCAACTGCCATAGGAGCCGTAGGCATAGGTCGGCGGCTTCAGGGCGTCGGACACCATCACTGCATTCAGCGCCGTCTCAAAGGCCAGGCACCGCGCCCTGTCGCCGGCGCCGACGATGCCGAGGCACCAGGCGGTGACGATCTTGCGCGGCACGGCGGCCAGAGGGGATTGCTGCTCGTCCAGGCGGGCCTGCAACTGAAGGGGATCGACCGCCTGTCGATTGATCAGGGTCAGTAGGTCGCGCGCGGCGGCTGGAAAGCCCGCATCATCGGCGGTCAGGGCGTCGAACAGGCGCGCTGCCTGGGCCTGGTCCAGACCCTGACGCCCGACCAGGATGGCTGAAAGCGCCAGAAACGCGCCGCGCTCGGGGGTTGAAGCGGGCTGGGCGGCCGCCCACGGGATCAAGGCCAGCGTGGAGGTCGACAGCAGTCCGGCCAGAAGGGCGCGCCGCCCGAATCCCGACACATGAATCCGGAGGCTCGGCTCCATCGGATCTGGAAGGTCCTCTGTGTCTGGCTGCATGGCGGAACCTGACTTGGTTAAAGATGGGGACCATGGTTTCGGCGCATACTCCGCCCGACGCGCAGGCATCGCCAAGTTCGCGCCAAATCCGACCGTGAGCGAAGCAGATGTCAGTGTCTGCCTCATGAGCCCCGGGGGCCGAAATTTGGCGCGCCACGGATCGAAAGGGCGCCTTGTGCATATAAGCCTTGAAACGAGATGGCGTTGCCTCGCCGGCGAACGTTTAAGCTTGCTGGAGATACGGAATGAATTCCCAGCTGCTGGCGGGAGTTGCACTGGCCTCTTTGGTGGGTTTTGGCGGTTGTCAGGCTCCGGCCGGAAAGGCGGTGGAGGCGGTGACGGTCTCTCCGGCGGCCATGGCTCGGATTGGCACGGTCGACGAACGTTTCCAGTCCTATAACGTCGAAATGCTGGAAGTGACGGGTGGGGCGTTCTGGAAGCCCTACGGGGCGACCAGCAACAGTCCGCCGGCTGCGAGCGATGCGCCGACGCCGGCCGGTATGGACCCGAATATCTACCAGTACCGCCCGCCGATGGATCTCGCCAATCCGCGGCTTCGCACACTGGCTGCGGCCTTGGGGCCAGCCTATGTCCGTGTCAGCGGCACCTGGGCCAACACCACTTATTTCGCGGACAGCGACACGCCCCCGACCAATCCTCCACCAGGATTTAACGGCGTTCTGACGCGTGCGCAGTGGAAGGGGGTCGTCGACTTCGCGAAGGCGGTCGACGGCGAGATCGTCACCTCCTTCACCGACAGCCCCGGGGTGCGGGACGCCAGCGGTAAATGGACGTCAGATCAGGCGCAGCTTTGGCTGGATTACACCCGGCAGGTCGGGGGACGGATCGCCGCCGCTGAATATATGAACGAACCGTCGTTGGCCGCCATGGGCGGGGCGCCCGAGGGTTATAGCGCTGCCGACTATGGCCGTGACTTCAAGCTGTTCAAGGCATTCGCGGATCGTGCCGCGCCCGACATGCTCATTCTCGGCCCGGGTTCGGTGGGCGAGACGCCGGGGCCGTGGTCGATGGACTATGGAGCCTTGCCGATCATCAAGACGGCCGACCTGCTGGCCGCGTCGGGGCCGGGCGTGGACGCCTTCTCCTATCACCACTATGGCGCCGCATCGCAGCGTTGCGCCGCGACGGGAATGCCGCAGACGACTGAACAGGCGGCCCTGTCTGAGGAATGGCTGGGCCGTACCAGCCAGACCCTGGCCTTCTATGGCGGACTGCGGGATCAGTATGAACCTGGCAAGCCGATGTGGCTGACAGAAGTCGCGGACGCGGCGTGCGGCGGCAACCCATGGGCGGGAACCTTCACCGACAGCTTCCGCTATCTCGACCAGTTGGGCCGTCTAGCGAAGGCAGGGGTTCAGGTCGTGGCGCACAACACCCTGGTCGCCAGCGACTACGGCCTCCTGAACGACCAGACGCTCGAGCCCAAGCCCAACTACTGGGCCGCCCTGTTGTGGCGGCGGCTGATGGGGACGACCGTCCTGGACTCGGGAGTGCCGATCCAGGAGGGGCTTCATGTCTACGCCCAGTGCCAGCGTGGCGCGCCCGGCGGCGTGACGCTTCTGGTCATCAACAATGATCGTAAGACAAGCCGTTCGCTGCGCCTGCCCCTAGCTTCGGAGCGCTATACGCTGGACGCTGAAAAGTTGAACGACAAGGTTGTGCGTCTGAATGGACAACCGCTGGGCCTGGGACCAAATGATGCTCTGCCGGCTCTGCAAGGGGCGGCGACGCCGGCGGGCGCGGTGGTCTTCGCCCCGGCGACGATCAGCTTCCTGGCTGTTCCGACGGCGAACAATCCAGCGTGCCATTAGGATCGAGCAATGGCGCGGGCTTCCTCGGAAGACCCGCGCCTTGACGCCTAGATGCGCCGTTGCACGGCTCGCTGCTTCTGGAGACGCCATGTCGCAAGCCGCGACGGCAGACGCCAGGTGCTGCGCTAGGCCAGATCGACTTCGGGTTCTGAAGTGGGGCGACCGCGTCGGTCGGCCCTGTTCGGCGCATCCCTTTCAGCTTGGCTGGAGAATACCGTTGTCCTCGGGGCAGAGACGCGTCACGAGGGGCTAGGATTAATGAATGTCGAGACCATCGTGACTGAAGCTGAACGTATTGCGGCCCTGCTCGACATCGTCGACGAGACCCGGACCCAAGATGGGGCGAACAGCAACCAGCTTGCGGTGCTGGGACTGGTTGAGCGGTCCGGCAAGGGTGGCTTACGGCTCACCAACGCCGGCTGGAACCTGCTGGGCGGCCTGGGGCGCGCCTTCAGAACCGAGTACGGGGCGATGGACGCCCGCATTCCCTGATGAACCGGCAGGTCCTCGCCCGCTGCGGCAGGCTTGCATGTACGACAATCCTCCCTTTCGACGGGTCGCTGAGTGATTGCCTCCCAACACGGAACTCGGATGCCGCAGGTTAACGACACCGTTCATATCCGCTTCTCGCTGCGAGGCATGGGCGGGCCGTTCTGGCAGACGAACGTCACCGTGGCCTCCGTCAACGGCGCCGCGCTCCTGCTCGATGGGCTGGATCGACAGGTGCCCGCTGCAGCGTCGGAACTGAAGCGCGCCGGACCCGGACGCTGGACGCTCGACTGGGAAGTCAGGCCCCGTCCCTGATACAACCGGGCGGTTCAGCGCGCAGGACGGGGCATAGCCAGGCCATCAGATGCCACGCTTTGAGTTAAAGGCCGATGTGGCCGAGCCCACCGGCTCTGACCACGCGGCGTCCGAGCGCCTACTTCTTCCGGAACTGGTCCAGGGAGACGACCTTGGGACCGTCGTCGTCGCCCGAGGGCGGCGGCGTGGCGGCGTTCGGGTCGCGGGCCGGGGGCGACAGAGGCGCGATCTCCGCCTCGATGATCTCGGGCTCTTCGAACTGCAGCAGGAACTGGACGCTGGGGTCGTAGAAGCGGGTCACGGCCGAATAGGGCGCCGACAGCACCTTCGGCATGCCGCCGAACTTCAGCATGACCGAGAAGCGGTCGTGGTCGACGCTCAGGTCCCAGTACTGGTGCTGCAGCACGATGGTCATTTCGTCGGGGTATTTGGCCAGCACGTCAGGCGGCACCGAGACGCCCGGCGCCCGCGTCTTGAACGTGATGTAGAAATGGTGCGCGCCGGGGATGCCGTCGGGCTCGGCGGCGCGTTCAAGCGCCGAGCGGATCACGCCGCGCAGAGCGTCCTGGGCGAGTTGCTCGTAGTGCATCTCGTCAACCGGGGGGGACTGATCCGTCATCGGGGGCCTCGAAACTGGGAACGCCCGACTGTTACCCGCGACAGGCGAGCGACGGAAGATGCCGATGCAGGAAAGCGCCGGGATTCTGAAGCCAAGCTCTCGCGATGTAAGGAAAGTGGAGGGCTTCTGTTGGCAGGCGCCCTCCGGGCCCCGCCTGAGGAACTGATCCCCCAGGACTTAAGTGTTCGAAATCAACCGAACCGCATTACGCGGCGAGGCGGACTTCTCCAGCGAAGTTATCGTTCGCAGTTAGAAAATGGCCCGATACGGTGGGCCAAGACGGGCAAAAGCATCTTCTTTACACGTCCGTCGATGCTAGTCGGCCCCGCAGCTCCCGCCGATAACGCGGTGAGAGATTGGTGGAGCCGCCGGGAATCGCACCCGGGTCCGGTCCGCTTATTACAAGCGCGTTTATCGCCATAGTCCGGGCGAACCCGAACAGGATCAATATAGGCTGTCCGGCGTCGGCTTCCAAGGGGAAGCTGTTGAAATCCGTCAGGAGAAGCCGGGATGACGCGGCCAGTCTCGGGTCTGGTTCCTGAACCAGGTCAACTGGCGCTTGGCGTAGTGGCGGGTGGACAGGCGGATGGCGGCGACGGCTCGGTCCAGCGTCGTGGCGCCGGTCAGGTGGGCGGCCAGTTCGGGGACGCCGACGGCCTTCATGGCCGGAAGGGCGGGGTCGAGGTTGCGGGCCAGCAGGGCGCGGACCTCGTCCACCGCGCCGGTCTCGATCATCTGGCTGACCCGCGTGTCACAGTTGGCGTAGAGGCGGTCGCGCGGGGGCTCGACCACCAGGGTGGCGTAGGAGCCGGGCGCGAGCAGGGGCTGGGTGTCGGCCTTCCAGTCGCTGAGCGAGCGGCCGGTGGCCTGGGCGACGGCGAGGGCGCGGATCAGGCGCTGGCGGTCGCCGGGGGTGATGGCGGCGGCGGCGGTCGGATCGACCTCGGCCAGGCGGCGGCGGAAGGCGGCTTCGCCCTCGGCGTCATAGGCGGCCTGAACCGTGTCGCGGACGGCGTCAGGGACGGCGGGAATGTCGGCCAGACCGCGCGTCAGGGCGTTGAAATAGAGGCCGGTGCCGCCGACCAGCAGGGCGGGGCGGTCCTGCGCCGCCAGTTCGTCCAGCAAGGGCATGACGGCGCGGGTCCAGCGGCCGACCGACCAGGATTCGGCGGCGTCGGCGACGCCATAGAGGCGGTGCTCGGCGCGGGTTTCATCTTCGACTGATGGGCGAGCGGTGAGGATGCGCAGGTCGGCGTAGAGCTGCTGGCTGTCGGCGTTGACGATGACGGCGCCGGTCTTTTCGGCCATCTCCAACGCCAGACGCGACTTGCCCGAGGCAGTGGGGCCGGCGATCAGGGTGAGACGGGGCGCTTTGGTCAAAGGAACAGGCTCGCGAACAGGACCAGAGGGCGATAGAACGCCCGCGACCGGCCCGGCAAGGGCCAAGGAGCAGAGCCTTGATCGACCGCACCGCCGTAATCGCCGCCCTCGACGCCGTTGTGGACCCGAAATCGGGACAGGGGCTGGTCGCCGCCGGTCTGGTTCAGGGGCTGGTCGTGGGCGAGGACCGCGCGGGATTCGCCATGGAGGTCCCGGCGGGCGAGACGGCGATCTACGCCCCCGTGCGCGACGCGGCCGAGGCGGCGCTGAAAGCCATTCCCGGCATGGCGCGGGTGTCGGTCGTCCTGACCGCAGAGGCCGTGGCGGCCGCCGTGCCGCGTCGCACGGCGGGCCTGTCGAAGGCCGCGACCGATCAAGGGCGGGCCAAGGCCCCTGTGCCGACCGAACGTCCGGCCCATGTGAAGCGTGTTCTGGCCGTGGCCAGCGGCAAGGGCGGCGTCGGCAAGTCGACGGTGGCGGTCAATCTGGCTGCGGCGCTGGCGGCAAGGGGGCTGTCGGTCGGGGTGCTGGACGCTGACGTCTATGGCCCGTCGCTGCCGACCATGTTGGGGCTGTCGGGCCAGCCGGCCTATGTGGACGGGGCCATCATCCCGCACGTCGCCTACGGGCTGAAAGCCATGTCGGTCGGCCTGCTGACCAAGGCCGACGACGCCATGATCTGGCGCGGGCCAATGGCGTCGCAGGCTATCACCCAGATGCTGACCCAGACCCGTTGGGGGACGGAAGAAGAGCCGCTGGACGTTCTGGTGGTGGACCTGCCGCCCGGCACCGGCGACGTGCAACTGACCCTGATCCAGAAGACGCCGCTGGACGGGGCGGTCATCGTCTCGACCCCGCAGGAGGTGGCGCTGGCCGATGCGCGCCGGGCGCATACCCTGTTCCAGCGCGTCAACGTGCCGACGCTGGGCCTGATCGAGAACATGAGCGGAGAGGTGTTCGGGCGTGGCGGCGCAGAGGCCGAGGCCGCCCGGCTGGGCGTGCTCTTCCTCGGCGACCTGCCGCTGGACGCCGCCTTGCGTCAGGCGGGGGATGCGGGCCAGCCGCTGGTCTCGGCTGCCCCCGACGGCGAGGTCGCGCGGCGGTTCGCGGCGGTGGCGGCCAAGGTGGCGAAGAGCCTAGGGCTCTAAGTCTCCCCTATCGACCGTCATCCCGGAAGCGGCGCAGCCGCTATCCGGGAGCGCCCGAAACGCCGACGTCGGCGCCTTGAGCGGTCCCGGCTCTTGGCCTCGCGGAGCGAGGCTGCGGCCGGGATGACGGTTGCACGCTATCGCCGGTCCAGCGTGCGGAAGGTGAAGGCGTGGTCGTCCTTCTCTCCGGCCGGATGGGATTCGGACGCCGTTTCGACGAAGGCGGTTTCGTCGAAGGCCGGGAAGTGGGCGTCGCCCTCGGGTTCGGCGTCGACCTCGGTGATGTAGAGGCGCTGGGCGCGGGGCAGGGCCATCTCGAACAGGGCTGTGCCGCCGATGATGCAGACCTCGTCCACGCTGTCCTCTTCAGCCGTCTCGCGCGCGATGGACAGGGCCTCGCCCAGGTTGGAGCAAACCAGAGCGCCCTTGGACATGCCTTCGGTCTCGTAGGAGCCGTCCTTGGTCAGGACGATGTTCAGCCGGCCGGGCAGGGGTTTCAGCGGCAGGCTTTCCCAGGTCTTGCGGCCCATGATGCAGGGCTTGCCGACCGTAATGGCCTTGAACCGTTGCAGGTCCGAACGGAGCCGCCAGGGCAGGTCGCCTTTGTGGCCGATGACGCCGTTTCGAGCGCGGGCGACGACAAGGGCGATCTTGGGAACAGACACGGGCGAACTCCGGCAGACGGGGGCGACGCGACGCCGCCCCCTTGATGCCGACTTAGGCCTCAGGCTCCAACAGTTTCAAGCGGAAGAAGAGCGCGCCGATCACCGCGCCGATGGCCGGGGCGACGAAGAAGACCCAGACCTGGCTCAGAGCCCGGCCGCCGGCCAGCAGCGCCGGGCCTAAGCTGCGGGCCGGATTGACCGACACGCCGGTCACCTGAATGCCGACAATGTGGATGACCGCCAGGGTGATGCCGATGGCGACGCCGGCGAAGGCACCGTGCCCCTTGGCCCCGGTCACGCCCAGGATGGCGATGATGAAGATGGCGATGGCCACGATCTCGAAGATCAGGGCGGCGTGCAGCCCGTATCCGCCCGGCGATCCGGCGTCGAAGCCAACAGACCACCATGTCCTTCGCGCTCATCCGCCCGGCGACGAAGACGCCCAGGCTGACCGCAGGATTAATGTGGCAGCCCGATACGGGGCCTATGCCATAGGCCATGGCGATGAGGGCGAAGCCAAAGGCCAGGGCGATGCCCAGCTGACCCACATGATCGAACCCGCCGAGAACGGCCGCGCCGCACCCGAACAGCACCAGAACCAGGGTCCCGACCAGTTCGGCCGCAAACTTTCTCAACATGACCACCCTCCCGTTTCATGCGCCGCGTCCGCGCGGATAGAGGGGGGCGCCTAATTCTGACGTTTCGCCAGACAGGGGTACGCGAGTTTACGCTTCGACCTTGAGCCATTTCAGCCATTTGCGCTGCATGGCGGCTTCCAGGTCGATGCCGGCGCGGTCGCAATAGATGAGGAGCATCCCGAGGACGTCGGCCGCCTCATCGCCGAGGGCCGAGGCGTCAGGCGCGCCGCGGGCGCGGCCGGTCAGGCGCAGGTGCTCGGCGGTCAGTTCGCCCAGTTCTTCCTGCAGTTTCAGCAGGGCCCAATCACCGTTCCCGGCGCGGTCGCGGTCGATGGAGTGCTCGCGCGCGTAGATGTCGGAGATGCGGAGGACGTCCGCCGTCAGTTCGGTCAGTTTCATTAGGATCAGACCGCGACGGCGGCCTTGATGTGCGGCCAGGGCGCGTAGTCGCTCAGCACGAAGTCCGACAGCTCGTAGGCGAACAGGTCGGATTTCGGCGCGACGGTCAGGGTCGGCAGGGGCAGGGGCTGGCGGGTCAGTTGCAGCTCGGCCTGCTCCAGATGGTTCAGATAGAGGTGGGCGTCGCCGAAGGTGTGGACGAAGTCGCCGGGCTCCAGCCCCAGAACTTGGGCCAGCATCATGGTCAGCAGGGCGTAGGAGGCGATGTTGAACGGCACGCCGAGGAAGACGTCGGCGCTGCGCTGATACAGTTGGCAGCTCAGCTTTCCGTCGGCGACGAAGAACTGGAACAGGCAGTGGCAGGGTGGCAGGGCCATGTCGTCCACGTCGGCCGGGTTCCAGGCGCTGACGATATGGCGGCGGCTGTTGGGATTGGTCTTCAGTCCGTGGATCAGCTTCTGGATCTGGTCGATGCTCTGGCCGTTCGGCGCGGCCCACGAGCGCCACTGCTTGCCATAGACGGGGCCGAGGTCGCCGTTGGCGTCGGCCCATTCGTCCCAGATGCCGACGCCGTTTTCCTGAAGCCAGCGGATATTGGTGTCGCCGCGCAGGAACCACAGCAGTTCGATGAAGATCGACCGCGTGTGCAGCTTCTTGGTGGTCAGAAGGGGGAAGCCCTTCGACAGATCAAAACGAATCTGACGGCCGAAGACGCCGAGGGTGCCGGTGCCGGTGCGGTCGTCGCGGCGCACGCCGTTGTCGAGGATGTCGCGCAGCAGGTTGAGATACTGCCACTCGGGGTGATCGGCCGGGGCCGCCCCGCTGCGGGTTTCCAGATCGGCGAGGGCGAGTGCGGCGGTCATGGGAAGAGAGGATGAGGCCGAATCGGTCCCGTCGTCACGTGCGACGAATCGTTGCCCACAAGGAAAGCGGAATCAGCCCTTGAAGCCGTCGCCCCCCAGGAACGCGCTCTCTTCCGCCGTCGTGTCGCGGCCCAGGCAGGCGTTGCGGTGCGGGAAGCGACCGAAGCGGGCGATGATGTCCCGGTGGATGACGGCGAACTTGAAGGTGTTCGGCTGCTCGGCCTCGTCCAGCAGGGTCAGAAGCTTGTCCTGATCGGCGAGCGATTCCGAATGCATCAACGGCATTAGAATGAAGGGGCGTAGATCCCTGGCCACCTGACGGTCGTCGCCTCGGGCGATCCCCGCCTTGGCGAACATCAGGGCCAGGGAGTCGGTGGCGAACATGTGCGCCGTGTCGCGAAAGGCGTTTCGCGGCAACTGGTCCAGCAGGATGATGAGTGCCAGGGTTCCTTCGGGCGTCTCAGCCCAGGCGTCCAGTTCGCGGCGGGCGGCGGCGAAATGGGTCTCGCGGCACAGCGCGGTGAAGGCCGCGTCGAAGGCGGCGTTCTTGGCGAACCATTTCTGGGGACCGGCTTCGGTCCAGAAGGCGACGATTTCGGCGGGGGAAAGCAGCATACTCATGCCGCAGAGCTTACCCCGTGGACGCGCCCATGCACGGCCCCGCGAGGGGGAAATCATCTAGCGATGTAAGAAAAAATGGTCGGAGTGAGAGGATTCGAACCTCCGACCCCTGCGTCCCGAACGCAGTGCTCTACCAGACTGAGCCACACTCCGACATTTCGTCTCGACGCGGGCTAGAGGCCGTCGTTGCGCCGAGGAGGGGGCTTATAGCCACGGGTTTCGGACCTCGCAAGCGGGGATTCAGCTGCTTTGAAAAAAGTCTCTGCTCGATGAAAATTCTTCTGTTTTCAGGTGTTGCATCCCCGAAAGCCTTGGCGTATCTCACCGCTCCTCGCAGCAACGAACTGCGGGGCGCACTGGTCCTGCTGGGGAATGGTGTAATGGTAACACTACGGTTTTTGGTACCGTCATTCTAGGTTCGAGTCCTAGTTCCCCAGCCAACCGCCCTAGGGGCGTGAGCATCGACCGGCTCAACTTCTTTTCCCTATATAATAATGTACGCTTTACCGATGGCGGGCTCGTTGTCGGCGTCATCAGGCCGTGTGACTGAACTGAATCGCCAAAGACAAAAGCCGCCGGATTGCTCCGGCGGCCTTTGGTGATTCTAGGCCGGGGTCAGCGGACGGGCGTCGGAGGCGGCGATGCTGGAGCGGGCGCGCCGTTCTTGTAGCGGTCGAACCAGGTCAGGATGGCGCTGATCCGGGCGGCGTTCTGGGACGGGCGGACGGCCAGGCCGTGGCCGACGCCGGGAATCTTGACCAGGGCAGTGGGCACGCCGCGCAGTTGCAGGGCGGTGTAATACTGCTCCGACTCGCTGACGGGGGTGCGGTAGTCCTCGTCGCCCACGACGACCAGGGTGGGGGTGGTGACATTGCCGACCAGCGACAGGGGGGACCGGCGCCAGTAGGCCTCATGGTTCTCCCACGGATATTCGCCGAACCAGTAGCGGGCGAAGAAGGCAGGGTTGTCAGCGGTCAGGACGAAGCTGGCCCAGTCGATCACCGGCTTCTGGCTTGCGGCGGCCTTGAAGCGGTTGGTTTTGCCGACGATCCAGGCGGTCAGCACACCGCCGCCCGAGCCGCCGGTGACAAACAGTCGGTCGGGGTCGGCAACCCCCTTGGCGATAACGGCGTCGACGCTGCTCATCAGGTCGTCATAGTCGTGGCCAGGATAGTCGTGGTGGATCAGGTTGGCGAACTCCTCGCCGTATGACGTCGAGCCGCGCGGATTGACCGACAGGACGGCGTAGCCCGCCGCCGCGAACAATTGATTGTCGGTGGCGAAATGCGGGCCGTAGGCGGCGAAGGGGCCGCCGTGGATTTCCAGGATCAGCGGATACTTCTGACCCTCGACATAGCCGGCGGGGAGGGTCAGCCACGACTCCACCGTGCGGCCGTCATGGGATGAGGCGACCTCCAGCCGCTGAACGGCGCCCAGGATCTTGCTGGCCAGATAGTCGGCATTCAACCTGGTTAGTTGGGTCTGGCGGCCCTGACGCAGCACATGGACGTCAGCGGGGCGCAGGGCGTCGCCGCGGGTGAAGGCGACCGAGCCGTCGTCGGCCAGGGAGAAGTCGCCGCCGGAATAGGGACGACCGATGTCGCTACCGCTGAGGCCTTGAACGATCGTCGAGACTGCGCCGTCCAGCGACACGCGCGCGATCGTGGTCGAGCCGTGGTCGTCATAGGCGATCAGGATGGAGCGCCCGTCCTTGCTCCACACCGGCGACTGGACCGAGCGATCCAGACCGGCGGTCAGGACCCGGCGATTCGCGCCGTCGCGGTCCATCACATAGAGGCGGGTGTTCTGGTAGCCCAGCCTCTGGTCGTCATAGCCGACATAGGCGATGCGGCGGCCGTCGGGCGAGGCGACCGGCGACTGATCGGGGCCGAGGCGGTCTGTCAGGGCGGTCAGGACGCCCGAACGGACGTCCAGGGCATAGACCTCGCTGTTGGCCGCTTCGCGTTGCCAGTCGGGGCCGCGATTGGCGCTGAGATACAGGGTCGCGGAATCGGGCGACCACGACAGGTCTCCACCGTGGTTGAAATCGCCCTGGGTCAGTTGGCGCGCGCCGCCCCCGTCCGCCGGGGCGACGAAGACCTGACGATAGCCGGGCTTCAGATAGCCCTGGCCGTCGGCGCGATAGGTGACGGTATCGATGACCTCCAGCGGCGGGGCCCATTGGGCGCCTTCGGGTTTGGGCAGGGGCGCGCCCAGTTTCGGCGCCTGACCAGCGACCAGAACCGAATAGGCCAGCTTGGTTCCGTCCGGCGACCAGCTGATTCCCGTCGGCGTGTTCGGCAGGCTGGTGACCCGGACCGACTGGCCCGAGCCGATCCAGCGCACGAACATCTGCGCGCCGCCGCCCTCGGCGGTCGAGATATAGGCGACGCGGGTTCCGTCGGGCGACCAGCGCGGCTGGCTATGCGACCCGGCCCCGGCGACCAGCGGGGTCTGCTGGCCCGTGCGCACGTCGATCAGCCAGATGGTCGGTCGCATCCGGTCCGTCATGATGTCGGCGGTCTGGCGCACATAGGCGACGCGCGATCCGTTCGGACTGATCTGCGGGTCCGAGGCGACCTCGAGACCGAACAGGTCCTGAGCCTGGAAGCGGACGGATTCGGACGGCGGCGGCGCGGGCTGCGCCACGACGGGCGTGGACAGTAAGGCCAGGGCGCAACAGGCCCAGATCGCTTTAGACATTCGGTGTTTCCCCCTCTGGAACGCCGCGATCATAGAGGGGGCAGGGGGGGCGGCAAGCGAGATCGGATGACGTTGTGCGACCGCTGATCTGCGCTTGGTGACGTCAGCGGGAGACGCAAAAGCCGACGAGGGCCTTCATGACTATCCCTTGGTCGCCGCGCCTAAAAAGGTTCACATGACATCGCCGCTGGGGCGCGGGTAGCAGGTCGCCATGGCAAAGCTAGTCGCGTTCTCCGCCCCGAAAGCCCGCATCGTTTGGATCAACATTGAGAAGGTGGTCCGCATCGAACACCGCGGCGGACGGAAGTTCTTCGTCCACTTCAGCAACATGTTGCTGTCGCCGGTGGAGATCGAAGACGATCTGGCGGGGCTAGCGGCTCGGCTGGCTTCCGCCAGCGCCTAGCTCGTCCGCCATCCAGCCGGACGCTGCAACTCACACGAAAAAGGCCCGCCGTTTCCGGTGGGCCTTTGTGATCACTTGGGCTGCTTCGATCCAGCAGCGGCCTTATCGACCAGATTCTTCACGCTTGGATTTGAAGCGTTCTGTTTGGGCTGGACCTTCTTGGTCTTGCCTTTGGATTCTTTCACGCCTGTGGCCTTTCATGTGCCAGCGGACCCTATCAGGTCGAACAGCAGCAAATGAGGCGGTGGGTGTCTCGACGGCAATCCGCGAGCCGGGCAGGGCAGCGAAGCCGTTGAGCAAAGTTTCAATGTATTGGGGGCGGTGTGCGCCATTCTCTTCGCTGAAGAGAATGGCGCGAGTGACGGGACTCGAACCCGCGACCTCCGGCGTGACAGGCCGGCACTCTAACCAACTGAGCTACACCCGCGTTTCCCGCCGAGGAGCAATGCGTCTCGGCGAGGGGCGTCGTTTAGGCGGGAGGGCCTTGCGCTGTCAAGCAAGGTGGTGATGATTTTGTGGAGAAAACTGCGCGATCAACGTTGCGTGAGAACGGGTGCGAAAAGTGGGCGTTATCGGGGCTTTTCCTGCGAACCGTTCGCAACATAAAAACCTTTGCCGACATGGGTTTGAACCCCGACGAGGTTGGGTCTAAGAAGCCCCGAATCCGCCCCCACCCTCGGCGGGCGAGGCAGCTCGAATGAACGCATTTCTTCTGGAATATCTCCCGATCGTCGTTTTCCTGGCGATCGCGGCCGTCCTTGGCCTCGGCTTCATGCTGGCCGCCTGGGCTCTGGCGCCGAAAAACCCCGACACTGAAAAGCTGTCGGCCTATGAGTGCGGCTTCAACGCCTTTGACGACGCGCGCATGAAGTTCGACGTCCGGTTCTATCTGGTGTCGATCCTCTTCATCATCTTCGACCTGGAAGTGGCCTTCCTGTTCCCGTGGGCGGTGTCGATGTTCGACCTGTCGACCGGCGGCATGGTCTTCGCCTTCTGGTCGATGATGGTCTTCCTCGGCGTGCTGACCGTCGGCTTTATCTATGAATGGAAGAAGGGAGCGCTGGAATGGCAGTGATCGCGCCTTCGTCGCCCCTGGTCCCCGCCGGCTCGGCCGCGCGCTCGACCGTGGAAGGCTACGACCCCAAGATTCACGACAAGTTTTTCGAGCAGGTGAACACCGAGCTCGGCGAGCAGGGCTTTCTGACCACCTCGCTGGACGACGTCATCAACTGGGCCCGCACGGGTTCGCTGATGTGGATGTCGTTCGGCCTGGCCTGTTGCGCCGTCGAGATGATTCACCTGTCGATGCCGCGTTTCGACCTGGAGCGTTTCGGCACGGCTCCGCGTGGTTCGCCGCGCCAGTCGGACCTGATGATCGTCGCCGGCACCCTGACCAACAAGATGGCTCCGGCCCTGCGCAAGGTCTATGACCAGATGCCGGAGCCGCGCTACGTCATCTCGATGGGCAGCTGCGCCAACGGCGGCGGCTATTATCACTACAGCTACAGCGTCGTGCGCGGTTGCGACCGCGTGGTGCCGGTGGACGTCTATGTCCCGGGCTGCCCGCCCACGGCCGAGGCGCTGCTGTACGGCATCCTGCAACTGCAGAAGAAGATCCGTCGCACGGGGACGATCGAGCGATGAGCGAACTGGTGCGCGTGGCGGAGCGCGAATCCGCCCTGACCCCGCTGGGGACCGAAATGGTCGCCGCCCTGGGTGTCGAAGCCGTCGTCGCCTTTGGCGAGCTGACGCTGATCGCCCCGCGCGAGAATATCGTCGAGGTCATGACGGCCCTGCGCGATCAATTCGGCTTCCAGCAACTGATGGACGCCTGCGGCGCCGACTATCCGGACCGCGTCGAGCGGTTTGAGGTGGTCTATCACCTGCTGTCGCTGACCCGCGCCGCGCGCGTTCGCGTCAAGGTGTCGACCGACGAGGTCGCCCCGGTTCCCAGCGTGTCGTCGGTCTATCCGTCGGCCGGCTGGTTCGAGCGCGAAGCCTTCGACATGTACGGCATGATCTTCTCGGGCCACCCCGACATGCGCCGCATCCTGACCGACTACGGTTTCCAGGGGCATCCGCTGCGCAAGGACTTCCCGATGACGGGTTATGTCGAGGTCCGCTACGACGAAGAGCAGAAGCGCGTGGTCTATGAGCCGGTGAAGCTGGCTCAGGAATACCGTAACTTTGACTTCCTCTCTCCCTGGGAAGGGGCCGAATATCCGGCCCCGGTCCTGCCGGGCGACGAGAAGGCGGGAGCCAAGTAATGGCTGTTGGCGAGAACACTCCGGCGACGGCCGCCCCCAAGGCGATCGATCCGTTCGAGGACTATGAAGACGGCCTGACCCCGCACGCGCGGGCGATGGACGACCGCAAGTTCACCATCAACTTCGGCCCGCAACACCCGGCTGCGCACGGCGTGCTGCGCCTGGTGCTGGAGCTGGACGGCGAGTTGGTGACCCGCGTTGATCCGCATATCGGCCTGTTGCACCGCGGCACCGAGAAGCTGATGGAGGCGCGCACCTACCTCCAGAACATCCCCTACCTGGACCGGCTGGACTACGTCTCGCCGATGAACCAGGAGCACGCCTTCTGCCTCGCCATCGAGCGCCTGCTGGAACTGGACGTGCCGTACCGCGGCCAACTGATCCGGGTTCTCTATTCGGAAATCGGCCGCATCCTGAACCATCTGCTGAACACGACCATGCAAGCCATGGACGTGGGCGCTCTGACCCCGCCGCTGTGGGGACATGAAGAGCGCGAGAAGTTGATGATCTTCTACGAGCGGGCCAGCGGCGCGCGTCTGCACGCCAACTATTTCCGTCCCGGCGGCGTCCATCAGGACCTGACGCCGGAACTGATCGACGACATCGGCCGCTGGTGTCAGGAATTCCCGGCCAAGCTGGCGGACATCGAGAGCCTGGTCACCGAAAACCGTATCTTCAAGCAGCGCAACGTCGACATCGGCGTGGCGTCCAAGGAAGAGGCCCTGGCCTGGGGCTTCTCGGGCGTCATGCTGCGCGGTTCGGATATCGCCTGGGACCTGCGCAAGGCGCAGCCCTATGACTGCTACGCCGATCTGGAGTTCGACATCGCCGTCGGCAAGAACGGCGACTGCTGGGATCGCTACCTCTGCCGCATCGAAGAGATGAAGCAGTCGATACGGATCATGGAGCAGTGCATCCACAAGCTGCGCAACTGCCCCGGCGAACCGGTCCTGGCCGAGAACAACAAGATCACGCCGCCGCGCCGTGGCGAGATGAAGCGTTCGATGGAAGCGCTCATCCACCACTTCAAGCTCTACACCGAGGGCTTCAAGACGCCCGAGGGCGAGGTCTATGCGGCAGTCGAAGCGCCCAAGGGCGAGTTCGGCGTCTATCTGGTGTCGGACGGCACCAACAAACCCTACCGCGTCAAGCTGTCGGCGCCTGGCTTCCGTCACCTGCAGGCGATGGACTGGATGAACCGCGGCCACATGCTGGCGGACGTCTCCGCCATCCTCGGCTCGCTCGACATGGTGTTCGGAGAAGTGGACCGATGAGCGTTCGTCGCCTCGCCAAGGAACAACCTGAATTCTTCGCCTTTTCAAAGGACACGAAGGCCAAGGCCGAGTGGTGGATCAAGAAGTATCCTGACAGCCGCCGCCAATCGGCGGTGATCCCGATCCTGTGGCTGGTCCAGAAGCAGGAAGGCTGGGTCTCGGAACCCTCCATCCGCGCCATCGGCGAACTGCTGGGCATGCCCTTCATCCGGGTTCTGGAGGTCGCGACCTTCTACACCATGTTCCAGTTGGAGCCGGTCGGCAAAGTCGCCCTGATCCAGGTCTGCGGCACCACGCCCTGCATGCTGCGCGGCGCGGGTGAACTGATGCGGGTCTGCAAGCAGAAGATCGGCGACAAGGACATCCTGTCCGCCGACGGTCGCTTCACCTGGCAGGAAGTCGAGTGCATCGGCGCCTGCGCCAATGCGCCGGTCGCCCAGATCAACGACTACTACTACGAAGACCTGACGCCCGAGACGATGGCCCAGATCATCGACGACTTCGCCGCTGGCAAGTCGCCGAAGGCTGGCAGCTACGTCGGTCGTCACAGCTCCGAGCCCGAGGGCGGCGCCCAGGTCCTGACGGACCCGACGCTGTACGACGGTTCGCGGGCCAAGAAGATCAAGTCGCTGCCGAACTCCAAGCCGGCGACTGAGAAGGCTCCGGCCTGATGACTCGACCGAACCTCGACAACGATGAGGGCAGGGCGGCCTACCGGGCCGAGCTGCGTCGCGTCGGCTGGCCCCTGCGTTGGGGCGGGCTGGCGTTGATCGTCGTTGCGGCGGGACTGGTGCTGGCGGTCAAGGACGGCAAGTTCGGGCTGTCGGAAGATCTGTTGCTCGTCGCCTACGGCCTTTTGGCCGCGGGCTGGGTGCTCGTCGTCACCGCTATTTTCATGCGCACCCGCCACCACAAGCGCCGTCTGGCGGAAGGACTTTAAGGGCTCATGGTCGGAATCCTCGAAGACAAGGATCGCATCTTCACCAACCTCTACGGCTTCCAGGACTGGACGCTGGAGGGGGCGAAGGCGCGCGGGGCGTGGAACGCCACCAAGGACATGCTGGACCTTGGCCGCGACTGGATCATCACCAACGTCAAGAATTCGGGCCTGCGCGGACGCGGCGGCGCCGGTTTCTCGACCGGTCTGAAGTGGTCGTTCATGCCCAAGGAAGTGAAGGATCGTCCTCACTACCTGGTCGTCAACGCCGACGAATCCGAACCCGGAACCTGCAAGGACCGGGAGATCATGCGCCATGATCCGCAACTGCTGATCGAAGGCTGCCTGATCGCCTCGTTCGCGATGCAGGCCCACGCCTGCTACATCTACCTGCGCGGCGAGTACGTGCTGGAGCGCGAGCGCATGGAAGCCGCCGTCAAGCAGGCCTATGAGGCCAAGCTGATCGGTAAGGACAACGTCCACGGCTGGGACTTCGACGTCTATATCCACCACGGCGCCGGGGCCTACATCTGCGGCGAAGAGACCGCCCTGCTGGAAAGCCTGGAAGGCAAGAAGGGCCAGCCGCGCCTGAAGCCGCCGTTCCCGGCCGGCGCGGGCCTCTACGGCTGCCCGACCACGGTGAACAACGTCGAGTCGATCGCCGTCGTCGGCACCATCCTGCGTCGCGGCGCCGAATGGTTCGCGGGCTTCGGTCGTCCGAACAACACCGGCACCAAGATCATGTCGATCTCGGGCCACGTGAACCGCCCGTGCAATATCGAAGAAGTCATGTCGATCCCGCTGCGTCAGCTGCTGGAAGAGCACTGCGGCGGCGTTCGCGGCGGGTGGAACAACCTGAAGGCCGTCATTCCGGGCGGTTCGTCGGTTCCCCTGATCACGCGCGACATGGCCGAGACGGCGCTGATGGACTTCGATTCCTTGCGTGAAATGCGCTCGGGTCTGGGCACCGCCGCCGTCATCGTCATGGACCAGTCGACCGATCTGGTGAAGGCGATCGCCCGCATCAGCTACTTCTACAAGCATGAGAGCTGCGGCCAGTGCACGCCGTGCCGCGAAGGCACGGGTTGGATGTGGCGCGTGCTGGAACGCATGTCCGTGGGCGACGCCGATCCGTCGGAAATCGACCTGCTGCTCGACGTGGCCGGTCAGGTCGAAGGCCACACCATCTGCGCCCTCGGCGACGCCGCCGCCTGGCCCGTTCAGGGCCTGATCCGGCACTTCCGTCACGAGATCGAAGACCGAATTCAAACCTACCGCAGCCGCCGCGCGAACTTCGCCGGCCACGCGATCGCGGCGGAGTAATCGTATGCCTATCGCCAAGGTCAACGGCGTCGAAACCGAGTTCGAACCCGGCATGACGGTTCTGCAGGTTGCAGAACTTGCCGGCCAGGAGATCCCGCGTTTCTGCTACCACGAGCGTCTGTCCATCGCCGGCAACTGCCGGATGTGCCTGGTCGAAGTGAAGCCCGGACCGCCGAAGCCGCAGGCTTCGTGCGCGCTGCCGGCTGCTGAAGGTCAGGAGATCTTCACCGACACGCCGATGGTCAAGAAGGCCCGCGAAGGGGTGATGGAGTTCCTGCTCATCAACCACCCGCTGGACTGCCCGATCTGCGACCAGGGCGGCGAATGCGACCTTCAAGACCAGGCTGTCGGCTACGGCCGTGACGGTTCGCGCTACGGCGAGAACAAGCGCGCGGTCGAAGAAAAGAATATGGGCCCGACGGTCAAGACGTTCATGACGCGCTGCATTCAGTGCACGCGTTGCGTTCGCTTCATCACCGAAGTGGCCGGCGTTCCGGACATCGGCATGATCTCGCGCGGCGAAGGCGCCGAGATCACGACCTATCTGGAAAAGAACATCGACAGCGAGCTGTCGGGCAATGTCAACGACCTGTGCCCGGTGGGCGCGCTGACGCACCGTCCGTGGCAGTACCACTACCGTCCGTGGGAACTGAAGAAGACCGAGACCATCGACGTCATGGACGCCCTGGGCTCGAACATCCGCGCCGATGCGCGCGGGTCCGAGGTCATGCGCGTGCTGCCGCGCCTGAACGAAGGCGTCAACGAAGAGTGGCTGTCGGACAAGAGCCGCTATGCGGTCGACGGCCTGGCCCGTCAGCGTCTGGACAAGCCCTATGTCCGTGAAAACGGCAAGCTGCGCGTCGCCTCGTGGGACGAAGCGCTGAACGCTGTGGCGTCTAAGATCAAGGCGGCCTCGGCTGACCGCATCGGCGTCATCGCCGGCGACCTGCAAGATGCTGAGTCGATGAAGGCGACGCTGGACCTGTTCCGCGCGCTCGGCTCGGCCAACACCGACTGTCGCCAGGACGGCGCTGCGATCGGGCAGGGGGCTCGTGAGGGCTGGCTGTTCAACTCCGGCCTGCAAGGCATTGAAAATGCTGACGCAGTTCTGATCGTCGGCGCAAATCCACGCACCGAAGCGCCGCTGCTGAACACGCGCCTGCGCAAGATCTGGCTCAAGGGCGCCGCCGAGATCGGCGTCATCGGCGAACAGGTCGACCTGACTTATGACTACAACTACCTCGGCGCCGGTTCGAAGACGCTGGGCAAGCTGCCCAAGGCGGCTGTCGACTTCCTGACCAAGGCTGAACGCCCGGCGATCATCGTCGGCGCGGGCGCCCTGATCGGCGACACCGGCGCGGCTGTGCTGAACGCTCTGGGCGCGCTGGCCAAGAAGGTCGGCGTGGTCAAGGACGGCTGGAACGGCTTCAACGTCCTGCACACCGCAGCCAGCCGCGTCGGCGGCCTGGACATGGGCTTCGTCCCCGCCGACGGCGGTCTGGATGTCGCCTCCATGCTGAAGCCGGGCGCGCTGGACGTGCTGTTCCTGCTGGGCGCCGACGAGGTCAACGCCTCGGCCTCGGACGCCTTCCGCGTCTATCTGGGCAGCCACGGCGACCGTGGCGCGCACGGCGCGGACGTGATCCTGCCGGGTGCCGCCTATACCGAGAAGTCGGGCCTGTACGTGAACACCGAGGGTCGGGTGCAGATGGCCGAACGCGTCGTCTTCCCCAAGGGCGAGGCCAAGGAAGACTGGGCCATCATCCGCGCCCTGTCGGAACGCGTCGGCCACAAGCTGCCCTTCGACACGCTGGAGCAGCTTCGCACTAAGCTGATGGGCGACCATCCGACCTTCGGCCGCATCGACTACCTGGCGCCGGCCGTGTCGTTCGACGTGGCGGCCCTGGGCGCCAAGGGCGATCTGGGCGACGTCGCCTTCGTCTCGACCATCGTCGATCCCTACCTGACCAACCCGATCGCGCGCGCCAGCGCAACGATGGCCGAGCTGTCCGCTGAGCGGACGGCGCCGGTCGTCCTGGCGGCGGAGTAAATCATGGACGCTGCGACCTCCTTCTGGGCCACCCCCCTCGGCTGGACCCTCGCCACCATCGGCGGAATCCTGATCGTCACGGTCGGCATCCTGATCTCGCTCGCCTTCCTGCTGCTGGCGGACCGCAAGATCTGGGCGGGCGTGCAGATGCGCAAAGGCCCCAACGTGGTCGGCCCGTTCGGCCTGCTGCAGTCCTTCGCCGACTTCTTCAAGTTCGTGCTCAAGGAAATCGTCGTCCCGTCGGGCTCCGACAAGGTCGTCTTCCTGGCCGCGCCGCTGATCACCTTCATCCTGGCCTTCATCGCCTGGGCAGTGATCCCGTTCGCGCCGGGCTGGGTGATCTCGGACCTGAACGTCGGCATCCTCTACATTCTCGCGATCAGCTCGCTGGGCGTGTACGGCATCATCATGGGCGGCTGGGCTTCGAACTCGAAGTATCCGTTCCTGGGTTCGCTGCGTTCGGCGGCGCAGATGGTGTCCTATGAGGTCTCGATGGGCCTGGTCATCATCAACGTCATCCTGCTGGCCGGGACGATGAACCTGACTGAGATCGTCACCCAGCAGACCGGGTGGATCTGGAACTGGAACATGTTCGGCGGCGGGCTCGAAACCCTGCCGACCATCATCGTCATGCTGCCGATGACCATCGTCTTCTTCATCTCGGCCCTGGCCGAGACCAACCGTCCGCCCTTCGACCTTCCGGAAGCGGAGTCGGAGCTGGTGGCCGGTTATCAGGTCGAATATTCGTCGACGCCCTACCTGCTGTTCATGATCGGCGAATACGCCAACATCGTCTTCATGTGCGCCATGATCAGCCTGCTGTTCTGCGGCGGCTGGAACCCGGGCTTCCCGACCGACTTCCTGGACAGCTGGCCGACCTTCCTGGCCAACCTGTTCTACTTCCTGGTCCTGGCGACCAAGATCGTCTTCTGGTTCTTCATGATCGCCCTGGTGAAAGCCTTCGTGCCGCGCTACCGCTATGACCAACTGATGCGCCTGGGCTGGAAGATCTTCCTGCCGTCATCGCTGATCGCTGTGGTCGTCGTGGCGGCCTGGCGCGTGTTCGCGGTGGGCGCGTAATGGGCCTTCGCGCCACATTGCTGAGCTGCCTGGTCCTCGCGGGCGCCACCGGCGCCTGCGCTCCCTATGAGGCCGAGCCGGTCTCGGTCTATCAGTGGGAACGCAAGGTGGAGCAGGTTCAGCGCCAGGACGCCGAACGCCAACGCCTTTGCCAGACCCTCGACAAGGAAAGCGCGCGCTATCAACGCGACTGCGCCGGAGTGAAATCGTAATGCTGACCCGTATCGTTCAGGCGGCCAAGGGCGCGATGCTGACCGACATGTTCAGCGCCGTCGGCCTGTCGATGAAGTACATGCTGAAGCCGAAGGCGACGGTGAACTATCCGTTCGAGCGCAACCCGCAGTCGCCGCGTTTCCGTGGCGAACACGCGCTGCGCCGCTATCCGAACGGTGAAGAACGCTGCATCGCCTGCAAGCTGTGCGAAGCCATCTGCCCGGCCCAGGCCATCACCATCGAGGCCGAACCGCGCGCCGACGGCAGCCGCCGCACGACGCGCTACGACATCGACATGGTCAAATGCATCTACTGCGGCCTGTGCCAGGAGGCCTGCCCGGTGGACGCCATCGTCGAGGGGCCGAACAGCGAGTTCGCCACCGAGACGCGCGAAGAACTGCTCTATGACAAGGTCCGTTTGCTGGATAATGGCGACCGCTGGGAACGGCTGATCGCGAAGAATCTGGAACTCGACGCTCCGTATCGCTAAACCGAGCCGCGATTCCGCCATGGGATCGCTGCGCAAGACTTTGAAGGGGGCTTTGTCCCACCCATGCTGCAAGGCATAGCGTTCTATCTTCTGGCGACGGTCGCCGTGGTTTCGGGCCTTCTGGTCGTGACCGCGCGAAATCCCGTGCACTCCGTCCTGTGGCTGATCCTCAGCTTCTTCTCGGCCGCCGGCCTGTTCGTCCTCTTGGGCGCAGAGTTCCTGGCGATGCTGCTGGTGGTCGTCTACGTCGGCGCCGTCGCGGTGCTGTTCCTGTTCGTGGTCATGATGCTGGACGTCGACTTCGTCCGCCTCCGCGAAGGCTACGCCCGCTACCTGCCGCTGGCGGGGATCGTCGCCGGCGTGTTGCTGGCCGAGATGATCATGGTGTCGATCACCGTGGTTCAGGGCGGAGCCGCCAAGGCGGCGCTCGCGCCGGCCGTGGCTGGCCCTGACGCGTCGAACGTCGAGACGATCGGCCGGGTGCTCTACACGGACTACGTCTATTTCTTCCAGGCTGCGGGCATTGTGCTGCTGATCGCCATGATCGGCGCCATCGTCCTGACCCTGCGTCATCGCCCCAATGTGCGTCGCCAGGACCTGGCCAGCCAGGCCAACCGCGAACGCGCCAAGTCGGTCGAGGTCAAGACCGCGCCGACCGGGCAGGGCGTCACCCCCGAGGAGCTTCTGTGATGGACATCTCGCTCCAGCACTATCTGGCGGTCGCCGCCATGCTGTTCACCATCGGCGTGTTCGGCATCTTCGTGAACCGCAAGAACGTCATCATCATCCTGATGTCGATCGAGCTGATCCTGCTCGCGGTGAACATCAATTTCGTCGCCTTTTCGACCTACCTCAACGACGTGTCGGGCCAACTGATGGCCATGTTCGTCCTGACCGTGGCCGCCGCCGAGGCCGCTGTCGGCCTGGCGATCCTGGTGACCTTCTTCCGTAACCGCGGCGACATCGCAGTCGACGACGCCTCCGTGATGAAGGGCTGACCGGACCGTGACTATCCAGACTCTCGTTGTTCTCGGCGTCTTCGCCCCTCTTCTGGGGGCGATGATCGCCGGCTTCTTCGGACGCCGGATCGGCAACGTCGCCTCGCAAGCGGTGACGACCGGCCTGCTGTTCTTCGCCTGCGCCGTCTCCTGGACGGTGTTCAGCGCCTGGACCTGGGGCGGCCTCGAAGCCTTCACCGTCAAGATCGCGCCCTTCATTCACGTCGGCGACTTCCAGTCGAACTGGGCGATCCGCGTCGACGCCATGTCGGCCACCATGCTGATCGTGGTGACCAGCGTCTCGTCGCTGGTTCACCTCTATTCCTGGGGCTATATGGCCCAGGACGACAGCCGGCCGCGCTTCTTCGCCTATCTGTCGCTGTTCACCTTCATGATGCTGGCGCTGGTGACGGCCGCCGACTTCCTGCAGATGTTCTTCGGCTGGGAAGGCGTGGGCCTGGCGTCCTATCTGCTGATCGGCTTCTGGTACAAGAAGTCCACGGCCTCGGCCGCCGCCATCAAGGCCTTCGTGGTCAACCGCGTCGGCGACTTCGGCTTCCTGCTCGGCATGATGACCATCTTCTGGATGTTCGGCACGATCGAGTTCGCCAAGCTGTTCCCGCTGATCGCTGGCAAGACCGGCGCGGGCTGGGAATTCCTGGGCCACAACTGGTCGGCTCTGGATCTGGCCGGCGTGCTGCTGTTCATCGGCGCCATGGGCAAGTCGGCGCAGTTCTTCCTGCACACCTGGCTGCCGGACGCGATGGAGGGCCCGACGCCCGTGTCGGCGCTGATCCACGCGGCGACCATGGTCACCGCCGGCGTTTTCATGGTCTGCCTGCTGTCGCCGCTGTATGAGCACGCGCCGATCGCGTCGCTGTTCATCGCCATCATCGGCGGAATCACGGCCATCTTCGCCGCAACCGTCGGCATGATGCAGAACGACATCAAGCGGGTCATCGCCTATTCGACCTGTTCGCAACTGGGCTACATGTTCTTCGCGGCGGGCGTCGGCGCCTATCAGCCAGCCATGTTCCACCTGTTCACGCACGCCTTCTTCAAGGCTCTGCTGTTCCTCGGCGCCGGTTCGGTGATCCACGGCATGCACCACGAGCAGGACATGCGGAAGATGGGCGGCCTGTGGAAGCTGCTGCCCGTGACCTATGCGGTCATGATGATCGGCACCATCGCCATCACCGGCCTGGGCCTGCCCGGCGTCGGCGGCTTCGCCGGCTTCTATTCCAAGGACTCCATCATCGAGAGCGCCTATGCGGCGGCGACGAGCGGCCATTCGGTCGCGGGCATGTTCGCCTTCGTCATCGGCATCTCTGCCGCTCTGCTGACGGCCTATTATTCGTGGCGCCTGGTCTTCATGACCTTCCACGGCACGGCCAAATGGAAAGACGACGGCCATCACGCCGCCGACGACCACGCCTCGCACGCCCAGCTGGAGACTCACTCCGAGCCTCTGGACGGCGACGACGCGCATGATGATCACCACCATGGTCCGCTGCAGCCGCATGAGAGTCCGGCACCCATGGTCCTGCCGCTGCTGGGGCTGTCGATCGGCGCCATGTTCGCGGGCATGATCTTCGCCCCGCACTTCATCGGTCACCACGAGGCCGAGTTCTGGCGCGGCGCCATCTTCGTCGGCAGCAACAACCATGTGCTCCACGAGAGCCACAACGTCCCGACCTGGGTGAAGTGGGCGCCGCTGATCGTGACCCTGCTGGGCACAGCCGCCGCCTTCTGGATCTACGTCCTGAAGGAAGGCGTCGCCAAGCAGTGGGCCGATCGCAAGGGCCCGCTGTGGACCTTCCTCTACAACAAGTGGTTCTTCGATGAGCTGTATGACGCCGTCTTCGTGAAGGGCGCCAAGGCCATCGGCGACTTCTTCTGGAAGATCGGCGACGTGAAGATCATCGACGGTCTCGGCCCCAACGGCGCGGCCTGGGCTTCGCTGAAATCGGGCGGCTGGCTGTCGCGCTTCCAGTCCGGTTTCGTCTATTTCTATGCATTCGTGATGCTGATCGGCGTGGCTGCGTTCCTTGCCTTCGCCATCTTCACGTGGGGAGCCTGAGCCTCGTGCCTCACATTCTGAGCATCGTCACCTTCCTGCCGCTGGTCGGCGCTGGCCTGCTGCTGCTGGCCAGCCTGCTGAACAAGGGCGGCCAGGACGCCGCGGCCCCGGCCGCGCGCTGGATCGCCCTGGGCACGACCCTGGCCGTCCTAGCCGTGTCCGTGGTTCTGGTGGCCCAGTTCGATCCGTCGAACCCGGCCTATCAGTTCGTCGAGAACTACGTCTGGTTCGCCGGCGCCGGCTATCATTTGGGCGTGGACGGGATCTCGATCCTGTTCGTCCTGCTGACCGCCTTCCTGATGCCGATCTGCATCGTGGCCAGCTGGAAGTCGATCGAGACGCGCGTCGTCGAGTACATGATCGCCTTCCTGGTGCTGGAGACCCTGGTCATCGGCGTCTTCACGTCGCTGGACCTGTTCCTGTTCTACATCTTCTTCGAAGGCACTCTGGTGCCGATGTTCCTGATCATCGGCATCTGGGGCGGGGCGAACCGGATCTACGCCTCGTACAAGTTCTTCCTCTACACACTGCTGGGGTCGGTGCTGATGCTTCTGGCCATGCTGTGGATGGCCCATGAGACAGGCACCACGAGCATCCCCGAGCTGAAGAAGTACGCCTTCGACCCGGCCGTTCAGCCGATCCTGTGGCTGGCCTTCTTCGCCTCGTTCGCGGTGAAGATGCCGATGTGGCCGGTCCACACCTGGCTGCCCGACGCCCACGTTCAAGCCCCCACGGCGGGTTCGGTCATCCTGGCCGGCATCCTGCTGAAGCTGGGCGGTTACGGCTTCATCCTGTTCAACCTGCCGATGTTCCCCGTGGCGTCGCAGATGTTCACGCCGCTGGTCTTCACCCTGTCGGTGATCGCCGTGGTCTATACGTCGCTGGTCGCCTTCCGTCAGACCGACATCAAGAAGCTGATCGCCTATTCGTCGGTCGCCCACATGGGCTTCGTGACCATGGGCATCTTCGCCGGCAACGACACGGGCGTGCAGGGTGCGGTCTTCCAGATGCTGAGCCACGGCCTGATCTCGGGCGCGCTCTTCCTCTGCGTCGGCGTGGTCTATGACCGGATGCACACGCGTGAGATCGCCTTCTACGGCGGCCTGACGGCACGCATGCCCTGGTATGCCGCCATCTTCCTGATGTTCACCATGGCCAACGTCGGCCTGCCGGGAACCTCGGGCTTCATCGGCGAAGTGCTGACGATGACGGGCGCCTATCAGGTCTCGACCTGGACGGCCCTGATCGCCGCCTCGGGCGTCATCTTCTCGGCGGTCTATGCCCTGACGCTGTTCCGCAACGTCATGTACGGCGAGATCACCAACCCGGCGCTGAAGACCATCACGGACATCGACA
The DNA here is from genome assembly GCF_056399785.1 of Brevundimonas sp. 01N35. Classification (NCBI taxonomy): domain Bacteria; kingdom Pseudomonadati; phylum Pseudomonadota; class Alphaproteobacteria; order Caulobacterales; family Caulobacteraceae; genus Brevundimonas; species Brevundimonas sp. 01N35. The sequence continues at coordinate 36,332 of NZ_JBFTRZ010000002.1, forward strand.
AGCGCGAGCTGCTGATCTTCGTGCCGCTGATCGTGGGCACCATCTGGCTGGGTCTCTATCCCAACGCCGTCCTCGACTACACCGGGCCGACCGTTGAGGCCCTGACGACCGCCTATCGCGCAGCCATTGGCGGGTGAGAGCATAATGACTGATCTGTCCTCCGCCCTTCACCTTGCAGCCCCCGAAGTGACCCTCGCGGTCGGCGGGCTGGTGCTGCTCATGCTCGGCGCCTTTACCGGCGAAAAGTCGACGCGCCTGATCTCGGGCCTGTCGGTTCTGCTGCTGGCCGTCGCCGCGGTGCTGGCCGCCGTCGGCCCGCTGGGCACGGCCTTCAACGGCGCCTATGTGGCCGATCCGCTGGCCGTCTATGGCAAGGTCGCCATCTTCCTGTCGGCGGCGGTCGCCATCGTCCTGGGCGACGGCTGGATCCATCGCAACGGCATCGCCAAGTTCGAGTATCCCGTCCTGATCGTGCTGGCCTCGGTCGGCATGTCGATGATGGCGTCCTCGGGCGACCTGATCTCGCTCTACATTGGCATCGAGATGCACTCGCTGGCCCTGTACGTGCTGGCCGCCTATCACCGCGACAACCTGAAGGCCTCGGAAGCGGGTCTGAAGTATTTTGTCCTGGGCGCCCTGTCGTCGGGTCTGCTGCTGTACGGCGCCAGCCTGATCTACGGCTTCGCCGGTTCGATGCGCTTCGTCGACATCGCCGCCTTCGCCACCGCCAACCCCGGTCCGGGCCTGATCTTCGGTCTGGTCTTCCTGATCTGCGGTCTGGCGTTCAAGGTTTCGGCCGCGCCGTTCCACATGTGGACCCCGGACGTTTATGAAGGCGCCCCGACCCCGGTCGTGGCCCTGTTCGCCACGGCGCCCAAGATCGCGGCCATGGTGCTGATCATCCGTGTCCTGATCGAGGGCTTCGGCATTGCGCACGCCCAGTGGGCCCAGGTCATCATCCTGATCTCGCTGATCAGCTTCGCCGTCGGTTCGTTCGGCGGTCTGATGCAAAAGGACATCCAGCGCCTGCTGGCCTATTCCTCGATCATCAACATCGGCTACGCCCTGCTGGGCGTGGCGGCGGGCACCCATGCGGGCGTCCAGGCCACGCTGATGTTCATGAGCTTGTACGCCATCGACCAGTTCGGCTTCTTCGCCGTCCTGCTGTCGCTGAGCCGCAACGGTCGTCCGATCCGCAAGGTCGCCGATCTGGCAGGCCTGAGGAAGGATCGTCCGCTGACGGCGGTGGCCCTGACCATCCTGTCGCTGTCGGCCGTGGGCATTCCGCCGATGTCGGGCTTCTGGGGCAAGTTCTTCGTCTTCGGCGCTGCCGCCGACGCGGGCTACTGGATGGCCGGCGCCGCCGGTCTGGTCGCCTCGGTTGTGGCCGGCTTCTACTATCTGCGCATCATCAAGGTGATGTGGTTCGATACGCCGGAGTTCGACGTGACGACGGACAAGGCTCCGGCCGAGGCCCAGGCGATCGCCCTTGCGGCCGCCGCTTTCTGCTTCCCGCTGGTGATCGTCGCCCTGACCTGGCTGGAGCCGCTGACCCGCGCCGCCGCCGCGGGCGTCGGGGCCGGGTAAGGGGCTTTGGCCGCCCCGGTCCTGATCCTCGACGAAACCGACTCCACCAACGCCGAGGCGCGACGCCGCGCCGAGGGAGGCGAGTTCGGCCCGCTGTGGATCACGGCGCGGCGCCAGACGGCCGGTCGCGGCCGTCGTGGACGCAGATGGGAGAGCGAGAGCGGCAATCTCGCCTCCACCCTGCTGTTGTTGACGCCCAAGTCGCCGGCCGAGGCAGCGCAGCTGACGTTCGTCGCGGCCCTGGCCGTGGCGGACCTGCTGGACCGCTATGTCCCGCCGGCCCTGGTCACGATCAAGTGGCCCAACGACGTGCTGCTGGACGGGCGCAAGACCTCGGGCGTGCTGATCGAGTCCGGTCCGGCGCCGTCCGGAGGCCTTTGGCTGGCGGTCGGCATCGGGGTGAACCTGAGCCAGACGCCGGGCGTCACCGAACGGCCCGCCACCTGCATCGCCGAACACCTGCGCCACGACGTGGCCGCTGCGCCGACCGTCGAGCAGGCGGCGCAAGGGCTCGCAGAGACCTTTGGCGTCTGGTTGGACCGATGGACGACGCTGGGCTTCCGGCCCATTCTCGACGCCTGGATCGCGCGGACGCCCGGTCTGCACGGCGCCTGCACGGCGCGGCTGACGCATGAGACCCTGACCGGCACGGCCGACGGGGTCGAGGCCGATGGGTCGCTGCGGCTGAAACTGCCGGACGGATCGCTGCGGGTGATCTCGGCGGGTGACGTCTTTTTCGGAGGGGCCGCCTGATGCTGCTGGCGATCGAGCAAGGCAACACCAACACCCTTTTTGCGATCCACGACGGGGCGGATTGGATCGCTCAGTGGCGGACCTCGACCTACGCCAACCGAACGGCAGACGAATATGCCGTCTGGCTGCACCAGTTGCTGACCATGCGCGGGCTGGAGATCGTCCAGTTGGACGGCTGCATCATTTCCAGCGTGGTGCCGCAGTCGATCTTCAACTTGCGTAACCTGTCGCGGCGCTACCTGAAGGTCGAGCCGCTGGTCATTGGCGACAATGTCGAACTGGGTATTCCGGTGCGTATTCTGAAGCCGAGCGAGGCGGGGTCCGACCGCCTGGTCAACGCCATCGGCGCGCACCTGGCCTATCCGGGCGACCTGATCGTCATCGACAGCGGCACGGCGACGACCTTTGACGTCATCGCGGCTGACGGCGCCTTTGAGGGCGGCGTCATCGCGCCCGGCATCAATCTGAGCCTGCAGGCGCTGCACGAGGCGGCGGCTATGCTGCCGCGCATCGCCATTCAGAAGCCCGATCGCGTGATCGGCAAGGACACGGTGTCCAACATGCAGTCCGGGGTCTTCTGGGGCTATATCGCCCTGATCGAAGGCCTGGTGGATCGCATGAAGGCCGAGTGGGGCAAGCCCATGACGGTCATCGGCACCGGCGGCGTCGCCTCGTTGTTCGAGGGCGCAACACAATCAATCGACCGGTTCGATCCGGACCTGACTATCCGCGGCCTACTCGAAATCTGGCGGCGGAATACCCACCTTTAGGGCCATATGAAAAAATCTGACTCCAACGAACTCGTTTTCCTGCCGCTGGGCGGCTCGAACGAGATCGGCATGAACCTCAACGCCTACGGCTTCGGCCCGGCGCATGACCGCAAATGGATCATCGTCGATGTCGGCGTGACCTTCGGCGATCCTTCCACGCCCGGCGTGGACGTGATCGTGCCTGATCCCTCCTTCCTGGAAGGCGAGAACATCTTGGGCATCGTGCTGACGCACGCTCACGAAGACCATATCGGCGCCCTGGGCTGGCTGTGGCCGCGCATCCAAGCGCCGCTGTATGCGACGCCCTTCACCGCCTATCTGATCCGCGAGAAGCTGCGCGACGCCAATATCCTGGATCAGGTCGAGCTGAACGAAGTGCCGCTGGGCGGCGACCTGAACCTGGGTCCGTTCGACGTGACCTTCGTGACCATCACCCATTCGATCGCCGAGCCGAACGGCCTGGCCATCAAGACCCCGCTGGGCACGATCCTGCACACCGGCGACTGGAAGATCGACAACGATCCGGTCGTGGGCGAGCGCACCGACGTGGAGACGATCAAGCGTCTCGGCGACGAGGGCATCCTCGCCATGGTGTGTGACAGCACCAACGTCTTCGTGGACGGCGTGGCCGGTTCCGAGGGCGATGTGAAGGTGGCCATGGCCGCCCTGATCTCGGACCTGAAGGGCCGCGTCGCGGTGGGCTGCTTCGCCTCCAACGTCGCGCGCATGGACAGCGTGATCCGCGCCGCTGAGGCCGCCGGTCGTCGCGTGGCCCTGGCCGGGCGTTCGATGCACCGCATCAGCGCCGCCGCCAAGTCGGTCGGCATGCTGAGCGACGTGAAGCCCTTCCTGAGCGAACAGGAAGCCCGCGTCTGGCCCGCCGACGAGATCCTGTATCTCTGCACTGGCAGCCAGGGCGAAGTCCGCGCGGCCCTGTCGCGCGTCGCCGAGGGCACGCACCCCTTCATCAAGCTGGGCAAGGGCGACCACTGCATCTTCTCCTCGCGGGTCATCCCGGGCAACGAGCTGTCGATCGGTCGCCTTCAGGACAAGATGGCCGACCGGGGCGTGCGCCTCTACACTGAGAAGGACCATCCGGGCATCCACGTCTCGGGCCACCCATGCCGTGACGAACTGCGTCAGATGTATAGCTGGGCCCGTCCGCAAATCGCGGTGCCTACCCACGGCATGCGCCGTCACCTGATGGAGCACGCCAATCTGGCCAAGGACATGCAGGTCCCGGAAACCGTGACGCCGCGCAACGGCGACATGGTGCGTTTGGCCCCTGGACCCGCGGCCATCATCGACGAAGTGCCCTCGGGCCGTCTGTTCGTTGACGGCGGCATGCTGGTCGAAGAGGCGGGCGAGGCCCTGCGTGAGCGCAAGCACGCGGCGACCAATGGCGTGCTGATCGTCAGCTTCGCCATGGACAAGCGCGGCAAGATCGTCAGCGACATCGATGTGCGCGGCATCGGCCTGCCGGGCGATGAAGACCGTCCGCTCGGCGACATTCTGGACGATCTGGCCGAGCGCGCCGAGCAGGCGGTTCGCAAGCTGAAGGGCGAGGCGCTGGACGACGAACTGGCGGTCGAACAGGCCGTCAGTCGTGTTCTGAAGAAGGCCAGCCAGCAGATCTGGGACCGCCGTCCGATCGTCGAAACCGTCATCCTGCGGCTGTAATGACCGACCGGCTTTATCTGCTGAACGCCGACTGGTTCGACGATCAGGGCGGGCCCTGGTATTGCCCGCCCGGCGCTCGCATCGAGGGCGTGTTGGGGCTCTATCCACGCCTGCGCGAGCAGGTTCAGGTCACGCATCTGGACCATCCTCGTCCGCGCGCCGCCGTGGTGGCCGAGGTGGGAGAGACGAACCAGAGCTGTCCGCTGCTGGTTCTGGACGGCGAGTTTGACTGGCCCGACGCCCAAGTCAGCGCGGAGACCGGCGCTCGGTTCCTGCAGGACGACGACATCCTGGCCTACTGGGCGGCTCGCTACGGCATCGGTCGGCCGCACCCGTAAGGCTGCCTCTTTCCTCCCCATGAAATGGGGAGGAAAGCCGGGGTCTGAGGCTCAACCTCCCAGCGTGACTTTGCGATAGTTGTCCCTGTCCAGGTTTCCGATCTCGACGGAGATCTGGGCCGGGCCCGCATAGGGCTTCACTCCCGCCAGCAGGGCCGCCTGCACCGCTTCGCCCAGAGCCGTCTTCTGCTCCTGGGTGCGGCCGGTCAGGATGCGCAGGTCGCAATGGACCATGGCCTGGGCCGGATCGCCGTCGGCGATGATCAGATTTTCACAGCGCACGATGCGCGTCTTGCAGGCCTGGGTGGTGGCGCCGACCACGTCGACGCACAGCCGGTGGATCTCCAGCGCCAGGGCGCGCCAATCTGTCCCGTCGAAATGGGGGGAGTGTTCCAGGGTGATCTGTGGCATGAGGACGTCCTTGTTTCGCGCCTTCCTTTAGCCCGCCGACAGCGCGTGCGGAATGCAAGCGGCGCACGAACTGATGGATGGATTGCCCCGATGCCTCTTGGCCCCTTTACCCTGGTGGCGCTGTATCTGACCTCGTGGTGGATCGTGCTGTTCATGATCCTGCCGCTGGGATCGTCGAAGCAGGTCGAGACGCCGCCGACCGACGGCAGCCAGTGGGGGGCGCCCGCCAATCCCCAGCTGAAGAAGAAATTCATCACCACGACCTGGGTCTCGGCCATCGTCTGGCTGGTGATCGTGGCCATCGTCTGGATCGGGTGGATGCCGCTGCCGGACTTCACGCGCGGTCCTGCGCTCTAGCTTTCGCCCTATTCGCCCGGTTAAACCTCGGGCCTGACTGATTTTGCCGAGAATCCCCATGCGTCTGTCGCGCTTTTTCCTGCCGACCCTCAAAGAAGCCCCTTCCGACGCCCAGATCGTGTCGCACCAGCTGATGCTGCGCGCCGGGATGATCAAACAGGAGGCCGCCGGCATCTACGCCTGGCTGCCGCTGGGCCTGCGCGTGCTGCGCAAGATCGAAGGCGTCGTGCGTCAGGAGCAGGAGCGGGCAGGGGCGGTCGAGCTGCTGATGCCGACGCTGCAACTGGCCGACCTGTGGCGCGAGAGCGGCCGCTATGACGCCTACGGCCCGGAGATGCTGCGCATCACCGACCGGCATGAGCGCGAGCTGCTATACGGACCGACCAACGAGGAAATGGTCACGGATATCTTCCGGGCCTATGTGAAGAGCTACAAGGCTCTGCCGCTGAACCTCTTCCACATCCAGTGGAAGTTCCGCGACGAGCGTCGTCCGCGCTTCGGCGTCATGCGCGGCCGCGAATTCCTGATGAAGGACGCCTATTCGTTCGATCTGGACGAGGCCTCGGCCCGCATCGCCTACAAGCGCATGTTCGCCGCCTATCTGAACACCTTCTCGCGTCTGGGCCTGAAGGCCGTGCCGATGCGCGCCGACACCGGCCCGATCGGCGGCGACCTGAGCCACGAGTTCATCGTCCTGGCCGAAACCGGTGAGAGCGAGGTCTTCTGCGACCGCAAGCTGGTCGAGATGGACGCGCCGGGCCACAATCTCAGCGTCGAGCAACTGGAATGCGTCTTCAACGAGCGCACGGCCCTCTACGCCGCGACCGAGGAAATGCACGACGCGGCCCAGTTCGAGGCCCAGACCGCCGAGGGCGACCGCCTGTCGGCGCGCGGCATCGAGGTCGGCCACATCTTCTACTTCGGCACCAAATACTCGGTGCCGATGAAGGCCAAGGTCGCCGGGCCGGACGGTCAGGACACCGAGGTCCACATGGGCAGCTACGGCGTGGGCGTGTCGCGCCTGCTGGGCGCCATCATCGAGGCCAGCCACGACGCCGGCGGCATCATCTGGCCGGACTCGGTCGCGCCGTTCGACGTGGTGGTGATCAACCTGCGCGCCAACGACGAAGCCGTCTCGGCCGCCTGTGAAGAGGCCGTGGCCAAGCTGGAAGCCCTGGGCAAGGACGTCCTCTACGACGACACCGACGAGCGTCCGGGCGGCAAGTTCGCCACCGCCGACCTGATCGGCGTGCCGTGGCAACTGACCATCGGTCCCAAGGGTCTGGCCGACGGCGTGGTCGAACTGAAGCGCCGCGCCACGGGCGAGAAGCAAACCCTGCCGCTGGACGCCGCCCTGGAGTTGCTGACGAAATGACCGACGCCGCGACGGCTTCCGCGCCGCCTGCCGTGAAACCGGCCGGTCCCTTCTCCGCCTGGGAGATCGGACTGGCGTTCCGCTACCTGCGCGCCAAGCGCAAGGAGGGCGGGGTCGCCCTGATCGCCGTCATCAGCTTCGTCGGCATCATGCTGGCCGTGGCGGTGCTGATCAGCGTGATGAGCATCATGGCCGGTTTCCGTAGCGAACTGCTGGGGCGGATGTTGTCGTTCAACGGGCATATGTACGTGCAAGGGCCGGTGCTGACCTCGCCTGACCGCGACGCGGCGCTGAAGCGGATCAGCGACGTTCCGGGCGTGGTCTCGGTGTCGCCTTTGACGGAATCGCCCGCCATGTTCCGCGCGGGCGGCCAGATGACCGGCGGCATGGTCCGCGGCGTGCGGCCGCAGGATCTGGCCTCGACCAAGTACGTTTATGAGAGCCTGACGCCCGAGATGCGGGCCGCCTTCGGTCGCGGCGAGTACGGCGGCGACAATATCCTGATCGGCAAGGCGCTGGCCGACCAGATGGGGCTTCGGGTTGGGGATCCCATCTCGATCTATTCGCCAACTGGCGCCGACAGCGCCTTCGGCAATCTGGGCGGTCTGGAAAAGACCTACACCATCGGCGGGATCTTCAGCTCCGGGACCGCCGACTTCGACCGTGCCTTCGTCTTCATGCCGCTGGAGCAGGCCCAGCTCTTCTTCGGCAAGGAAGGCGTCTGGGACGTGATCGAGATGAAGGTCGCCGAACCGGACATGGTCGAGACCCTGCTGACGCCGGTGCAGCAGGCCGCCGGACCCGGCAGCATCGTCAGCGACTGGCGCAACCGTCTGGCCGCCTTCTGGGGCGCGCTGAAGGTCGAGCGCGTGGCCATGAGCATTATTCTGGGCCTGGTCGTCGCCATCGCCGCCATGAACATCATCAGCGGCATCGTCATGCTGGTGAAGAACAAGACCCGCGACATCGCCATCCTGCGCACCGTGGGGGCCAGCCCGTCGTCGATTCTGCGCATCTTCTTCATGTCGGGCGCCGCGATCGGCATCGGCGGGACCATCGCCGGTCTGGTGCTGGGTCTGCTGTTCTGCCTGAACATCGGCGCGATCCAGCACTTCATCGAAGGCATCACCGGGGTCCAGCTGTTCAACGCCGACGTCTATATGCTGGATGCCATTCCGGCCCTGGTCGATCCGTGGGACGTCACCTGGGTGGCGCTCTTCTCCTTCCTGATGAGTTGCCTCGCCAGTTTGCCGCCGTCGTGGAACGCGTCGCGCATCGACCCGGTGGAGGCGCTTCGCTTTGAATAGTCCCTTGACGACCCTGTCGCTGCGCGGCGTGACCCGCACCTATCCGACCGCTCAGGGCGGGCTGACGGTGCTGAAGGGCGTCGATCTGGACGTCATGCCGGGCGAGGTCGTCGGCCTGATCGGACCGTCAGGCTCGGGCAAGTCGTCGTTGCTGCACGCCGCCGGTCTGCTGGAGCGCCCGACCAGCGGTCAGGTCATGATCGACGGCGAGGACGTCGGCGGTTTGGACGAGCGCGCGCGCACCCGTCTGCGCCTGTCTCGGATCGGTTTCGTCTATCAATTTCACCACCTGCTGCCGGAATTTGATGCACGGGATAACGTCGCCCTGCCGATGCGGATTGCCGGTCATTCCGAGGCCGAGGCGCGTCGCCGGGCCGAGGACATCCTGACAGCCCTGGGGCTGGGCGAGCGTTTCCTGCACCAGCCGGCGCAACTGTCGGGCGGCGAGCAGCAGCGGGTCGCCATCGGCCGGGCGCTGGCCAACCGCCCACGGCTGCTGTTGGCCGACGAGCCGACCGGCAACCTCGACCCCGCCAACAGCCACGCGGTGTTCGAGGCCCTGCGCGAACTGGCCAAGACCACTGGCGTCGCCGCCCTGATCGCCACCCACAACATGGAGTTGGCCGGCCACATGGACCGCGTCTTCGCCCTGAAGGACGGCCATCTGGAAGAGCGCGCGGCCGAGAGCCAGGCCTACTGATCAGCCGACGGCGGCGTCGCCCCACAGGGCGTGCAGTCTGACGCTGCGTCGGCACCCGATGCGATAGGCTTCGTACTGGGCCGGGTGCAGACGGGCGAAATCCTGATGTTCGGGTCCAGCAGGCCAGAAGCGCATGACGGGATTGATCGGCGTGACGAAGGGCCTGTCGCCCGTGGCCTTGGCACCCAGCGCGGTCTGGGCCGCCGTGCGGGACGCCTGGGCCGTCGCCGTTTGCGCTTCGGTGGCATAGACCGCCGAGACGTAGGACGGTCCCTGGTCGCAGACTTGGCCCGTCGGATCGGTCGGGTCGATGGTCCGCCAATAGCGGTCGACCAGGGTGCGATAGCTGACGACGGCGGGATCGAACGTCACCAGCACCGCCTCGCGATAGCCGGTTCCGCCGCGCACCACCTGATCATAGGTCGGGTTCGACCGCGTGCCGCCGACAAAGCCCGACACCGCCGAGCGCACCCCAGGCAGGCCGTCGAACGCCTTTTCCTCGGTCCAGAAGCAGCCACCGGCGAAGATGGCCGTCTGATAGCCGGGCGGGGGCGGTTCCAGCGGGGCGGCGCTTGCGGGCGCGTCGCCGGGCGAACAGGCCGCCGTCAGAGCCATCACAATCAGGGGCAGGATGCGCAGGGTCATGGCTCTCGACCAGTTCACGACCTTGAACGCGCGGCGGGCGATTCCGGATGCCGGCGGTCGCGCAGTTCCACCGGGGGTGCTTGCAATGAGAACAAAACAGGAATAGGAACATTTCAGGAACACACGCTAACTGGGGATAAGCCGATGTCGCGTTGGGTGAGGGATATGCTGTCGCTTGCGTCGTGCAGCGGCTTCGTCTGGATGATCTGGCAGGCGTCTTTCCTGGTGGCGTGATCGCCGCGACGACTCTCTGCATGATTGACGTCCGGCCGCGCGGCGGCTGGACATGAGGTTCCGGCGTCCGGGACCAGCGGAGTAGATATTGGCGGAAACGGCGAACACTCAGGGCTTTGTCCATCTGCGGGTCCGCAGCGCCTATTCCCTGCTGGAAGGTGCGATCAAGGCCAGCAAGATCGGCAAGATGGCGGCCGACGCCGGCATGCCCGCCGTCGCCGTCGCCGACCGCGCCAACCTGTTCGGCGCGCTGGAGTTCAGTCAAACCACCAAGGACGCGGGCGTTCAGCCGATCGTGGCCTGCGCCCTGCCGGTGCTGGGCATCGGCGGCCAGATTTCCGACCGCTGGGCCAAGACGCCGACCGTGGTGCTGCTGGTCCAGAACGAGCAGGGCTGGCTCAACCTGTGCGCCCTGTCGTCCGCCGCCTACCTCGACGCGGGCGAGATGTCCGAGCCGGGCGTGCCCTGGGGACTGGTTGTGGATAAGTCCGAGGGGCTGATCCTGCTGTCGGGCGGACCCGACGGGCCGGTCGATCCTCTGTTCGTTCAGAACAAGCCGGCCGAGGCCCAGGCTGCGCTGGAGGAAATGCAGAGCGTCTTCGGCGATCGCTTCTATGTCGAACTGCAACGCCACGGCCTGCCGCAGGAGCCGATTGCCGAGCGGGGGCTGGTCGACTGGGCCTACGCCCACGACGTTCCCCTGGTCGCCACCAACGACGTCTATTACGCCAAGGCGGCGCAGGCGAAGTCGCACGACGCCCTGCTGTGCATCTCCGACGGCGCCTTTATCGGCCAGGAAGAGCGTCGGCGGATCACCGCGCAGCACTGGTTCAAGACCGCCGCCGCCATGCGCGAGCTGTTCTCGGACCTGCCCGAAGCCTGCGACAACACCATCGACATCGCCCGCCGCTGCGCCTTCCTGGTCCCGACACGCGCGCCGATCCTGCCGCGCTTCGATACCGGCGCCGGTCGCTCCGAGCCCGACGAACTGGCGCACCAGGCGCGCGAGGGCCTGAAGGTCCGCCTGCAACAGGTCACGCCCGCAGCGCCCGAGGAGGAATACTGGACCCGCCTGGAGTGGGAGGTCGGGATCATCCAGCAGATGGGCTTCCCGGGCTACTTCCTGATCGTGGCCGACTTCATCAAATGGGCCAAGCTGCACGGGATTCCCGTCGGGCCGGGGCGGGGTTCCGGCGCCGGTTCGCTTGTGGCCTGGTCGCTGACCATCACCGACCTGGACCCCTTGCGGTTCGGCCTGCTGTTCGAGCGGTTCCTGAACCCCGAACGGGTCTCCATGCCCGACTTCGACATCGACTTCTGCCAGGAGCGGCGGGAGGAGGTGATCGACTATGTGCAGGACCACTACGGCAAGGACCGGGTGGCCCAGATCATCACCTTCGGCACGCTGCAGGCTCGGGCTGTGCTGCGCGACGTCGGCCGGGTGTTGCAGATGCCGCTGGGCCAGGTGGACCGGCTCTGCAAGATGGTGCCGAACAACCCGGCCAACCCGGTGACCTTGGCTCAGGCCATCGACCTGGAGCCGCGCCTGCGCGAGGCGCGTGACGCTGAGGCCTCGGTCAAGACTCTGCTGGAGACGGCGCTGGAGCTGGAGGGGCTGTACCGCAACGCCTCGACCCACGCCGCCGGCATCGTCATCGGCGACCGGCCGCTGACCGAGCTGGTGCCCCTGTATCAGGACCCGCGCTCGACCATCCCGGCCAGCCAGTTCAACATGAAGTGGGTCGAGCCGGCGGGTCTGGTGAAGTTCGACTTCCTGGGCCTGAAGACGCTGACGGTGCTGGACCGGGCGCGGGAGTATCTGGAACGGCGCGGCGCGGCCCCGGAATGGAACCTGCTGCCGCTGGACGACGCGCGCACCTATGAACTGATGGCCTCGGGCCAGACGGTCGGGGTGTTCCAGCTGGAATCCCAGGGCATGCGCGACACCCTGCGCAAGATGCGCTGTGGCTCCATCGAGGAAATCACCGCCCTGATCTCCCTCTATCGGCCGGGACCGATGGAGATGATCGACACCTATATCGACCGGAAATTCGGCCGGGCCGAGGTGGACTATCTGCACCCCTCGCTGACCGAGGTTCTGACCGAGACCTACGGCGTCATCATCTATCAGGAACAGGTGATGAAGATCGCCCAGATCCTGGCGGGCTACAGCCTGGGTGAAGCTGACCTTCTGCGCCGGGCCATGGGCAAGAAGAAGAAGGAGGAGATGGATTTCCAGCGCCTCCGCTTCGTGAAGGGCGCGTCTGAAAAGAACGTCCCCGAGGCGCAGTCGGGCTCCATCTTCGACCTGGTGGCCAAGTTCGCGGGCTACGGCTTCAACAAGTCGCACGCCGCCGCCTATGCGCTGATCTCGTTCCAGACGGGCTGGCTGAAGGCCAATCATCCGGTCGAGTTCTTCGCTGCGTCGATGAGCCTCGACCTGTCGAACACCGACAAGCTGGCGGTCTTCTATCAGGACTGCCGCCGGTTCGAGGTTCCGGTCCTGGCCCCGGACATCAACCGCTCGTCGGCCGACTTCGACGTCTCGTGGAAGGACGGGCAGGGCAGCGTCCTCTATGCCCTGGGCGCCATCCGCAACGTGGGCCTGGAGGCGATGAAGCATGTCGTCGAGGTGCGCGAGACGGGCGGGCCCTTCGCCGACATCTTCGACTTCCTGGAGCGGGTCGATCCCAAGGCGGTCAACAAGCGGGCGCTGGAAGGTCTGGCCAAGTCGGGCGCTTTCGACAGCCTCAATCCCAATCGCCGCCAGTTGTTTGAGCAGGCGGACACCCTGATCGCCTATTGCCAGAGCGTGGCCGCCGAGCGCGCCTCGTCGCAGGTCAGCCTGTTCGGGGCGGATCAGGCGGGGGCCTCGCGGCCGCGCCTGCGCAGCGTCGAGCCCTGGGCGGGACCGGACAAGCTGGATCAGGAGCTTTCGGCGGTAGGCTTCTACCTGTCGGGCCACCCGCTGGAGGATCTGACGCCGGCGCTGAAGCGTAAGCGCGTGACCTTCGTCGCCGAGGCGCAAGGTCTGGCCGAGGCGGGACACGAAGCCTTCCTGATGGCCGGCGTGGTGCGGCGTCGCCAGGAACGGGCTAGCGCCAAGAGCGGCGAGAAATTCGCCTTCGTCACCTTCTCGGACCCGACGGGCGAGTTCGAATGTCTGTTCCCGCCGGAACAACTGCGGCGCTGTCGCGATATCCTCGAGGTCGGAACCTCGGTCCTGGTCAAGGTGCGGGCCAAGTCAGCGGATGGCGAGGTGCGCTTCTTCGGCGACGACGCCAGCCGAATGGAGACCCTGCTGGACGACACCCAGATCGGGCTGCGGGTCGTGCTGTCGGCGCAGTCGGCCGACGCCGAGGCGCTGAAGGCGCGGCTGGATCGGGCGCGGGCGCAAGGCAAGGGCGGCGAGGTCTGGATCCAGGCGACGCTGGGCGGGCGCACCGAGGTCGAGATCAAGCTGCCGGGCCGCTACCGCCTGGACGCAGCCCTGCGCGGGGCGTTGAAGTCGGCGCCGGGCGTGGTGATGTTGGAGGACGCCTGATGAGTGAGGGACTAGCCATGAAGCATGCCCACGGAACCTTCGACGTCGTCATCACGCCGGTCCAGCCGGCGACAGGCGCGGCGCCGGACGCGCCGGGCCGGATGTTGCTGGCCAAGACCTTTCACGGTGATCTGGTCGGAACCGCCGCTGGCGAGATGCTGGCGGTCATGGGCCCCGAGCGGTCGGGGGCCTATGTCGCTCTGGATCGGGTTCGGGGCGTCATTGACGGCCGCGAGGGCGCGTTCACCCTGGTGCATCGCGGTCTGATGGATCGGGGCGCGCAGGAACTGCTGATCACCATCGTTCCGGGGTCTGGCGCGGGCGACTTGACCGGGATCGCCGGGGTCTTTCACCTGACGCTCGCGGACGGCGTTCATCGCTATGATCTGGAATACAGTCTGCCCACATCCTGAGTGAGAAGATCGACATGGCCGTGCACAAGGGTTCCTGCCACTGCGGCGCTGTGGCTTATCAAGTGGAGGTCGGGCTGGAGGGCCTGGTCGAGTGCAATTGTTCGCACTGCTATCGAAAGGGCTTCGTCCTGGCCTTCGCGCCGCGCGCGGCCTTTCGGCTGACGGCGGGCGAGGAGGCCACGACCTCCTACTTCTTCAATCGGCACAATATCGATCACCGCTTCTGCAAGACCTGCGGGGTCCAGCCCTTCGGCTATGGCGTGGCGCCGGATGGGTCGGAGGTCGCGGCGATCAATGTGCGGACGCTGACCGACATCGAGCCGTGGGCATGGACGGCGAAACGCGTGGACGGTCGCAGCTTCTGACTGATCCGCTTGCCTTTTCCGATCAATCCGCCTAGAGAGCGCGCGCACTTCGCACGTGGGCGTGGCGCGGTCCGGGGAGACATCCCGGCCTGCTCCGTTCCGAGGGACCGCAGGTCCTTTTACTCGCCCGCGCTAGGTTTGATCGGAAAAAGGATACCACGATCATGGCACTGCCAGAATTCTCGATGCGTACGCTGCTGGAAGCCGGCGCTCACTTCGGTCACCAGACGCACCGCTGGAACCCGAAGATGGACCGCTACATCTTCGGCTCGCGCTCGAACATTCACATCATCGACCTGTCGCAGACGATGCCGCTGTTCCACCAGGCTCTGGTGGCCGTGCGCGACGTCGCCGCAAAGGGCGGCCGCGTGCTGTTCGTCGGCACCAAGCGTCAGGCTGCTGACCCGGTTGCGCAAGCCGCCACGCGCTGCGCCCAGTACTACATGAACAACCGCTGGCTCGGCGGCACGCTGACCAACTGGCGCACCGTCTCGGGCTCGATCGCCCGCCTGCGCGAGCTGGAAACCGTTCTGGCGACCGGCGGCGAAGGCCGCGTCAAGAAAGAGCTGCTGACGCTGCAGCGCGAGAAGGACAAGCTGGAACTGTCCCTGGGCGGCATCAAGGACATGGGTTCGATCCCGGACATCATGTTCGTGATCGACACCAACAAGGAAGCGATCGCGATCCAGGAAGCTCGCAAGCTGAACATCCCGATCATCGCCATCCTGGACACCAACTCGGATCCGGACGGCATCACCTATCCGGTCCCGGGCAACGACGACGCCGCCCGCGCCATCCAGACCTACTGCGACCTGATCGCCGACGCCGTCCTGGACGGCCTAGCCGCCGGTGCTTCCGCCTCGGGCATCGACCTGGGCGCCTCGGAAGCTCCGGTCGAGCCGATGCTGCGCGAAGCTGCTGCTGCTCCGGTTGAAGCCGAAGTTGCTCCGGCCGGCACGGAAGCCGTGGCTGAGGAACTGCTCGCGACGACTGAAGAAAAGGTCGAGGGCTAAGACGCCCCCGGGGCCCGGTCGGTGATCGGTCCTACGCCAAACTGACATGCGGCCGGGCTATCCAAGCCCGGCCGCTCATTTGAATTTCCAGGAGACTGAACATGGCCGAGATCACTGCCGCCCTCGTGAAGGAACTTCGCGAGCGTTCGGGCGTCGGCATGATGGACTGCAAGAAGGCGCTGGTGGAAACCAACGGCGACATCGACGCAGCTATCGACTGGCTGCGCGCCAAGGGCCTGTCCAAGGCCGCCAAGAAGGCCGACCGCGTCGCCGCTGAAGGCGTTGTCGCCGTCGCCACGCGTGAAGACGGCGAGGGCGAAGTCGCCGCCGCCATCGAATTCAACGCGGAAACCGACTTCGTCGCCCGCAACGACCTGTTCCAGACGGCCGCCAAGCAGTTCGCTGCTCTGGCTCTGCACCACGAAGGCGTTGAAGCCATCCACGGCGCCACGCTGGAAAGCGGCCGCACCGTTCAGGACGAAGTGACCCAACTGATCGCCACTATCGGCGAGAACATGCAATTGCGCCGCGCTGCCCGTCTGGCCGTGTCGCAGGGCGTCGTGTCGTCCTACGTTCACAACGCCGTGTCGCCGGGCCTCGGCCGCATCGGCGTGCTGGTCGCCCTGGAAGGCGAGGGCGACAAGACCGCTCTGCGCGAACTGGGCCGCAAGATCGCCATGCACGTCGCAGCCACGGCGCCGCTGTCGCTGAACACCGACGACCTGGACCCGGCCGCCATCGAGAAGGAACGCACCGTTCTGACCGAAAAGGCCAAGGAAGAGGGGCGTCCGGAAAACATGATCGCCAAGATCGTGGAAGGCCAGATCAACAAGTTCCAGAAGGACGTGGTGCTGACCAAGCAGCCGTTCGTCATGGACCCGGACGTGACCATCGAACAACTGGTCGTCAACTCGGCTAAGGAACTGGGCTCCTCGAACCTCAAGCTGGCCGGCTTCGTCCGCCTGGCTCTGGGTGAAGGCGTCGAGAAGGTCGAGAGCCCCGATTTCGCGGCTGAAGTCGCCTCGATGACCGGCGGCAACTAAGATCGAAGTTTCTTCCTGAAAGGGAAGAATTTTCAAAAGGGCGCGTTCGGCTTTGAAGGCTGACGCGCCCTTCGTCTATGATGAGCCGCCGATTCACCTCGCGCGGATGCGTAACCCCTGTATCCACGGACCCAGACCATGCCCGACGCCCCTTCCGAGTTTCGATATAAGCGCGTCCTGCTCAAGGTCTCGGGCGAGGTTCTGATGGGCGATCAGTCCTATGGCATCGACATGAAGACGGTCGATGTCGTGGCCGCTGCCGTGGCTCAGGTGGCGCGCGAAGGCGTCGAAATCTGCCTGGTCATCGGCGGCGGCAACATCTTCCGCGGGCTGTCCAAGGCCGCTGCGGGCATGGACCGCGCCAACGCCGACTACATGGGCATGCTGGCCACTATCATGAACGCCCTGGCCATGCAGGGCGCGCTCGAGAAGATCGGCGTCGATACGCGGGTCCAGAGCGCCATTCCCATGGCCGCCATCGCCGAGCCCTACATCCGCCGCCGCGCCATGCGGCATCTGGAAAAGGGTCGGGTGGTGATCTTCGCCGCCGGCGTGGGCGCCCCCTTCTTCACGACCGATTCGGGCGCCGCCCTGCGCGCCGCTGAAATGGGCTGCGACGCTCTGCTGAAGGGTACCAGCGTGGATGGCGTCTATACCGCCGACCCCAAGAAGGACCCGACCGCGACCCGCTATGAGACGCTGACCTATCAGGAGGTTCTGGCCAAGGACCTGCGCGTCATGGACGCCTCGGCTATCGCCCTGATGCGCGACAGCGACATTCCGATCGTGGTCTTCTCGATCCGCGAGGAAGGTTCGCTGCGCAAGACCCTGAGCGGCGAGGGCACTTTCACCGTCATCGCCAACAAGGCCGCCTGAGCGGCGACCGACCGATAAAGACCAGACCAGGAAAACGACAATGGCCAAGCCCGACCTCAAGACCTACCGGGACCGGATGGAAAAGTCCGTCGCCTCGCTGAAGGAAGACTTCGCCGGTCTGCGCACGGGCCGGGCCAACTCGGGCCTGCTGGACCCGGTTCAGGTCGAAGCCTACGGCTCGACCTCGCCGCTGACCGCTGTCGCCGCCATCAGCGTGCCCGAGCCGCGCATGATCTCGGTCAGCGTCTGGGACAGGGCCATGGTCGTGGCGGTCGAGAAGGCCATTCGCGCCGCCGGCCTGGGCCTGAACCCGATCGTCGACGGTCAGACCCTGCGTATTCCCGTCCCGCCGCTGACCGAAGAGCGCCGCAAGGACCTGGTCAAACTGGCCGGCAAATACGCCGAGCAGCAGAAGATCGCCGTGCGCAACGTGCGCCGCGACGCCAACGACGACCTGAAAAAGGCCGAGAAGGCGGGCGAGATCAGCCAGGACGAACAGAAGAAGATGGAGACCGAGGTCCAGAAGGACACGGACGCGGCCATCAAGCGCATCGACGAGGCCTTGAAGGTCAAGGAAGTCGAGATCATGCAGGTCTGACGCAGGTTCGCGTCAGGAGGGATCTTTTTAATGTCGGCCGAGACCGTCGCCACGGCGCCTGAAAAGGGGCCTCGTCACGTCGCCCTGATCATGGACGGCAACGGTCGCTGGGCCGAGCGTCGCGGCTTGCCGCGCGTGATGGGTCATCGCGAGGGCGTTCAGGCGCTGCGCCGCACGATCAAGGCGGCGCCGGACTTCGGCATTCGCTGCCTGACCGTGTTCGGTTTCTCCACCGAGAACTGGAGCCGCCCGGCGGACGAGGTGTCGGACCTGATGGGTCTGGTCCGCTCGTTCGTCGGCAGCGACCTGAAGCGACTGGCCGCGGCCGGCGTGCGCATCCGGGTGCTGGGCCGCCGCAGGGGCCTGCCCAGCGACATCGCCGCCATTGTCGATCGCGCCGAGGCGCAGACGGCCGGCAACGACCGGTTCCTGCTGCAGGTGGCTTTCAACTACGGCGGGCGGGCCGATCTGGTGGATGCGGCCCAGCGGCTGGTCGATCAGGCCCGCACGGGACAGTTCACCGGCGAAGTGACCGAGGACGACCTCGGGGCCGGCCTGTCGACGGCCGGGGCGCCGCCGGTGGACCTGATCGTACGGACCTCGGGCGAGCAGCGGCTGTCCAACTTCCTGTTGTGGGAAGCCGCCTATGCCGAACTGGTGTTTCAGGACATCCTCTGGCCCGACTACGGCGCCGAGGCGCTGGGCGAGGCGGTCGTTCTCTATGGCAATCGCGAGCGGCGTTACGGCGGGCGCGACGCCCTGCCGGACGCGGCTGCGGTGAAGACGGCGGCGAACTGATGGCTTTGAAAATCGGCGACATCGGCCTGAGAGCGGCCTCGGCCGTGGTGTTGGCGCCGGCCGCCGTGCTGGCGACGTGGGCAGGGGGCGGCTGGTTCTGCGCCCTGGTCGTGGCGGCGTGCGGCTTGCTGTCGTTTGAATGGTCACGCATGAGCGCGCCGCGCCATTGGCGCTCCGTCGGCGTGGCCGTGGCCTTGGCGTTGATCGTTGCCGTGATCGCCGCCCATGTCGGCCATATGTCGTTGGCGCTGATCCTGCTGGTGTTCGGCGCCTTCTCGGCAGGGCTGTTTGCCCGGTCGCGCGGGGCCGAGGCGCTGGATGCGGCCTATGGCGTTCTCTATCTCGGCTGGCCCTGCGTGCTGCTGATCTGGCTGCGAGATCTGAATGCGGCGCAAGGCCTCTATTGGACGGTGCTGGTCTTCGCCGTGGCCTGGGCCTCGGACATTCTGGCCTATCTGGTCGGCAGCGCCGTAGGCGGGCCCAAGCTGTGGCCGCGCTTTTCGCCCAACAAGACCTGGTCGGGCTTCATCGGCGGGCTTATCGCCGGGATGATCGCCGGGGCCGCCATGGCCGGCTGGCTGGAAATGGGCCGGCTGAACATCTTCTGGGGCGGCGTCCTGGGTCTGGCGGCGGCTCTGGCCACCATGGCGGGCGACCTGTGGGAGTCGGCCTTGAAGCGTCGCTTCGGGGTGAAGGACGCGGGCAATATCATTCCGGGCCACGGCGGCCTGCTGGACCGGGTCGACGGCCTGATGTTCGCGGTCGTGGTCGTGGCGGCGGGGCGTGTGATCGTTCTGATGCTGGGGCAGGGCGCATGATCGCCCGCAAGGTCAGCGTGCTGGGCTCGACCGGCTCTGTCGGCACCTCGACGCTGGACCTGATGGATCAGGCTGAGAAGGCAGGCTCCGGCGCGTTTCAGGTCGAGGTCCTGACCGGCGGAAACAATATCGCTCGGCTAGCTGAACAGGCGCGGCGCTGGCGACCGAAACTGGCGGTGACCGCCGATCCCGCCCGCTTGACGGAATTGCGCGACGCCTTGGCCGGTACGGATGTCGACGTCGCGGCCGGCCCTGAAGCCATTGTCGAGGCCGCGACCCGCCCCGTGGACTGGGTCATGGCGTCCATCGTCGGCGCGGCGGGGCTGCGTTCCGCCTGGGCCGCCGCCGGCACCGGCGCGACGCTGGCCCTGGCCAACAAGGAAAGCCTGGTCTGCTGTGGCCCGGCGCTGATCGAGCGGGTCAGGCACAGCGGCGGCAAGCTGATCCCGGTCGACTCTGAGCATTCCGCCATCTTTCAGGTGTTTCCGGCCGAGGCCCCGGAGCAGGTGTCGAAACTGGTGCTGACGGCTTCGGGCGGTCCTTTCCGCACTCTGCCGCGCGAGGCCATGGGGCGCATCACGCCTGAACAGGCGGTCGCTCATCCGAACTGGAGCATGGGCGCCAAGATTTCGGTCGATAGCGCCACCATGGCCAACAAAGGCCTGGAATTGATCGAGGCCGCCTATCTGTTCGGCATGGCCGGCGATCGCATCGACGTCGTCGTCCACCCCGAATCGATCATCCACAGCCTTGTGGAATATGTGGATGGATCGACGCTGGCCCAGATGGGGCCCCCGGACATGAAGACGCCGATCGCCTGCGCCCTGGCCTGGCCCGACCGGCTGGCCTGGCCGGCGCCCAAGCTGGACCTGGCCGCCCTGGGGCGACTGACCTTCGAAGCGCCCGACGAGACGCGCTTCCCGGCCTTGCGGCTGGCGCGCGAAGCCCTGGCGAGGGGGGGCGTGGCGCCCATCGTTTTCAATGCGGCCAATGAGGTCGCGGCCCTGGCCTTCCTTGACCGCCGACTGGGCTTTCTCAATATTGCCGCAGTCGTCGCCGACACCTTGGAACGCGCGACGAACGCGGGGATGGGTTCCGGTTCCGACGATGCCTGCGATGCGGCCCTGGCCGTTGATGCGACGGCCCGGCGGATTGCGAACGACATCATCGCCTCGCTGGCGATTGCTGCCTGAGGGCGACGGGAGACTTGACCGGCATGCTAGGTGTTCTGGGGCAGGCCCTGATCTATGTCGTGCCGTTCCTGCTGGTGCTGACGCTGGTCGTCACCATTCATGAACTGGGCCACTTCCTGACGGCGCGCGCCTTCCGGGTGAAGATGGACCAGTTCTCCATCGGCTTTGGCCACGCGATTTTTCGGCGCACGGACAAGCAGGGCGTCGAATGGCGTCTGGGCTGGCTGCCACTGGGCGGATACGTCAAGTTCTCCGGCGATCTGGATGCCACGGGCGTGCCGGACCGCGCCGGTCTGGACGTCCTGAAAAAGGAAGTCGTCGCCGCCCACGGTCCGGGGGCCGAGCGCGACTATCTGTATTTCAAGCCTTTGTGGCAGCGCGCCCTGGTCGTGGCGGGCGGTCCGTTCGCCAACTTTGTCCTGGCCATCACCATCTTCACCCTGCTGTTCAGCCTGGTCGGCGTCGAGCAGCGCCCCGCACGGGTCATGCAGGTCCAGCCGGATTCCCCTGCCGCCGCCGCTGGCTTCCTGCCCGGCGACCTGATCACGCGCGTCAACGGCAAGCTGATCGCAGACGGCGGTGAGGTGACCCGCGTCGTGGCCTTGAGCAGCGGCGATCCCGTGCGGTTCACGGTCGAGCGCGCGGGCGCCGATGTGTTGCTGACCGCCACGCCCGAGCGCCGGGTCGAGAATGATCCCATCGCCGGTCGGGTTTCGATCGGCCGCATCGGCCTGGGCCTGGGCTCCAGCCGTGATGAAGTGCGTCACGTTCGTTATGGACCCGTCGCCGCCGTGGGGCAGGGGTTCAAGGAAACCGGCGCCATTCTGAGCACGACCTTCACCTATATCGGCCGCATCTTCACCGGTCGCGAATCAGGCGACCAGTTCAGCGGGCCGCTGGGCATCGCCAAGGCGTCGGGCGCACTGACCAATGCGGCGGTGGCGGCCAATCCCGACCCGCTGGCGATGGCGGGAAATCTCCTGCTGACGCTGACCAGCTTCGCCGCCATACTTTCGGTCGGAATCGGCTTTCTAAATCTGCTGCCTATTCCGGTTCTGGATGGGGGGCATCTGATGTTCTACGCCTATGAGGCGGTGGCGCGCAGGCCTGTGGCGGCCAAGGTTCAGGAGGCGGGATATCGGGTCGGTCTTGCTTTGCTGGCCAGTTTAATGTTGTTCGCGACCTGGAACGACCTGCAGAAACTCAATCTCTTCAAATTCCTCGGCGGGCTCGTCTCGTGAGCCGACGCCAGCCCCCGATGGTTCCCCGAATGATTCAGAACGACAGTCGCCTCATGATCCGAACCCGTGGCCGTATCCTTGGACCCAGCGCCCTGGTGCTGGCTGTCGCCGCCGGCCTGGCTGGGCCGGCGCTGGCGCAGACGCCTGCTGCGGTCCAGCAGGACCCGCAGGTCACGGTGGCGGCGCCCCCCCCGGCCGAGGAACGCGGCGTGGTCAGCCGGATTCTGGTTCGCGGCAATCAGCGGATCGATCAGACGACGGTTCTGTCCTACCTGCCCATCCAGCCTGGCGACACCGTTGACGCGGCCGTGATCGACGTGGCGGTGCGGACGCTGTCGCGGACCGCTCTGTTCGCCAACGTGCAGATCGGCCTTCAGGCCAACGGCGATCTGATCGTCGAAATCGCCGAAAACCCGATCATCAATCAGGTGACGTTCGAGGGAAACAAGGCGCTCGCCGAGAAGAAGCTTCGTGACGAAGTGACGATCAAGCCGCGCGGCATCTACACGCGCGCCCGCGTCCAGGAGGACGTGGGCAAGATCGTCGAGCTCTATCGCCTGTCGGGCCGCATCTCGGCGACCGTGACGCCGAAGCTGGTGCAACTGGATCAGAACCGCGTCGACGTGGTGTTCGAGATCGACGAGGGACCGGAGACCGGCGTCGCCGCCATCACCTTCCTGGGCAACAAGGCCTTCTCGGACAGCGATCTGCGCGAGGTCATGGTCACCAAGCAATCGCAGTGGTGGCGCCTGTTCAGCTCGAACGACAACTACGACCCGAACCGGCTGGACTACGACCGCGAGCAACTGCGGAAATTCTACACGAACCGTGGCTACTACGACTTCCGCATCCTGTCGTCGGTGGCGGAGCTGAAGCCGGACAACAGCGCGTTCGGCATGACCCTGACGCTGGACGAAGGCGACCGGTACAACTTCGGCGAGGTCAAGGTCGTCACCGAGAACGATCGTCTGAACGCCGACTTCCTGAAGCGCCTGCTGCCGATCCGTTCGGGCGATCTGTACGAGAGCGACCGCATCCAGAGCGCAGTCGACACCCTGACCTTCGCGGCGGGTTCAGCCGGCTACGCCTTCGTCGAGATCAATCCGACCTATCGCGCCAACCCCGACACCGACACGGTCGACGTCACCTTCAACATCAAGGAAGGTCAGCGCGTCTATATCGACCGCATCAACGTCGTCGGCAATACGCGGACCCTGGACTCGGTCATTCGTCGTGAACTGATGGTCGGCGAGGGCGACGCCTTCAACCGCTCGCTGGTCGAGCGTTCGCGCAACAATCTGCGCGCTCTGGGCTTCTTCAAGGACGTGAAGATCGAGGAGACGCGCGGCAGCGCGCCGGACCGTTCCATCGTGAACGTCACCGTCGAAGAACAGCCGACCGGCGAATTGTCCGTCGGCGCGGGCTTCAGTTCGGTCGACTCCTTCGTGCTGAACCTGGGCATTTCCGAGCGTAACTTCCGCGGTCGGGGTCAGAACGTGGTGGCGCGCGCGGAATGGGGCTCGCTGCGTCAGCAGATCGACTTCCGCTTCACCGAGCCGAAATTTCTCGGTCGCGACCTGCGGGCCGGTTTCGACCTGTTCCACACGCGGTACGATCTCAGCCAGTACTCGTCCTACGACTATCGGTCGACCGGCGGCGGTCTGCGCCTCAGCTATCCGCTGAACGGCTATTCGTCCTTTAGCGTGCGCTACTTCCTGAAATCCGACGAGGTCATTATCCCGTCGGGCTATTGCTCCAGCGTGGGGTCGTCGGCGCTGTGCGATCAGGCGGGCTCGTTCCTGAACTCGTCGGCGGGCTATACGCTGATGGTCAACCGATTGAACGACCCGGTCAGGCCGACCCGCGGCTGGTCGGCGTCGCTCCGTCAGGACTTCGCCGGCATCGGCGGCGATGTGAACTATCTGAAGACCGAGGCGGACGCGTCCTGGTATTATGGCATCCGCCCGAACTGGGTGGTCAGCCTGCAGGGCTCGACCGGTTACGTCACGGGCTGGAACGGCGACCCGATCCGCATCAACGACCGCTTCTTCAAGGGCGGCAACACCTTCCGCGGCTTCGAAACGGCCGGCATGGGCGCGCGCGATCTGACCACGACCGATGCCCTGGGCGGAAACTTCTACGCCATCGGCACGGTTGAACTGACGGTGCCCAACTACCTGCCGGAAGAATACGGCATCAAAACCTCGCTGTTCGCCGATGTCGGCACCCTCGGTTTGCTGGACGATCGGTATAAGGCCGACTCCGTCACCGGGGCGCTCAATCCGAACATCGCCGACAACCTCGCCCTGCGGGCGGCGGCCGGCGTCAGCATTCACTGGCGTTCGCCGATGGGA
The DNA here is from genome assembly GCF_056399785.1 of Brevundimonas sp. 01N35. Taxonomy (NCBI): domain Bacteria; kingdom Pseudomonadati; phylum Pseudomonadota; class Alphaproteobacteria; order Caulobacterales; family Caulobacteraceae; genus Brevundimonas; species Brevundimonas sp. 01N35. Next base: position 60,745 of record NZ_JBFTRZ010000002.1, read on the forward strand.
CCGATCCGCTTCGATCTGTCCAGGGTTCTGTCCAAGGAAGACTACGACAAGACCGAGACCTTCCGCTTCTCCACCTCGACCCAGTTCTAACCGCAGCCTTCTAGACTGCTCAAAGGTTCAAGATGAAACTGTTCGCTATCGGCGCCGCCGTCCTCGTTTCGCTCACCGCTTCGGCGGCCATGGCTCAATCCCAAGGCCCGGCCAACCCCGGCCCGGTGATCCCGGGCGTCTGCGTCTATTTCAACCAGCAGGCGCTGGCTCAATCGTCCGTTGGTCAAGCCGTGCAGACGCGCATGGAGCAACTGGCCAAGGACGTTCAGGGCGAGATCGCCCCCTACGCCCAGCAACTGCAGACCGAGTACCAGGCGCTGCAATCGGGCGCTTCGACCATCCAGGCCGACCAACTGAACCAGCGTCGCCAGGCGCTGCAGCAGCGTGCTCAGGAAGCTCAGCAGCTGGAGCAGACCCGCGACAACGAACTGCGCTACACCCTGGGTGAACAGCGCAGGAAGATCTCCGAAGCCATCGAGCCCATCCTGGTCGCCGTCTATCAGGAGAAGGGTTGCGGCATCATGGTCGACCGCGAAAGCGTCTTCATCATGAACCCGGCCATGGACGTGACGCCGCTGGTCATCCAGCGCCTGAACACGGCCCTGCCGACGCTCAGCTTCAACCGTATGCCGGTTCCGGCCCAGCCGCAGTCGTAAGACCGGGCCATGCCCGATCCGAGGTTCTTTGAGACCCTGTCGCCCCTGACGGTCGCCGCCCTCGCCGAGAAAATCGGCGGGGAGGTGGTCCGGGGCGGCGAAGTCGTCATCTCGGCCGTTGCGCCCCTGTCCAATGCGGACCGGGGCGCGATTGCGTTTCTGGGCGACCGAAAATTCGCGGCGGCCCTGGCTGAGACCCAGGCGGGCTGCGTCATCGTGCCGGCGTCGGCGGTCGAAGCGGCGCCCGAGGGCGCGGCGGTGATCGTGTCCGGCGAAGCGCAAGCCGCCTGGGCGCGGGCATCGGCCCTGCTGCATCAGCCGATCCGGCTGGATCGCGCAGCGGGCGTCGCGGAGGTCGTCGAGGACGACAGCGTGATGATCGAACCGGGCGTGGTGCTGGGCGAGGGCGTCCGCATCGGTCGTGGCACGCGCATCGGCGCCAACACCGTGATCGGTCCCGGCGTGCAGATCGGCCGGGACTGCCTGATCGGCTCGAACGTCACCGTTGGGTTCGCCCTGCTCGGCGATCGGGTCAAACTGCTGTCCGGCGCGCGGATCGGCGAGGCTGGTTTCGGCGCCGCCGGGTCCAAGGCCGGGCCGGTTGATATTCCGCAACTGGGCCGCGTCATCCTGCAAGACGGAGTGACGATCGGCGCCAACTCCTGCATCGACCGCGGGGCCTATGACGACACCGTCGTGGGTGAGAACACGAAGATCGATAATCTGGTCATGATCGGCCACAACTGCGTCATCGGCCGCAACAACCTGATGGCCGCTCACACCGGCATTTCGGGTTCGGTCACAACGGGCGACAACTGCATCTTCGGCGGCCGCGCGGGCGTGGGCGACCACATCGCTATCGGCGAAGGCGCGCGTGTCGCGGCTGGCGGCGGCGTTCTGGCCGATATTCCGCCGGGCGAGACCTGGTCCGGCTATCCTGCAAAACCGCTTCGCCAATCCTTGCGCGAAGCCATCTGGCTGGCCAAACAGGCGTCCCAGAAAAAGACCCCGAGAGAATCATGAGCGACGCTGACAGGATCGACTATGCGGAAGTCATGCGGCGGCTGCCGCATCGATATCCCTTCCTGCTGGTCGACAAGGCCGAGGCTTTCGTCGCGGCCACTTCGATCGTCGGCATCAAGAACGTCTCGCACAACGAGCCCTTCTTCCCCGGTCACTTCCCGATCGATCCGGTCATGCCGGGCGTGCTGATCGTCGAGGCCATGGCCCAGACAGGCGCTCTACTGATGTCCAAGTCGCTGGACGTCGCCGTGGCAGACAAGGTCATCATGTTCATGTCGATCGACGGCGTTCGCTTCCGCAAGCCCGCCCGTCCGGGTGACCAGTTGCGCATGGAGGTCAAGGTGATCCGCGCGCGCGGTGACGCCTACAAGTTCCGCGGCGAGACCTTCATCGACGGCAAGCTGGCCGCCGAAGCCGAATTCATGGCCATGGTCGTGACCGTGCCGGACCCCGCTGCGTGACTATCCATCCGAGCGCCGTCGTCGATGCCTCGGCCCAGATCGCCGACGGGGTCATGATCGGCCCCTGGTGCATCGTCGGCCCGGGCGTGACCCTGGCCGAAGGCGTCACGCTGGTCAGCCATGTGGTGGTCCAGCAGGACACGAGCGTCGGCGCGCGGACTGTGATCCACCCCTTCGCCGTCATCGGCGGCGACCCGCAGCACAACGGTTACAAGGGCGAGCCCGTCCGGCTTGAGATCGGTTCGGACAACGTCATCCGCGAGCACGCCAGCTTCAACCGAGGCACGCCGCAGGGCACAGGCGTGACCCGCGTCGGCTCTAACGGCCTGTTCATGACCGGTGCCCACGTCGGCCACGACTGCGTCGTCGGCGACCATGTCGTCATGGCCAACAACGCCACTCTGGGCGGCCACGCTCAGATCGGCGACAAGGTCTTCCTGGGCGGGCTGTGCGCCGTGCATCAGAACGGTCGGGTGGGGCAGGGCGCCATCGTTGGCGGTCTGGCCGCCGTGACGCGCGACGTCATCCCCTACGGCTCGGCCTGGGGCAATCACGCCAGCTTGCACGGGCTCAACCTGATCGGGTTGAAGCGCAAGGGTTACGGCAAGGACGCCGTGCGTCGCCTGCTGGCCGCCTTCCGCGACCTGTTCGAGGGCGAGGGTGTCTTCGCCGAGCGTCTGGACCGGGTCGAGGCGACCTATGCCGACCTGCCCGAGATCATGGAGATCGTCGCCTTCATCCGTGAGGGCGCCAAGCGACCGCTCTGCCTGCCGGGCAAGGAATGACGCTGACGCCCCACTCGGCGCCCAAATTGGGCCTGATCGCCGGCGGCGGCGATCTGCCCGCCAAGATTGCGGCGCGATGCGAGGCCGAGGGGCGGGCGGTCTTCATCATCCGTCTGGCCGGGTTCGCCGACGCCCACCTGGTGCGCTGGCCGGGCACCGAGTTCGGCATGGCCGAGATCGGCCGCATCCTGAAGACGATGAAGGCCGAAGGCTGCGAAGCCGTCTGTCTGGCCGGCTATGTAAACCGGCCTGATTTCAAGAGTTTGAAGCCAGATCTTAAAGGGGCGACCCTCCTTCCGGGCATCGTGGCGGCGGCGACCAGGGGCGACGACGCTCTGTTGCGCAAGATCTTGTCGGTGTTCGAGGCCGAGGGTTATGCGGTCGAGGGCGCGGACGACATTCTGGGCGGAGAGGCTCTGGTGCCTGGTGCCTTGGGCGCCGTGACGCCGACGAACGAGCAACTTCAGGACTTGAGGAAGGCGCTGCACGTCGCTGAAAAATCAGGAGAACTGGATATCGGTCAGGGCGCGGTCGTCTGCGAGGGACTGGTGCTGGCGGTCGAGGCGCAGGAGGGCACGGACGCCATGCTGACCCGCGTCGCCAGTCTGCCCGCCGACTTACACGGTACCGCTGGTGCTCTGAAGGGTGCCTTGGGAAAGGCGCCCAAGCCGATCCAGGACTTGCGGGTGGACATGCCGGTCATCGGCCCTCGCACCCTCGAACTGGCCGCCGCCGCCGGTCTGGCGGGCGTCGGCGGACGGGCCGGACGGCTGATCCTGATCGACCGTGACGCGATCCGCGAGACCGCCGATCGTCTGGGCCTCTATGTCTGGGGCGAAGCATGAGCCGTCCGTTGAAGATCATGCTGGTGGCCGCCGAGGCGTCGGGCGACGCCCTGGGCGCTGGACTGGCGCACGCGCTGAAGGTGCGGCTGGGACCGGACGCCAGCTTCGTCGGCGTCGGCGGTCCCAAGATGGCGGCCGAGGGCGTCGTCAGCCCGTTCGACATCGCTGAACTGTCCATCCTGGGCTGGATCGAGGGGCTGAAGGCCTATGGTCTGGTCAAGCGTCGGGTGGCCGACACGGTCGAACTGGCCAAGGCCGAGCGGCCCGACGCGGTCGTCCTGATCGACAGTTGGGGCTTCACCATCCGCGTGGCCAAGGCGCTGGGCGAGGCGCTCCCGGGCGTGCCGCTGATCAAATATGTCGGGCCGCAGGTCTGGGCTTCGCGTCCGGGCCGAGCCAAGACGCTCGCCGCCAGCGTCGACCACCTGCTGTCGCTCTATAGCTTCGACGCGCCCTGGTTCGAGCGCGAGGGCCTGCCGACGACGGTCGTGGGCTCGCAGGCCCTGCATGTGGACATGGCGAGCGCCGACGGCGCCCGTTTCCGCGCTGCGCGCGGCATCGCCCCTGACGCGCCCCTGCTGCTGGTCTTGCCGGGCAGTCGGCCCAGCGAGATCACTCGCATGACGCCCGTGTTCGAGGCGACGGTTCAGCGGTTGAAGGCGACGGACCCGTCGCTTGAGATCGCCGTGATCGCCGCCGGAACGGTCGCCGCCGACGTGGCCGGTCGCGTCGCCGCCTGGCCTTTCCGCGCCAATCTGGTGCAGGAATCTGACAAGTATGATGCGATGAAGGCGGCCAATGTCGCCCTGGCCACCAGCGGCACGGTCTCGACCGAACTGGCGCTGGCCGGCGCTCCCATGGTCATCGCCTATCGGATCGACGGTCTCAGCTACGCCCTGATGAAGCATCTGGTGACGGCCAAGCACATCACCCTGTTCAACATCGCCGCCGACGAGCGCATCGCGCCCGAGTTCATCCAGAACGACGCCACGCCCGAGAACCTCGCCGACGCCGTCGGCCGCCTGCTGGCGGACCCGCAGGCCTCAGCCGATCAGGCCGCCCGCCAGACCGGGGCGCTGGACTTGATGGGGCGCGGCGGACCCGATCCGTCCGAGCTGGCGGCGGACGCCGTGTTAAGAGTCATCGCAGCGCGCGGCGGCTGACCGCGCCAAATCAGGCGGTCACTTGCTCATCCACGGGCGCGATGCGCCTGACTTGATGCGGGCGGCCTGTTCGCGCTGGAAGCGGCCGCCGCGGGGCGGTTTGGGGCGGGCGTCGAGCACTGCCTGCTTCAGCCGAAGCGCACGCTGGACTGACGTCTCGCCCGGAATGCCATCCATGACGCTGGCGGCGGGGACGGGTTCATCATCGTTATGGTCGCTCATGTCGCCAATCTAGCACGTCGGCGCGGCTGGAGCGCGGCGCCTGTTGAGTGGAGCGTCGCCGAACAAAAAACGCCGAGGCTCTCGCCCCGGCGTTTTCGGTTTCAGCCTTTGGCCGTCGATCAGCCGCGCTGTTCGATCGGCACGTAGTCGCGTTGCGTTGGGCCCGTGTAGAGCTGACGCGGACGACCGATCTTCTGCGACGGATCGGCCATCATTTCCTGCCACTGCGAGATCCAGCCCACAGTGCGGGCCAGAGCGAACAGGACCGTGAACATGGTGGTCGGGAAGCCCATCGCTGACAGGGTAATACCCGAATAGAAGTCGACGTTCGGGAACAGCTTGCGCGAGGTGAAGTATTCGTCCGACAGGGCGACGCGTTCCAGTTCCTTGGCGACCTGGAACAGCGGATCGTTTTCACGGCCCGTGGCGGCCAGCACTTCATAGGCCGACTGCTGCATGACCTTGGCGCGCGGATCGTAGTTCTTGTACACGCGGTGGCCGAAGCCCATCAGCTTGTACTTCTTGTCCTTAACGCCCTGGATGAACTCAGGAATGCGGTCCGGCGTGCCGATCTCCTTGAGCATGTTCAGCGCTTCTTCGTTGGCGCCGCCGTGCGACGGGCCCCACAGACAAGCGATGCCGGCGGCGATACAGGCGAACGGATTGGCGCCCGACGACCCGGCCAGACGGACGGTCGAGGTCGAGGCGTTCTGCTCGTGGTCGGCGTGCAGGGTAAAGATGCGGTCCATGGCGCGGACCAGGGCCGGATCGACCACATAGTCCTCGGCCGGGACGGCGAAACACATGCGCAGGAAGTTCTCGGCGTACGACAGGTCGTTGCGCGGCGAGATGAAGGGCTGTCCGACGTGGTATTTGTAGGCGCGGGCGGCGATCGTCGGCATCTTGGCGATCAGGCGGATGGCCGAGATGTCGCGCTGCACCGGATCATGGATGTCCAGGCTGTCGTGATAGAAGGCCGACAGGGCGCCGACGGTGCCGACCATGATCGACATGGGGTGAGCGTCGCGGCGGAAGCCTTCGAAGAAGCGGTCGAACTGAGCGTGCAGCATGGTGTGCCGCGTGATGTTTTCTTCGAACTTCTCGAACTGGGCGGCGGTCGGCAGTTCGCCGTGCAGCAGCAGGTGGCAGACTTCGAGGAAGTTCGACTTCGACGCCAGTTGGTCGATCGGATAGCCGCGGTGCAGCAGGACGCCTTCGTCGCCGTCGATGAAGGTCAGGGCGCTTTCGCACGCCGCCGTCGAGGTGAAGCCCGGGTCGAACGTGAAGGCGCCGGTGGCGGCGTACAGCTTGCGGATGTCGATGACGTCCGGTCCGGTGGAGCCCGCGAGAACGGGAAGTTCGACGTTCTTGTCGCCGTAGGTGAAGGTCGCCGTGCCGGCGGGTTTCGCTTGTTCAGTCATCTAGGCCCCTTTTGTTTTCCTTCGACCAGGCGCGGGGAGGCGTCGGCCTGCGTGGCTATGGGTGTTCACTTAGTCTGTTGCAGCGCATCATCCAAGCGCCCGAGACCTTCGTCGCGTCCAAGCGCCGCAAGAATTCGCGCGATATCCGGGGATACCGCGCCGCCGGTGAGAACGCCGCGCATCGAAGGTCCTATTTTTCCGAAGCCTACGCCTTCTTCTTCTGCAAAAGCCTTAAGCTCGGCCTCGAGGGCGAAGACGTCCCAGCTCTGGAAAAGACGGAGGCGTTCACGGAGTCGTGAAATCCGTTCGCCGCCTTCTCCGGTCAACAGGCCGCAGGTCTTCTCGTCCAGGGCGAGCGGGCGCGTCTTCAACACGAACTCGGTCTGGGAGGCCAACTCGACGATGGTCTTGGCGCGGTCCTTGACGAAGGGCATGGCGCGCAACAGGCGAGCCTCGTCGTCGGGCTGCAGCGCGCGGCCCTTGGCCAGATGGGCGTCCAGCGTCAGCTTGGCCAAGCGGTCGTCGTCGGCCAGCCTGAGCCAGTGGGCGTTGACGTGGGCCAGCTTGTCGAAGTCGAGGCGGGCGGGTGCCTTGCCCACGCCGGACAGGTCGAACCATTCCAGCGCCTGCTCGTCGCTGAACAGCTCATGGTCGCCGTGGGCCCAGCCGAGGCGCGCCAGATAGTTGCGCATGGCCTCGGGCAGGTAGCCCATCTCGGCATATTCATGCACCGCCTGGGCGCCGTGGCGCTTGGACAGTTTGGCGCCGTCGGGGCCGTGGATCAGCGGGATGTGGGCGAAGGTCGGCCGGGTCCAGCCCAGCGCATCATAGATCAGGCTCTGGCGGGCGGCGTTGTTCAGGTGGTCGTCGCCGCGAATGACGTGGGTCACGCCCATGTCGTGGTCGTCCACCACCACGGCGAGGTTGTAGGTGGGCGCGCCGTCGGAACGCAGAATGACCAGATCGTCCAGCGACGCCGAATCCCAGCGCACCGCGCCCTGCACCGCGTCCTCGACCAGAACGGCCTGATCCAACGGGCGGCGGAAGCGGATGGTGTGCGGCTTGGCCAGGTCGTCGACGCTAGGCTCACGGTCGCGCCAGGGCGAGACGAAGTCCTTGCCCGAGGCCTTGGCCTGATCGCGCAGGGCGCCGGTTTCCTCGGCGGTCAGGTAGTCGCGGTAGGCGTGGCCCGAGGCCAGCAGTTGCTCGGCGACTTCGCGGTGGCGGTCGGCGCGGGCGAACTGGAAGACGGGCTCTTCGTCGCCGAACAGCTCCAGCCAGGACAGGCCGTCGAAGATGGCCTTTACGGCGTCGTCGGTCGAACGTTCGCGGTCCGTGTCCTCGACGCGGATCAGGAATTTCCCGCCGCGGCTCTTGGCGTACAGCCAGTTGAATAACGCGGTTCTCGCCCCGCCGATATGCAGGTAGCCTGTCGGCGAGGGGGCGAAGCGGGTGACGACTGTCGAGGAGGGGGAGGTCATAAACAAGGGGTCCGTTGCGGAGGCCCTTATACGCCCGCGCGCGCCAAAGCGAAGCCTTGCCGTAAGGGTTCTTGACGGGGTGCGCGCCGAGGTCGCGGACCAGACGGATCGGTGGCGGCTGTGGGCGCCGGTCTTCTTCGGCGGTGGCTGCGCGATCTATTTTGCCCTGAAGGTCGAGCCGGCGAGTTGGCCGCTGATGGTCGCGGCGGTTCTGACCGGCGGGGCCTGGCTGGCGGCGCGGCGGTTCGGGTTGGCGCGGCGCTGGACCTTGTTGCTGCTGATGCTGGCCTGTCTGTGCGGCGGGGCGGCGACAGCCAAGCTGCGGACCGAGGCGGTCAGCGGGCCGATTGCCCCGGCCCTGGCCGAGCCGACCGTGGTCGAGGCCTGGGTCATGGACGTCGACAGTCCGGGCGAGCGCGGCGCGCGAATCGTCGTGGCCCCGGTGCGGGTCAGGGGATTGGCGCCCGAGGCGACGCCGGTGCGGCTGCGGGCTACGGTGCGGGGCGAGCCGCCGGCGCCGGGGACGGCGGTGCGGCTCTATGGCATTCTGAATCCGCCGCCGTCGCCGGCCAGTCCGGGGGCCTATGATTTTGGCCGCAACGCCTATTTTCAGGGTATGGGCGGGACGCTGTTCGCCCTGGGCCAGACGCGGCCGACTGTCCTGCCCGAGCCGCCGTGGCGGGTGCGGATGGCGATGAAGATCAATGCGGCCCGATACGCCTTGGCGCAGCGGATCGTGGCGCGGCTGGGCGAGCGGACCGGCGGGATCGCCGCCGCCATGACCACGGGGCACGAGACCTGGATCGGGCGCGAGGACCTAGACGCCATGCGCGATTCCGGGCTGGCCCACATCCTGTCGATCTCGGGCCTGCACATGGCCATCGTCGGCGGCTTCGTCTTCTTCGCCGTGCGCCTGGGCGTCGCGGCCTGGCCGCGGCTGGCGCTGCGGGTGTCGGGCAAGAAGGTGGCGGCCGTCGCGGGCCTGATCGCGGTCGGAACCTATTTGGTGGTGTCGGGCGCGCCGCCGCCGGCGGAGCGGTCGGCGATCACGGCCTCCATCGCCTTCGTCGCCATCCTGCTGGACCGGCAGGCGGTGACCATGCACGCACTTGCGGTCGCGGCCTTCGCGGTCCTGTTGCTGCAGCCCGAGGCCATCGTTACGCCGGGGTTTCAGATGTCGTTCGCGGCGACGGCGGCTCTGGTGGCGCTGGTCGAGGTCTGGCCGCGCCGGATCAAGGAAATTTCGGCGCCCTGGCCCATCGTCGCAGCCCAACGACTGGGGAACTGGCTGCTGGTCGCCTGCACCGCCAGTCTGGTGGCGGGCATGGCGACGGGTCCGTTCGCGATGCAGCATTTCAACCGCACGGCCATCTACGGCCTGGTCGCCAACCTGGCCACGTCGCCGATCGCGGACTTCATCCTGATGCCGGCGTTGGCGCTGGGCGCGGCGCTGGAGCCTTTGGGCTTGGGCGCGCCCTTCCTGTGGCTGGCGGGCAAGGGCGTCGATCTGATGCTGGCTATCGGCCACTGGACAGCGGAGCTACCTGGGGCGGTGCAGACCGTGGCGAGCGCCCCGGCAGCGGCTTTGCCGGTCGCCTTTTTCGGCATCCTGTTCATCTGCCTGTGGCGAGGGCGGTTGCGCTGGCTGGGCCTGCCGCTGGCGGCGGCGGTGCTGATCTGGCCGCGCCCGACCGCGCCCGACCTGTGGATCGGCGACGGCGGGACCAATGCCGCGTTTCATCAGGGCGACGCGGCGGTCGTAGTGCGCCCCGGCGTACGTCAGTTCGCGGCGGACCTGTGGTCGCGGCGGCGCGGCCTGACCCTGACCCCGCGCTCGGACGAGGGCTGGACCTGCAAGCGGTCGCTCTGCACGCCGGAATCGGCCGAGGCCGGGCCGGTCGCCCTGTGGTGGGGTAAGAAGCCGCCATCGGCGGAACAACTGGATGCCCTGTGCCGTTCGGCGTCGGTCGTCAGCAGCCGCGCCGAGCTGGCCTCGCTGCCGGCCTCATGCGCCGGGCGGTTGGTGCTGGACGGGGTCGACTATGCACGCGGCGGCTCAGTCGAGTTGTGGCGCGTCGGCAAGGGCTGGAAAGCGGTTTGGGCGGCCGACGTGCGCGGGCAGCGGCCCTGGACCCGTCAGGCCGACCCCGATTTCAGTGATAACGGCGGATAAGGCCGACCAGCTTGCCCTGAACCGCAACCTGATCCGAGCCATAGATCTTGGTCTCGTAGTTGCGGTTGGCGGGCTCCAGCGCGATCGAAGCGCCCTTCTTGCGAAGGCGTTTCAGCGTCGCCTGCTCGCCTTCGACCAGGGCCACCACGATCTCGCCGGACGAGGCGTCCGCAGTCGACTTGATGATGACCATGTCGCCGTTGAGGATGCCCGCCTCGATCATCGAGTCGCCCTCGATCTCGAGCAGATAGTGTTCGCCCGCGCCCAGCATGGCTTCCGGCACCGGATAGCGGGCGGTTTCATGCTCGATGGCGTCGATGGGCGTGCCCGCCGCGATCTTGCCCATCAGCGAAAGTTCGCGGGTGTCGTTAGCCGGCTCGGCGCTCTTCGGACGACCGCCTCCCTCAATGACGCCGGGCTTGAAGCCCGCATGGCCGCGCGGCGCGCCCGCCGTGGCCTGTTCCGGCAGCTTGACGACTTCCAGCGCGCGGGCGCGGTGCGCCAGGCGGCGGATGAAGCCGCGCTCTTCCAGCGCCGTGATCAGCCGGTGGATGCCGGATTTGGACGCCAGATCAAGCGCCTCCTTCATCTCGTCGAAGGAGGGCGAGACGCCCGTCTCCTTGATGCGCTCATGGATGAACATCAGGAGTTCGTGCTGCTTCTTGGTGAGCATCGGTATCGGGCTTCCAGAACAAGGCGTGAACCGTTGTCGATGTTCTGTAAGTGTTCTTGCCTAATGTCAACTTAACGCCAGCAGGGCCTTGGTGGCGGCTTCGACGTCGGCCTGACGCATCAGGCTTTCGCCGACCAGAATGGCCTGGGCGTGAGCGTCGGCGACGCGGACGACGTCGTCGGGGGTGAAAATGCCGCTTTCGGCCACCAGCAAGGCTTTGACGGGGCTGAGCATAGACAGGAGCTCGGTCGTGGCCAGATTGACCTCGAATGTGCGCAGGGAGCGGTTGTTGACCCCGACCAGGGCGTCGTCCCGATCGCTTACAAGCGCGCAGGCGCGGGCCATTTCGGCCTCGTCGTGGGTCTCGATCAGGGCGTCCATGCCAAAACGCTCGGCCTCGGCCAGCAGTTCGGCGGCCAGGGCGTCGTCGATCATGGCCAGGATGATCAGGATGCAGTCGGCGCCCAGGGCGCGGCTTTCGGCCACCTGCCAGGGATCGACCAGGAATTCCTTGCGCATGCAGGGCAGGGCGACCGCGTCGCGGGCGGCGGCCAGGAAGGCGTCGTCGCCCTGGAAGCTGGGGCCGTCGGTCAGGACCGACAGGCAGGCGGCGCCGCCGCGCTCATAGGCCTTGGCCAGCGCCGGCGGGTCGAAGTCGGCGCGGATCAGCCCCTTGGACGGGCTGGCCTTCTTGATCTCGGCGATCAGGGCGGGGCGGCCGGTGTCCTGGGTGACGCGTTCCAGCGCGGCGCGGAAGCCGCGCGGAGGCGAGACCTGGGCGGCGCGGGCCTCGATGGCGTCCTGAGAGGTCGCGGCCTTGCGGGCGGCCACGTCGTCGCGCTTGTAAGCGGCGATCTTCGCCAAAACGTCGGTCATGCCGCCTCTTTTTTAGGATTGGGGTCAGGTTCGATAGGGGTGTTGGTGACGCGCATCAGGGTTTCGAGCGCGACGGCCGCGCGACCGTCGTCGATGACGGCTGCGGCCAGTTCAGCGCCTTCGCGCAGGTCCGCGGCCCGGTCGGCCACGACCAGAGCGGCCGCTGCATTCAGCACCACGATGTCGCGATAGGGGCCGCGTTCACCGGCGAGCAGGGCCTTCAGCGCCGCCGCATTGTGCTGAGCGTCGCCGCCGCGCAGGTCGTCCAGCGTGGCCAGCGGCAATCCGGCGTCGGCGGGGGTGACGGTGAAGCGACGGACGGCGCCGTCCTTCCACTCGGCCACCTCGGTCGGGCCGGTCGTGGTCAGTTCGTCCAGGCCCTGGCCGTGGACGGTCCAGGCGCGACGGGCGCCGAGGCGTCCCAAGACTTCGACCAGAGGTTCGAGCAGGGCGGGATCATAGACGCCCATGACCTGACGCGTCGCATGTGCTGGATTACAAAGCGGTCCCAGCAGGTTGAAAACCGTACGGAAACCGATCTCGGCCCGCACCGGACCGACGTGGCGCATGGCCCCGTGATAGGTGGGGGCAAACAGGAAGGCGATGCCGGCCTGATCCAGGGCGCGGGCCTGTTGCGCCGGCGTGGCGTCCAGATTGACGCCCAGCGCGGCCAACACGTCGGACGAGCCGGACTTGGAACTGATGGCGCGGTTGCCGTGCTTGGCGACCTTCAACCCGGCACCCGCCAGAACGAAGGCGGCGGCCGTCGAGACGTTATAGGTGTGCTGGCCGTCGCCGCCGGTGCCGCAGGTGTCGATCACCTCGTCGAAGGAGTGATCCAGCGACAGGGCGGCGTCGCGCATGGCGGTGGCGAAGGCGACGATTTCGTCCACCGTCTCGCCGCGGATGCGCAGGGCCGTGACGGCGGCGGCGACCTGAGACGGGGTCGGCTCGCCGCGCAGGCAGGCGGAGAAAAAGGCGTGGGCTTCTTCCGGCGTCAGGACGCGTCCGTCGACCAGCTTGGCCAGCAGGGGCTTGAAACCGTCCATGGCGATCAGACCGCCGCCAGACGTTTGACGCCCGCCAGATCGAGGAAGTTGGCGATCATGTCGTGGCCGTGCTCGGTGGCGATGGATTCTGGGTGGAACTGGACGCCGTGGATCGGCCGGGTGCGGTGGGCCAGACCCATGATCTCGCCGTCGGCGGTCCAGGCGGTGACTTCCAGTTCGTCCGGCAGGGTTTCGCGACGCACGGCCAGCGAGTGATAGCGGGTGGCGGTGAAGGGCGAGGGCAGGCCGGCGAAGACGCTGCGGCCCTCATGCAGGATGGGCGAGGTCTTGCCGTGCATCAGGGTCTTGGCGCGGACGACCTCGCCGCCAAAGGCCTGACCGATGGCCTGATGGCCCAGGCAGACGCCGAAGATGGGCATGTCCAGCGGTGCGGTCGTGATCAGGGGCAGGCAGATGCCGGCCTGATCCGGGGCGCAGGGGCCGGGCGACAGCAGCACGGCTTCGGGCTTCAACGCCCAGGCTTCTTGCACCGTCAGGTCGTCATTACGGACGACATGCGTCTGGGCGCCCAACTCCGCGAGGTAGTGGACGAGGTTGTAGGTAAAGCTGTCGTAGTTATCGACGACGAGGATCATGGCGGGGTTCTTAGGACGGGAGGGAGGGCACGCCAAGCGGAGGCGAAACGAAAGCGGACGTTAAGCTGTCCGCGCGATACAAGAGCATCGCCATCGGAAGAAATCCGTCTTGACCGCCATGAACGCCATCCGCGACGCCCGGGCTATGCTGAACGAGCCGCCCACCCCGCAGCCGAAACCGCTGCGCCTGCTGGCGGCGGCGGCCTTCGCCGCGACGGCGGCGGTGCTTCTGGCGGGGAGCATGGTGGTGGGCCCCGGCGTGTCGTTCGACCAGGGTTCCACGGTTTCCAATCCTTAGACTGAGCCGTTGCCTTGGCCGCGCGTGGTCGCGGTGAACCGCCACGAGTCCTCGGCCGCCTTCATCGGAGCGCGGGCCTTGGCCAGGGTTTCGGCGTATTCGGCGGCGGGGTCGCTGTCCGCCACGACGCCGGCGCCGGCCTGAACGAAAATCTTGTCTTTAGCGAACATGGCGGTGCGCAGGACGATGCAGATGTCCGCCTCGCCATTGGCCGAGATATAGCCCACGCCGCCGCCGTAGCCGACGCCGCGCTTCTCGGTCTCCAACTCGTCGATGATCTCCATGGCCCGGACCTTGGGCGCGCCGGATAGCGTGCCGGCGGGAAGCGCCGCCAGAAGCGTGTCCACGGCGTCCAGCTTGGGATCGGCGGCGCCGTGCACATTCGAGACGATGTGCATGACCTGGCTGTAGCGTTCGACGACGAAGCTTTCCGTCACCTCGACCGAGCCGGGCGATGAGACCCGACCGACGTCGTTGCGGCCCAGGTCGAGCAGCATCAGGTGTTCGGCGCGTTCCTTGGGATCGGCCAGAAGCTCGGCTTCCAGGGCCTTGTCCGCCTCGGGCGTGGCGCCGCGCGGGCGGGTGCCGGCCAGGGGGCGGATGGTGACGCGGCCGTCCTTCAACCGGACCAGGATTTCCGGACTGGACCCGGCCAGCTGGAAATCGACGTAGTCTAGGAAGAACAGATAGGGCGATGGATTGCCGCGACGCAGCGACCGATAAAAGGCGAACGGGTCCTGGCTCCACGGCGCCGAGAAGCGGTGGGCCAACACGACCTGGAAGATGTCGCCAGCGGTGATGTAGTCCTTGGCCTTGGCGACCATGGCGTCGAAACCGGCGGCGTCGACGGGCGTGTGGAAATCGGGCGCGGGCAGAGGCTCGGCCTCGCGCTGGATCGGCAGCGGGCTGCGCAGGCGCTCCTCGAAATCGTCAAGGCGTGCAATGGCCGCCGAGAAAGCCGTGTCGGGCTCGGCGCCGCTGTCGGGATAGGCGGCGGCGATCAGGACGATCTCGTGCTTTACCGAATCGAAGATCGCGACCAGCGACGGGCGCGCCATGACGGCGTCGGGCAGGTTCAGCGGGTCCGGGTTGGCAGGGCCTAGCGGCTCCAGCAGCCGCACCATGTCATAGCCGAAGACGCCGAACAGGCCGGCGGCCATGGGCGGCAGGTCGTCGGGCAGGTCGAACTTGGTGGCCGCGATCAAGGCGCGCAGGGAGTCCAGCGCAGGCCGGTCCTCAAGCGTGAAGCGGTGGGCCAGGACGGCCTCGCCGCGCGCCATCTCGGCCTGACCGTCACGGCAGCGCCAGACAACATCGGGAGCCAGGGTGACGATCGAATAGCGGCCGTTGACCGCGCCGCCTTCGACCGATTCCAGCAGGCTGGCGTAGGGCCGCCCGTGACCGACCTTGAGGAAGGCCGAGACGGGCGTCTCCAGGTCGTCGATCAAGCGACGCACGACGACCTGGGGGTGGCCCGACGTCAGGCCCGAGACAAACGCGGCGCGTTCGGTTTCTTGTCCGAGGCCTGGGCTCATTTCTTGACGGGCGCGGCCGGAGCCGCCGGAGCTTCAACACCCAGAGCGGCCAGGGCGGCTGCCGGGTCGTTCTTGGCCTTGGTGCGGACGGCGGCGGCGGTGAAGCTCTGTTCGACCATGGCGTTGGCCAGCGCCTGGGTCAGGCGCGGACGCACCTGCTCGACCAGCGGGGCGGCGAGGGCCGGGACGGCGCCGTGGATGGCGTCGACATGGCCGACCACGAAGCTGGTCTGCGACTGGGCGCCGCTGAAGACCTGGCCCTTGCCCTGACCGAACAGGCCGCGCAGCACGCCTTCGCCCAGTTGGGTCTGGCTGTCGCGGCTCTGCTGGACGCCGGCGCGGGTGGTCAGTTCGGCGCCGGAGGTGGCGGCCACCTTGGCGATGTCCTCGCCGGCGCGGACGCGACCGGCCAGTTCCTCGGCCTTGGCCGACAGGCGACGAGCGTTTTCGCGCAGGGTCCATTGCTGGGCCAGCGGTGCGCGGACTTCAGCCAGGGTCGGCAGCGAGGCCGGGCGGATGTCGTCGACGCGGACGGCGAAATACTGGCCTTCGCCAGCGTCGATGATGTCGCTCTCGCCGCCCTTGGACAGGGCGTAAGCCGACTCGAAGATCTGACGCGGAGCGTTCAGCGGCTGACCATCCGGCAGGCGGCCGTCGGCGGTGAAGGGCGGCAGTTGCACCAGGCGCGCGCCGACCGACTGGGCGGCGTCGGCCAGGTTTTTGCCGTCTTGACGGGCCTTTTCGTACTTCTCGACCTTGGCGTAGGTCTCGCCCTTGGCGTCTTCGGCGCGCAACTCCTGGACCAGGGCGTTGCGGACGCTTTCCAGGGTGGCGGGGGCGCCGGCGGTGACGGCCGTCACCTTGGCGACCGTGAAGCCGAGGCGGCCCTGGATCGGGTTGGAGACCTGATCGACCGGCAGGGCGAAGACGGCGGCGGCGACGGCCGGATCCCCCAGAGCGCTCTGCGGCGTATCGACGTAGTTGCCGGGCTCGATCTTGTTGGCGGCGGCGACCTGGGCCGGGGTCTGGCCGGCGCGCAGGGCGGCGGCGATGCGGTCAGCGGTTTCCTTGTTCGGCGCGGCCAGCGTTACGAACGTGCGCTTTTCGGCGCTCGACAGGGCGGCCTTGCGGAACTCGAAGCGTTCGCGAATGCGCTCTTCGCTGATCGGGGCCGGCTGGCTGTTCGGAGCCGCGTTGAACAGCACGATCGAGATCATGCGGAATTCGGGACGGCGCAGCTGCGCGGCGTTCTCGTTGAGGAAGGCGGTCAGCTGGGCGTCGGTGGGGTCGGGGGTCTGACCGGCCATCGCCTGGGTCACGGTGAACCAGCGTCCGTCGCGCGTTTCCAGCGCCTGACCGGCCAGCAGGGCGCCGTAGATGCGAGGCACGCGGGCGCCGGCGAAGACAGCCGCGCCGAACTGGCTGGCGACATACTGATCGCGCAGGTCCTGCTCCAGCATTTCCGACGTCATGCCCTGGGCGGCCAGAGCCTGCTGGTAGCGGTCCTGATCGAACTGGCCAGTAACCTGATTGAAGAAGGCCGGGATCTGGCGAATCTGCTTCAGCACCAGTTCCTTGCCGGGGCGGATGCCGGCGTTCCAGGCCCAGGCGAGGAAGCCCAGGCGCTGGGTCTGGCTTTCCAGATACTGAGTGTGGATGTTCTCCTTGACCATGTCGTCGAACGACACGGGGCGACCGGCCTGCTCCTGCAGGTTGGCGCGAACGCGCTCAAAGTCGCCGCGGAACTGCTGGGCGCCGATGCTGCGGTCGCCAGCGTCGATGACGTGTTTCGGGCCGAGGCTCGAGAACACATCCGACTGAGCGCCCACGATCAGGAAGCTGAGGATGATCAAGGCGAACAGGCCGGCGGCCCATTTCGACTTGGAGAAGTTGCGGAACAGCGAGATCATCGAGACAGAACCTGACGAGGGCCGGCGTCAAAGGGGCGCCACGCTCGCCTATAAGGGCAGTCCCTAGGGCGCCGCAAGCGGACGCACCCCAACATCTTGGCTTCCGCGACAACGGCGCCTAAACAGGCCCCATGAAACAATCTGTGAAGCTGGTCGCCGGCAACTGGAAAATGAACGGCCTGGGCGTGAGCCTGGGCGAGGGTGAAGCGCTGGCTAAAGCCTTGCAGGAACAGGCCGCTGCCTGCCGCGTGGCGCTGTGCCCGCCTGCAACCCTGACCGAGCGGATGGCGCGCGCCTTGGCCGGAAGCCCGGTCGAACTGGGCGGTCAGGACTGTCACGCGGAGGCCTCGGGCGCTTTCACGGGTTCCGTCTCCGCCGCCATGCTAGCCGACGCTGGGGCGACCCTGGTGATTCTCGGCCACTCCGAACGCCGCGCCGGATTCGGGGAAAGCGACGCGGACGTCGCCGCCAAGGTCGAAGCCGCGCTGGCCGCGGGTCTGGAGCCGATCATCTGCATCGGCGAGACCCTGGCCGAACGTGAAGCGGGTCAGGCGGTCGAGGTGGTCAGCCGCCAAGTGGCTGGTTCGTTGCCGGCCAGACTGTCCGGCAAGGCTTTCGCCGTCGCCTATGAGCCGGTCTGGGCCATCGGCACGGGCCTGACGCCGACGCTGGAACAGATCGAGGAAGTTCACATCGCCGTGCGCGCCGCCATGGTTGCGCGGCTGGGCGAGGGCGGTCGGGTCGCGCCGATCCTGTACGGGGGGTCGGTGAAGCCGTCGAACGCTGCCGAAATTCTAGCCGTGGCCGAGGTCGGCGGGGCCCTGGTCGGGGGCGCTTCGCTGAAGGCCGAGAATTTTCTGGGCATCATCCGCGCCGCCTAGAGGGCCCTATGCCAGGCCTGTTTTCGTTCGGCGTTTGCCCCGGTCCCGCATCGGTGTTAGACGCCGCCGCTTGATCGGCGCATCTGCGCGCCCACATGATTGACACCATGCTCCAGACCATCTTGCTCGTCGCCATGATCCTGATCTCGGTCGCTTTGGCAGCCGTGATCCTGCTGCAACGCTCTGAGGGCGGCGCCCTGGGCATGGGCGGAGGCCCGTCGGGCTTCATGACCGCCCGCGGCGCGGGCAACCTGCTGACCCGGGCGACTTCGGTTCTGGCCGTGCTCTTCTTCGTGTGCGCCATCAGCCTGACCATCGCGGGCAACTTCGCTCGCGGCTCGCGTTCGGTGATCGATGCGGACGCCGTCGGCGCCATCGCGGTCGGCAACGAACAGCAGACCGCTCCGGCCGAACAGCCGGCGCAAGTCGCTCCGGCCAAGCCCGCAGCACCGTCGCTCGACGATCTGGAGGCCAGCCTGCCGGCGGCCTCGACCCCCGCGACGCCGGCTCCGGCGCCCTAGCCGGTCCGACAGTCACGAAATTCCAGAAAGCGCGCCGCAGGGCGCGCTTTCTTCTTTTGTTCAACGGTTGTTTTGCGTCGGGCCATGCTCCCGCCGCGAATCATGGAGTAAGGTGTCCGCCCATGGCTCGCTATGTGTTCATCACCGGCGGCGTGGTTTCCTCGCTAGGAAAAGGCCTCGCCTCCGCCGCTCTCGGCGCTCTTTTGCAGGCGCGAGGTTACAAGGTCCGTCTGCGCAAGCTGGACCCTTATCTGAACGTCGATCCGGGGACGATGAGCCCCTATCAGCACGGCGAGGTCTTCGTGACCGACGACGGCGCCGAGACCGACCTCGATCTGGGCCACTATGAGCGCTTCACCGGCGTCTCGGCGGCCAAGTCGGACAACGTCACGACCGGACGCATCTATTCGACCATCCTGGAGAAGGAGCGTCGCGGCGATTATCTGGGCGCGACCGTTCAGGTGATTCCGCACGTCACCGACCAGATCAAACAATTCTGCCTCAGCCCGGCCAAGACGGACGCGGGCGAGGACGTGGACTTCGTCCTGGTCGAGATCGGCGGCACTGTCGGCGACATCGAGGGCCTGCCCTTCTTCGAGGCGATCCGCCAACTGGGCCAGGACCTGCCGCGCGGCCAGTCCTGCTTTGTCCACCTGACCCTGCTGCCGTTCATCAAGACGGCCGGCGAGATGAAGACCAAGCCGACGCAGCACTCGGTTAAGGAACTGCGCTCCATCGGGATTCAGCCGGACATCCTGCTGTGTCGCTGCGAACAGCCGATCCCGGCTGACGAGAAACGCAAGATCGGCCTGTTCTGCAACGTGCGGGAAAGCGGCGTGATCCAGGCGATGGACTCGGCCGACATCTACGCTGTGCCGCTGGACTATCACCACCAAGGTCTGGACAGCGAAGTTCTGGCCCACTTCGGCCTCACCGATGCGCCCAAGCCTGACCTGTCCAGCTGGGAAGAGATCGTGCGCCGTCGCCTGCATCCGGACGGCGAAGTGACCATCGCCGTGGTCGGCAAATATACGGTGCTAAAGGACGCCTATAAGTCCCTGATTGAGGCCCTGCATCACGGCGGCGTGGCCAATAACGTCAAGGTCAATATCGACTGGGTCGAGGCCGACACCTTCGAAGGCGATCCCCAGGCCTGCCAGGAGCGTCTGCAAGGCGCCCACGCGGTTCTGGTGCCGGGCGGCTTCGGCGAACGCGGCGCCGAGGGCAAGATCGAGGCGGCGCGCTTTGCTCGTGAGCGCAAGATTCCCTACTTCGGCATCTGCTTCGGCATGCAGATGGCGGTGATCGAGGCGGCGCGGAACCTGGCGGGCTTCCCCAAGGCGACCTCGACTGAGTTCGGCCCTGCGGAAGAACCCGTCGTCGGCCTGATGACCGAATGGACCCAGGGCAACCAGCGCGTCCTGCGTCAGCAGGGCGGCGATCTGGGCGGCACCATGCGTCTGGGCGCCTATGATTCGACCCTGGCCGAAGGCTCGAAGATCGCGGAGATCTACGGCACGACCGAGATCAGCGAACGCCACCGTCACCGCTATGAGGTGAACATCAATTATCGCGAGGCGATAGAGCAGAAGGCGGGTCTGATTTTCGCCGGCCTGTCGCCTGACGGCGTCCTGCCCGAGACGGTCGAGCGCGCGGACCATCCCTGGTTCATTGGCGTCCAGTACCACCCGGAACTGAAGAGCCGCCCGTTCGCGCCGCACCCGCTGTTCGCCAGCTTCATCGGCGCGGCGGTCGTTCAGAGCCGGCTGGTCTAGGGGCGGGCTTCACGCACGCTTGTTGCAGCGTTTGTCCAGTGTTGTGCCAATATGGGCCGCAATCACTGGACAGACGCAAATGGCGGGTGAAATTCTCTATTTCCTGCATCGGCATTTCAAGGCCGTCCTGATCCTTGGAATGATCGCGAGTCTCGGCGTGCTGTTCGCCGTGGCGAACGCGACGTTTCTGCATCTGGATCTTTAGCCGCCAGGCGACGCGTGGCGTGGCCATGCAGGCGGCGGACGTATGGCCCGCCGCCTTTTTGAGCCTTATCGGCCGGACTTCGCTGTCGTCGCCGGCCCGTAGAAGAGGGCGTTGAACAGCAGGCGGGCCGAGGACCGGGCCTGGGCGCGGTTGACCACGTCGGGGCCGAGCACGATCACCCGGCCCGCGCCGTGCGGCAGGTCGAGGATGGCGTCCGAGCCCGACAGCTTCTGCGGGCCGATGGCCCAGCCGCTCGAAACCGTCACCTGCTGCGGATAGCGGACGATGGAGCCGGTTTCCCCGGTGTGGCGGAAGCCCGAGTTGCGGTTGAAGAAGACGTCCATCCGGTCCGAGGCGCCGAAGGCCAGGGGCTGGGTGTTGTCGACCTCGGTGCGCAGGATGGCGCCGGGGATGAAGAAGTCGGTCGAGGCCGGGGCCTTGCCGTCCGCACCCAGCAGCACGTCCTGAACCGGCGCGCCCAGGGCCGTGGCCAGACGGTGGGCCGAGCCGATGGTCACCACGCTGCCGCCGCCGCGCACGAAGGCGTCGATCTGCGGCACGGAGGTCTCGGTCGTGATCTTGCCCAGCCAGCCGCGATACTCGGCCGGGATGGCGTCGGGTTCGGGTTGCTTGTCGTCGGCGTCCTGAGCCGCCGCCGACAGGTTGGCGGGGATCATGTCCGAGGCGAAGACCAGGACGTCGAAATCCTTGGCCAGATCGCCCGCGTCCAGACGCTGCGGATAGACCACCTCGAACGGATACTCGAACTGCTCCAGCATGAAGCGGGTCCAGCCCGAGGCCATCGAGCCGCCGTAGCGGTCGACGAGACCGACGCGCACCGGCTTCAGCGCGATCTTGTCGCCGCCCGGCGCGCGGGCGGCGGCGTGGGCGTTCAGGCCCAGGTCACGCACGGCGGCCTCGACGATCGGACGGGCCTTGGCGTCGGCGGGGATCCACAGGGCGCCGGGGGCCAGGATGGCGCGGCCCGCGCGGGTCTCGCCTTCCTGCCAATAGACGGGCACGCCCGCCGCCAGCAGGCGGTTGGTCAGGATGTAGCCGTTGACCGGGGCGTGATCGATCAGCCAGCCAGCGCGGCCCGAGCCTTCGATCTTGCCGGCAGGCGGGGTCATGACGTCGGCCACGCGCTCGGTCGGGGCTTCGAAACCGTCGAGGATGCGGTCGAACTTGACCCCCATCTGCAGCGCCAGCGTATAGCCGGTCGCGTCATAGGGCAGGGCGGGCGGGCCGCCCGGATACTGTAGGTCGTGCGGGTGGTCCTGCGGCTCGAACATGTCCAGCACGTGCGGGCGATAGGCCTGGGCCGTCTTCACCACATAGGAGCCGGCCGGATAGGTCGTGCCGCCGATGGTAAAGGCGCGCGTGGCGCGGTCCACGTCCACGCCCGTCTTGATCAGGCTGTTCAGGAAGGCCACCGCGTTGGGCAGGTCGGCCTGATCCGCCGGGATGACATAGCCGCGCGGATCGCGACGCGCCGGATCGCGCAGCACCTTGTCATAGAGGGCCGGATCGACGCCGCGACGGCCCGCCGTGGGACCGGCGGCCTCGACCAGAGCCTCGACGCCGGTCGGCGTGATGCGCCAGGTGTCGGTGTTGCCCTTGTCGATGGCGTTCTGGCCCATGCGCCAGATATTGAACAGCAGCCGGTCCTTGTTGCGCGAGGCGTAGTTGAGGACGGCGCGGTTGATCGACTGCGAGTATTCGATCGACTGGGCGAAATGCCAGGTCTGGGGCGCGACCGGCATGGGCAGGTCGTTGCGGGCCAGCTGGTTCTGCGGGATCAGGCTGATCTGGCTCGGCGTCGGGTGGCCGGTGATCTCGGTCAGCAGGCCGACTGCATTGTGGAAGTAGGTGATGGAGCGCTCCATCCCGTTGTTCCAGGTCGAGTAGCTGGCGCCGCTGCGCATGGTCGAGCCGGGCTTGCCCTCTTCGATCAGGCGGCTGTGCATGGCCGCGCCGACTTCCGACAGGGTCCCCATGACCAGCGGGTCGTAGTTGTAGTTAAACGGGTCGCGGAAGGGCGGCATGAAGACCACGGTTCCGGCGGGCGCCGTCTGGTGGTGGTTGTAGATGATCTGCGGGAACCACTCGCGGAAGAACTGGCGGTTGACGTTGGTCGTCTCGGCCATGGCCGACAGGTAATAGTCGCGGTTGTTATCGTGGCCGACGTACTTCTGGTACAGGACCGGGATCGAGGCGAACTCGCGCTTCAGCGGGTCCGCGTTGCGCATGTACCAGTTGGAGACCAACTCCATCCCGTCGGGGTTCAGCGGCGCGAACAGGATGATGGTGTCGTTCAGGACGCGCAGGGCCTCGGGGTCTTCCGCCGTCAGCCATTCGTGCACGGCGGCGATCAGGGCCTGGGGCGGGACGGTCTCGGTCGAGTGCAGACCGCCGTCGATCCAGACCACGGCCTTGCCCTCGGCCGACATGGCGCGGGCCTCGGCCTCGCTGACGCCCTCGGCCTTGGCCAGACGACGCGCGATCTCCCGATAGCGGTCCAGGTTGGCCAGGTTCTGCGGCGTCGAGACGATGGCGATGTACTGAGTGCGGCCCTCGGACGACTTGCCGATCTCGACCAGCTTCATCCGGTCCGACTGGCTGGCCAGCGTCTTCAGATAGGCTTCCCACTGGGTGTAGTTGATCAGGTGGTAGTCGGCCCCGACCTCATGGCCGAAGGCCTCACGCGGCGAGGTGATGCGCGAGGTCGTCGCGGATGCGTTCGCCGGTGCGGCGGCGGGCGGCTGGGCCAGTACGCCCTCATAGGCCAGGGCGCTGGTCGCCGACAGCAGCAAGGCCGCCAATCCAGCTGCCCAGGGGGCGGTTACTCGGGTCATGCGAACTCCTGGGACGTCTTCTGATTACGATCCATAGTCAAGCTTGTCGCAGGCTTCGTCAAAGCCGGAGTTCGTCTGGCGGGGCGACACCCGAAAATTTTCGAGCGTCGAGCAGGTCTTAGCGGCTTGGCGAGAGATCGTCGGCGCCCAGGTCCAGCAGGGTGAGCCGGTCGCACAGCGTCGAAGGGACGGTCGTTGTCAGCACCGGGGTCGTGGACCGTCTGCTGCGCGCCAACAAAGGGGGCTCGACGGAGGATCGTCAAATTGACCGTTCTCGATGGGGCGGTCAGCCGTCTCCACCCGACGGTTCGGCGTTGGACTGACAGCGCGCTTCCGAAGGGTCTCCCGAGAACCGTACCGATCACGAAGCGGCCGCTGGTCAGGCCGAAGCACATCATGACGTCATGAGCGGCGAACCTTCAGCGGGGTGCATTTACCGCACCGTCGGGGTCGACCAGGGCCAGAGCGAAATCCATCGACAGCCGTCACGTCGCCAAAGCGGCAGCTCAGTGGCGCATGAGCCCGACCGGAGCCGACGGTACGGCCATGCGCCGGATCGCCTTCACCAGACGAGCGGCAACCGCCAGCCACCAGCCTACAGGAACTCGTCGTAGACGACTTGGGCGATTTCTCCCGTAGCAACGTCGACCAGGATGGCATCTGGTCCGTAGCGCACCCATTCATAACCGACGGGAGGGATGTCCAGGCCGAACAGCCAGTAGTCCGACAGCCAGTATTGCTCGTCCCAGAAGATCGGCGGGAGCATTTCACCGAACCGCCAGCGCCGGTACTCGAAGCCTTCGGGGCCGTGATAAGGGCCAATGCGATGACCTTCATTGGCCTGGAAGTTGTGGTTCATGAAGTCACGGTCGAAGGAAGGGCGATTCTGAATTCCTTCCGGTCGGCTCGGTGGCATGTAGTCACGCGGCATTCTTTGCGGTTCACCGCGAGGCATGGGTCCCATGTCCCTTTGCGGTCCACGCTGCATATCGCTGCGGGGCGCCTGCATCTGCATCTGCCGGTGTTGCATATCTCCCGGCGGTTGCTGCATCTGCCCGTGCTGCGCATCCGGGTTCGAAGCGGCGTAGCTTGAAGCGGCGAGCGCGCCCGTGGAAGCGGTCAAGGCGACGAACGTGGTCAGCAGAATGCGACGGTTCATGGCGAAGCTCCTTGAATTCGACGGCGTTGCGAGGAGATTTGAAGGCCTCATAACGTCGTTCCATTCTGAAAGGTTGCGCCCCGGCGTCATGACGACGGCTCGGCGGTAAAGTCCCCGCCTAGGGCCTCGATCAAGGCGACGGCGGCCAGTTGGCGGGTGAGGACGGACTGGGCCAAGGCGCGGCGCGCGCTCAGGGCCGTAGCCTGGGCGACGACGACGTCCGTATAGGCGACCAACCCCGCGCGATACTGATTGAGGCTGATCTGCTCGGCGGCGTCGGCGGCTGCCGAGGCTTCGGCGAGGTGCTGGTTCTGCTGGGCGAGAATCCGCGTCGCGGCCAGTTGGTCTTCGACATTCCGGAAGGCGGTCAGGGTGATCTGACGGTATTGGGCCACGGCCTGATCATAGGCCGCGCGCGCCTGTTCCGTTCGACCGCGACGGGCGCCGCCGTCGAACACCGTCTCGGCCAAGGCGACGCCCAGCGACCACAGGCTGGACGAGGCGTCGAACAGGCGGTTCAGTTGCGAAGCGGCTCCGCCATAGTCGCCCGTCAGGGTGATGACGGGGAAATAGGCGGCTTCCGCCACCCCGATCTGGGCGTTGGCCGCCGCGACCCGGCGCTCGGCCGCGGCGATGTCGGGGCGGCGTTGCAGCAGGGCCGAAGGCAACTCTACGGGAACGTCGGGCGCGGTCTGCGACCATGAGGGGGTGACGGCCAGGGTGAAGTCGGCGGGCACCTGTCCGATCAGGACGGCGATGGCGTGTTCGGCCTGGGCGCGTTGCTGGGTCAGGGCCGACAGGCTGGCCTGGGCGTTGGCGAGCTGGGTTTCGGCCAGAAGGACGTCGCTGCGGGCGGCGATCCTGGCGTCGTACCGGTTGCTGGTGATCTGAAGCGATCGCGCATAGCCGTCGACCGTAGCCGCGACGAGGGCGATCTCGGCGTCTGCCTCGCGCAGTAGCAGATAGTTGGCCGCTAGTTCGCCCTGCGCCGAGAGCTTGGCGGCGGCGAGATCCCCGACGCTGGCCTGGGCTAGGGCTCCGGCGGCCTCGACGGCGCGCCGCACGGCGCCCCAGACGTCCGGCGCCCAGGTTCCGCCGATGTCGAAGCGATAGGCATTGGCGGTGGATGCTCCCCCGCCGAGGCTGGCGGCTTTTGCACGCTGGCCTGACCCCTCCAGAAGCACGGTCGGGAAATAGGCCGCGCGCTGCTCTCGCACGAGGGCGCGCGCCTGACGGTAGGCGGCCTCGGCGGCCGCGAGATTCTGGTTGGAGACCTCCAGCCGCTGCTGCAGCGCGTCCAGAATGGGATCGTTGAACACCCGCCACCAGTCACGGCGATCGACGGCGTCGGCCGGGACGGCTTGCATCCAGCCCTCGGTCGGCGCCACGGCCTCCTTGTAGGCGGCGGAGATGGGCGTCGTGGGTCGGACATAGTTGGGGCCCGACGCGCAGGCCGTCAGAACCAGGCCGCCGACCACACTGATGCAGACCACGGTACGCATCTTCGTTTCCTAGGCGGTTCCAAGGGGGGATGGAGTAGCGGTAGGCGCGGCTCGCGCCGCCCTGGCGCGCGGGCTCCCGAGACGGTCCAGGTAGAGGAAGACCACCGGCGTGGTGAGCAGGGTCAGCAACTGGCTGGCCACCAGACCGCCGATAATGGCTATGCCGAGGGGTTGACGGAGTTCGGCCCCGTCGCCGAAGCCGATGGCCAGGGGCAGGGCGCCGAGGGCGGCCGCCAGGGTGGTCATCAGGATGGGGCGGAACCGCAGCATCGACGCCTCGCCGATGGCGTCACGCGCGCTCAACCCACGTTGGCGCTGGGCGTTGATGGCGAAGTCGATGATCAGGATGGCGTTCTTCTTGACGATGCCGATCAGCAGGATCAGCCCGATCAGGGCGATGATCGAAAACTCCATCTTGAAGGCCATCAGGGCGATCACGGCCCCGATCCCCGCCGAGGGCAGGGTCGACAGGACGGTGAGCGGGTGGATCAGACTTTCGTAGAGGACGCCGAGGACGAGATAGACCGCCAGTATGCCGGCGAGGATCAACAGCGGCTGGCTGTTCAGCGAGTCCTGAAACGCCTTGGCCGCGCCCTGGAAACTGCCTTGAACATTGGACGGCATATGGATTTCGGCTTCCGCGGCGGCGATCGCCGCCTTGGCGTCGCTGAGGGATTTTCCAGGTGGAAGGTTGAACGAAATGGTCGTCGCCAGCTGGCCGTCCTGATGGTTGATCGTCGTCGGTGCGGCCGAGTCGGAAAAACTGGCGAAGGCCGCGAGCGGCGCTGTCTTGCGCGGGGTCAGGGTCAGGGCGGATCCCTGGGAGGCGTTGCGGACAGGCGAGGCCGTCGGGCCGGTGCTCGCTTGAACCGAACCGGCCGCCAGAACCGTCGCCCCGCCGCTGACGGGCACATGGACGTCGTACAGGGCCGAGGGATCGCGGGCGTACTGGGGGGCGACCTCCTGGACGATATGGTACTGGTTCAGGTCCTTGTAGATCGTGGACACCTGCCGCTGGCCGAAGGCATCGTAGAGGACGTTGTCGAGCGTCGCCGAATTGATCCCCAGGCGAGCGGCGGCGGTCCGGTCGATCATGACATAGGATTCCAGGCCGTTGGGTTGGGCGTTGGAATTGACGTCGACAAGGTCAGGGCGCCGGCTCATGGCGTCGGCCAGGGCCCCCGCCCAGGTCGCCAGATCGGCAGCGTTGTCGCTCTTCAGGGTGTACTGATATGCGGCGTTGCTTTGTCGCGCCCCGATGGTGACGTCCTGAACCGGGCTGAGGAACAGCGTCGCACCGCTGACGTGCATCAGCCTGGGGCGTAGTCGAGCGATGACGGTCTGGCTGCTGTCCTTGCGACCGGGCTTGGGCTTCAGGGTGATGAAGACGAAGCCGCCGCCCGCCCGCGATCCTCCGGTAAAGCCGACCACGGATTGAACGGCAGGGTCCTGACCCACCACGTCCAGAATTTGCTTCAGCTTGCCCTGCATGGCCTGGAACGAGATGCTTTGGTCGGCCCTCAGGCCGCCGCTGATCTGGCCGGTGTCCTGGATAGGAAAGAAGCCCTTGGGCACGGCGGTAAACAGATAGACGTTCAGCCCGATCACAATGGCCAGGGCGCACAGCATCAACCGACCGTGATCCAGCGCCCATTCGAGCGCCGATCCATAGCCGTCGCGCACACGCTCAAAGCCCCGGTTCAACGCAGACGCTAGTCGGCCGGGCTGTTTGGCCTGGCGGGCGGGACGCAGAAGGAAGGCGCACATCATCGGCGTCGCCGTCAGCGAGATCACCAGCGAAATCAGCACCGCCGCCGCCAGGGTGACGGCGAACTCGCGGAACAGGCGGCCGACGATCCCTTCCATGAACAGCAGGGGGACGAAGACCGCCACCAGAGACAGGCTGATCGAGACGACGGTGAAGCCGACCTCGCGCGCGCCCAGCAAGGCGGCCTGGACGCGGTCCATGCCCCTTTCCAGATGGCGGCTGGTGTTCTCCAGAACTACGATGGCGTCGTCCACCACGAAGCCGGTCGCCACCGTCAGGGCCATCAGGCTGAGGTTGTTGAGGCTGAAGCCCAGCAGGAACATGACGCTGACGGCGCCGAGGATCGACACGGTCACGGCGACGGCGGGAATGATCGTGGCCCGGACGCTGCCCAGGAAGACGGCCACGACCAGCACGACCAGCACCAGAGCGATGAGCAGGGTGATCTCGACCTCCTTCAGCGAGGCCCGGGTCGTCAGCGTCCGGTCGGCGGCGACGGCCATTTCGATGTCGGCCGGCAGGCGCGTCTTCAGCAAGGGCAGGGCGGCCCTGACGCCGTCAGCGGTCTTGATGACATTGGCTCCGGGCTGGCGGCTGATCAGCGCCACGACAGCGGGTTCGCCGTTGTAGAGGCCCAGGGTGTGCAGGTCCTCGACGCTGTCGACCACCTCGGCCACATCGCTCAAACGCACCGGGGCCCCGTCGCGCCAGGCCAGGATCAGGTCGCGGAAATCGGCCGCCGACTGGCCCGTGTCGTTGGTGTAGATCTGAAAGGCGCGGGCGCTGTCCTCGATGACCCCCTTGGGGCGGTTCGGGTTGGCGGCGGTGATGGCGGCGCGTACGTCTTCCATGCCGATGCCGTATTGGCTCAGGGCATGAGGGTTCAGTTCGACGCGCACCGCAGGCAAAGAGCTTCCGCCCAACTCGACCGAGCCGACGCCGTCGATCTGCGACAGGGTCTGCTGGACGATGTTGGCGGCGGCCTCATAGATCTGGCCCGGGGTGCGGGTCTGGGATTGCAGGGCGATGATCATGACCGGAGCGTCGGCGGGATTGGTCTTGGCGTAACTGGGGTTGGCCTTCAGAGTCGTGGGCAGGTCGGCGCGCGCGGCGTTGATCGCCGCCATGACGTCGCGCGCGGCCCCGTTGATGTCGCGGCTGAGATCGAACTGCAGGGTGATCCGGCCTTGGCCGGTGGTGCTGGACGAGGTCAGTTCGCTGACGTTCGAGATCACGCCCAGGCGGCGTTCCAGCGGGGTGACGACGTTGGCGGCCATGGTCTGGGGACTGGCCCCCGGCAGGCTGGCCGAAACCGAAATCGTCGGAAAGTCGACCTGGGGCAGGGGCGCGACCGGCAGGTTGAAAAAGGCGGCGATGCCGGTCAGGGCCAGGCCGATGGTCAGCAGGATGGTGCCGATCGGACGACGGACGAATGGCCCCGACAGGTTCATGCCGACGCCTCCTCGCCCAGGGCGGCTGGCGCTCGACGCCGGGTCAGGCGGTCGAAGGCCAGATAGACGACAGGCGTGGTGAACAGGGTCAGGGCTTGGCTGATGATCAACCCGCCGAAGATGGCGATGCCCAACGGGTGACGAAGTTCGGAGCCCACCCCCCATCCCAGCATCAGGGGCACGGCGGCGAACATGGCCGCCAGCGTCGTCATCAGAATCGGCCGCAGACGCAGCAGCGCGGCCTGATGGATCGCCTCGCGCGGCGGCTTGCCCTGGTCGCGCTCGGCGTCCAGGGCGAAGTCGATCATCATAATGGCGTTCTTCTTGACGATGCCGATCAGCAGAATGATCCCGATGACGCCGATCACCCCCAGGTCGTTGCCGGTCAGCATCAGAGCCAGCAGAGCCCCGATCCCGGCCGACGGCAGGGTCGACAGGATGGTCAGGGGGTGGATGAAGCTCTCATAGAGAACGCCCAGCACGATATAGACGCAGACGACGGCGGCCAGGATCAGCCAGAGCTCGTTCTGAAGCGAGTTCTCATAGGCGCTGGCAGCCCCCAGGAAGACAATCTGGACGCTGGGCGGAAGCCCGATGGATTGGGCCGTCTGGCGGATCTGACCGACCGCCGCGCCCAGCGAGGCGCCCGGCGCGACATTGAATCCTACGGTCGCGGCAGGAAACTGAGCCACATGGTTGACCTCCAGCGGCGCCGACCGCTCCTCGATGGCGGCGATTACGGACAGGGGCGTCGGCGCGCCAATGGTCGGAACGTGCAGCAGGGCCAGGTCCGCGGGCGTGGACACCAGCGTCGGGTCGGCCTCCAGGATGACGCGATACTGGTTGGTTTCGTCGAAGATGGTCGAGACGATCCGCTGGCCGAAGGCGCTGTAGAGGGTCTCGTCCACCGTCGAGGCGGTGACGCCGAGCCGCGCCGCCGTATCCCGGTCGATGTTGACGTAGGCGGCCAGACCGGACGCGCCTGCGTCGGTGACGACGTTCCTCAGCTTCGACCCGTCCTGCAGGGCGGCTGTGAGTTTTTGCGCCCAGAGGTCCACGGTCGCCTGGTCCGAGCCCTGCAAGGCGAAACGGTTCTGGGTCGGGCCGGTCTCGGCGTCGATGGTCAGGTCCTGAACCGGCTGAACATAGAGGACCACGCCCGGCACGGTCGCCGCCGCCTGCTTCAGTCGGTCCATGATCACGGCCTGGGAGGCGGTGCGATGGTCCTTGAGGTTGATCAGCATCCGCCCAACGCCCAGCAGGGAGGTGTTGACGCCGTCGACGCCGATGAAGGCGCTCAGTGAGGCCACGTCCGGGTCCTGCAACAGGACCTTGGCGACTGCCTGCTGGGTTTCGGCCATGCCGCCATAGGAGATGGAACGGGCGGCGCGCACCTCGGCCTGAAGCTGGCCGGTGTCCTGGGTCGGGAACAGGCCCTTGGGGATGACGATATAGAGCAGGGCGGTCAGGGCCAGGGTGACGGCGACCACTGCCAGCGTCGCGCCCTGACGGTCCAGCACCCAGTCCAGGGCGCGATCATAGCGGTACAGCAGGCGCTGGAAGACGTCCGGCTTGGCTTCGGTTTGCCCCTCCGGTCGGGACGGGCGCGGCTTGAGCCAATAGGCCGACAGCATCGGCGTCAGCGTCAGGGACACCACGGCGGAAATGGCGATGGTGACGGCCAGGGTGACGGCGAATTCCCGGAACAGCCGCCCCACCACATCGCCCATGAAGAGCAGGGGGATCAGCACCGCGATCAGCGACACGGTCAACGAGACGATGGTGAAGCCGATCTGGCGCGCGCCGTTCAACGCCGCCTGGAACGGCTTTTCGCCGGCCTCGATGCGGCGGGCGATGTTCTCAATCATGACGATGGCGTCGTCGACGACGAAGCCCGTGGCGATGGTCAGGGCCATCAGGCTGAGGTTGTTGAGGCTGAACCCCATCAGATACATGAAGCCGAAGGTGCCGATCAGCGAGATCGGCACGGCCAGACCCGCGATCAGGGTCGCGGGGCCGCTGCGGAGGAAGGCGAAGATCACGGCCACGACAAAGGCGACGGCCAGCAGCATCTCGAACTCGACGTCCCGGACCGAGGCGCGGATGCTGGTCGTGCGATCGCTTAGCACCTCGACCTTGAGCCCGGCGGGAAGACCGGTCGTCAGGTCGGGCAGGCGCGCCTTTACGGCGTCGACCGTCGCGATGACATTGGCCCCGGGCTGGCGCTGGACGTTGACGAGGATCGCGGGCGTCAGGTTGGCCCAGGCGCCCAGCCGCACGTTTTCGGCGCTGTCGATGACGCTGGCGACGTCCGATAGCCGGACGGCGGCTCCATCGCGATACAGCAGCACCATGTCCCGATAGTCCTGGGCCGTGGTCAACTGATCGTTGGCGTCGATCGTGTAGGCGCGGCTTGGGCCGTCGAAACCGCCCTTGGCCCCGCTGGCCGCGCCGCTGGCGATCGCGGTGCGCAGGGCGTCGATGGTCAGGCCGTAGGATGCAAGCCGCTGGGTGTCGACCTGAACCCTGACGGCTGGCCTGGCGCCGCCGCTGAGCGACACCAGACCCACGCCGCCGACCTGGGAAATCTTCTGGGCCAGATGGGTGTCGACCAGGGTCTCCACCTGGGTCAAAGGCAGGGTGGCGGAGGTGATCGCGAGGGTCAGGACGGGGGCGTCGGCCGGGTTGACCTTGGCATAGATGGGCGGTGCCGGCAGATCGGCGGGCAGCAGGCTTCCCGCCGCATTGATGGCCGCCTGGACCTCTTGCTCGGCCACGTCAAGCGACAGGGACAGATCGAACTGCAAGGTGATCGCCGAGGCACCCGCCGCGCTGGTCGAACTCATTCGGCCAAGGCCCGACATCTGGCCGAACTGGCGTTCCAGCGGGGCGGTGACGGTGTTGGCCATCACTTCCGGGCTGGCGCCGGGATAGAGAGTCTGGACCTGGATGGTCGGGTAGTCGACCTGGGGCAGGGCGGAGAGCGGCAGCAGGCGAAACGCCGCCAGTCCCGCCAGCACCAGCGCCGCCATCATCAGTGCGGTCGCAACCGGACGCAGGATGAAGGGGCCCGAGATATTCATCGGCCTGGGTGTTGGTGGGTCGCAGAGTTTGGGTTTCCCGCGTTCGACAGAACCACCTGTGCGCCGTCCGTCAGTTGATCGCCGCCGGCCGTGACCACCTGTTCCCCGACGGCGAGTCCCTGGCTGATCGAGACGAGGTCGCCGCTGGTCGGGCCGCGGCGGACGGAACGGAAGGTGGCCTTGGAGGCTGGGCTGACGACATAGACGAAATCGCCCCTGGGCCCGGTGCGAACGGCTGCGGACGGGACGAGGACGACATCCTCCTGAACCTCGAGCAGCAGCCGCGTATTGACGAACTGGCCGGGGAAGAGGGCGCCGTCCGTATTGGCGAAGCGGGCCTTGGCCTTCACCGTGCCGGTGGCGGCGTCCACGGCGTTGTCCAGGGTCAGGAACTGTCCCTGAGCCAGGACGCGGGTGCGGGTTTCGTCCAGGGCGGTCGCGGGCGGCGACGACCCCGCCGCCAAGCGGGTGCGGATGCGCGTCAGGTCCTGCTGCGGAACCGAAAATTCGACGTCGATGGGGGTCAGTTGCGCAATCGTGGCGACGCCGCCGCCGGCTGGCGTGACATAGGCGCCCAGATCCGCCGTCCGCAGTCCGATCCGGCCGCTGACTGGGGCCGAGACCCGGCTGAAGGTCAGGTTCAGCCTTGCTGCGCCGATGGCGGCGCGATCGCCGGCTACGGCGCCCGCCAGTTGCTTGACGGTCGCGGCCTGGGTGTCGACATCCTGGCCGGCGATTGAGTCCTGCGCCGACAGGGTGCGGTAACGGTCCAGGGTCAGCTGGGCGATTTGAAGCTGCGCCTCGTCGCGGGCGAGGGCGGCTTCGGCCTGTTGCAGGGCCAGTTGGAACGGGCGCGGGTCGATCACGACCAGAGGCGCGCCCTTGGCGACGATCTGGCCCTCCCGATAGAGGACGGCGGCGATCACGCCTGAAACCTGCGGCTGTACCGCCACCTCGGCCAGAGGCGTGACCGTGCCGAGCGCATCGACCTGGATCGGGACCGACCCCTTGGTCGCCGCCGCCACGGCGACAGCCACGGGCGGCTTGTGGCCCGCGCGCGCCTTGTCCGCGTTGGAATTTCGATGGGTCAGAAACCAGGCCAGGGCCAGAAGCGCCGCTATGGACAGGAGCAGAATCCAGATCCCTCGCTTTCGGCCGACGCGCCCGCGTCTTTCAGCGTCGGTCGTCGAGCGTTCAGGGGCGGCGGGATGTTCGTCCATGGTGCCTGACTGAAATGTCTGTGCAGCGTGGGATCAGAGGGAAGGCGCTCACTAATTGGCGCGTTAAGGCGAGGGGCTGGCGGAGATCAGAAGAACACGTCGGCGGGCTTTGGCCAAGGCTTAGGGAGAGATTGCAAAAACGAAGATATGCGACGCTAGATCGTCGGGATGCGCAGGGATGATCTGACCGCAGGTTTGTTCGCCGGGCTGATGTCGCCGGGGGCGGTGGCGAGAAAGGCGCTTTGCTCTGAAGACTTAAGCTGACAGGTCGCATGCGAGCTAACGCATCGCTGGACACGTCCTAGTCCGGCCCGGGCTTCGACGGCGCTCGCCCTGCGGCGCCCGATGCGGGCGCGGGATCAATCGCCTCGGCGCCTTCGATATGGCCGCCGAAGCCGAAGCGCATGGCCGACAGCATCCGGTCGGCGAAGGTGTGGTCCCGGCGCGAGCGGAAGCGTGCATAGAGGGCGGTGGACAGCACGTCCGCTGGTACCGCTTCCTCGATGGCGGCCTCCACGGTCCAGCGGCCTTCTCCGGAATCCTGAACGAAGCCGGAATACTCGTTGAGTTGCTCGTCCTTGACCAAAGCCGCGGCCCCCAGGTCGAGCAACCAGGAGGTAATCACGCTGCCGCGCCGCCAAACCTCGGCGATATCCGCCAGATTCAGGGTGTAGCGTTCGTCCTCCGCTAGATCCTCGGAGATCTTGTTGCGCAGGATGTTGAAGCCCTCGGCATAGGCCTGCATCAACCCATACTCGATGCCGTTGTGCACCATCTTGACGAAGTGCCCTGCGCCGGCGGGACCCGCATGGATGTAGCCGCGCTCGGCCTGGCAAACCTCGCCGGTGCGCCCGAGCGTGCGGGGGATGTGGCCGACACCGGGGGCCAGGGCCTCAAAGATCGGGTCGAGACGGGCGACGGCCTCCTGGGGTCCGCCTATCATCATGCTATAGCCGCGCTCCAGGCCCCAGACCCCGCCCGAGGTGCCGCAGTCGACATAGGCGACACCCTTTTCGCCTAGGAGTTTGGCCCGGCGGATGTCGTCCTTGTAGAAGCTGTTGCCGCCGTCGATGATCGTGTCGCCGGTCTCAAGCAAATCGCGCAATTGATGGACAGTCTCTTCGGTGGCCTGTCCGGCGGGTAGCATGAGCCACACCGCGCGCGGCTTTTGCAGCTTGCCGACCAGGTCCGCCAGCGAGTCGGCGGCCGTGGCGCCCTCCTTGGCCAGGACGTCGCGCGCCTTAGCGTCCAGGGCATAGACCACGCAACTGTGCCCAGCCGCCATCAAACGGCGGGACATATTGCCCCCCATGCGTCCAAGTCCGATCATCGCGATCTGCATGGGGCCGTCACTCCTTCGAGCGGCGCGGTTGCGCGAGCGCCGCGTCCAGGGCTTGGGCCAACTCGGCTAGCCCAGCGTCGACATCGGTCAGATGAACGCGGAGCGCCCGTCGGCCGCGTTCGACCAGCACCTCCAGATCGCCGCGCGCCTGCGCCGCCTTGACCACGCCAAAGCTGTAGCCGTGGCCCGGCACATGGATGTCGGCCGGGTCGTCGCAGGTGAGTTGCAGGAATAGGCCGCTGTTGGGTCCGCCCTTGTAGGTCTGGCCGGTCGAATGCAGGAAGCGCGGCCCGAAGCCCAGGCAGGTTGCGGCCCGGGTCTTGTCGCGGATACGGGCCCGGATCGCGGTCAGCGCCTGGCTGTGGCGCTCGTTGCGCTCGATATAGGCCAGGAGCGCCACGTAGTCGCCCGCGTGAAGACGGTCCAGATGGCTCTTCAGGTAGCCCGACAGGCTGTGGTGCCGGCCAAGGTTGGCGGCGTTGCGCGGATCGGCGTAGAGGGCGACCCCCTTGCCGCGAAACAGCGGCGCCTCTTCGGGCAGGCTTTGCGACGTCTCATAGGCCTTGGTCAGGGCCTTGGTCTTGGCCTTGCTGGCCTCGACATCGAGCTGGTCGAACGGGTTGATGGCGATGATCGCTCCGGCCACAGCCACGGCGATCTCCCAGCGGAAGAACTCCTGGCCGAGGCGCCAGATGTCCTTGATCGTGATGCGTACGACGGGGTGGCCGGCCTGCTCCAGTGCTTGCACCGCCTGGCGCAGTGCGGCCTCGCCCCGACCGTCCAGCTCGATATAGGCGAACAGCCGGTCTTGGCCGTAAAGGTCGGGGGAGGCCAGCGGTTCGTCGGCCAGGGGGATAAGGCCGCGCTCCTGCTTGCCGGTGCTCTCGGCCAAGAGCTGCTCCAGCCAGGCGCTGAGAGGCTCGATGCCCGGCGAAGCGATGATCGTCACCTTGTCGCGGCCGAACTGTTTGGCGGCCACGCCCAGGAGAATCCCCAACTGCACGCCCGGATTTTCCGCTGGCGGGACATCGGGTCCGCAGGCGTGTTGCATCGGCCGGGTGGCGCGAAGCAGGCGCGCGACATCCAGACCCATGGCCGCCGCCGGCGCCAGGCCGAAATTGGACAGCACCGAATAGCGCCCGCCGATGGAGGGCGCGCCGTAGAAGATATGGCTAAAGCCCAAGGTTCTAGCGCGCGTCTCCAGCGAAGACCCGGGGTCGGTTACGGCGATGAACTGCTCGCCCGCCTTGCCCTTGTCCTGGCCCCGCACCGCGACCACGCGGTCCAT
Source organism: Brevundimonas sp. 01N35 (assembly GCF_056399785.1). NCBI lineage: Bacteria > Pseudomonadati > Pseudomonadota > Alphaproteobacteria > Caulobacterales > Caulobacteraceae > Brevundimonas > Brevundimonas sp. 01N35. The sequence goes on from NZ_JBFTRZ010000002.1 coordinate 97,013, forward strand.
GAAGTAGTCCAGGAAGATGTTGGGCTCTAGCGTGCCGCCGGATTTGGAAGAGACGATGAACAGGGTCCGGCCGATATCGACCGCCTGTTCGACGGTCTTGATCTGGGCCGGATCGGTGCTGTCGAGCATATGGAAACGCGGCGCGCCGGGCTGGCGGCTGAAGGTCTCGGCCAGGACGGCTGGTCCCAGGCTGGAGCCGCCCATGCCCAGCAACAGCACGTCGGTGAACCCGCGCTGCCGGACTTCCTCGGCCAAGGCCTGCAGCGGCGTGAGGTCAGCCAGGGCCTCGTCCACCGAATGCAGCCAGCCCATCCACTGGTCCTCGTCCGCGCCGGTCCATAGCGTCTTGTCCCCGGCCCAGAGCCGGCGAATGCGGCCGTCCTTGCGCCACGCCTCCATCATCCTGGTCACGGCAGCCTCCAGTTCAGGCGAGCCGCAGACGATCTGCTGGTTGGAGCCTTCGCCGTTCAGTTGGCTGCGCTGGCGGGCGATGGCGGCGAACAGCCTGTCGAAGGCGTCGGCGAACTCCTGGACGCCATCGACGACCAGGGCGTTGGTGACGGCCTTCATCGACACGCCCTGCTGCTCCAGCGCCACGAGCAAGGCGCGGGCCTCGTCCACGCCCTGTTCGATGGCGTCGGCCGTGACGATGCCATGATCGCGGAAGGCGTCCATGGTCGCGGGCGGCAAGGTGTCCACGGTGTCGCGACCGATCACCGCCTCGGCATAGAGGGTATCCTTGTAGGTCGGGTTCTTGGTGCTGGTGGAGGCCCATAGCAGGCGCTGGGTCTTGGCCCCGGCTGCGGCCAGGGCTTGCCAGCGCGGGCCGGAGAACAGAGCCTGGTAGCGGCTATAGGCCAGTGTGGCGCTGGCTATGGCCGCCTTGCCGCGTAGCCCATCCGCCAAGGCCTTGTCGTTCAGCTTGTCCAGCCGCTTGTCGACCGCAATGTCGATGCGGCTGAGGAAGAAGCTTGCGACGCTGGCGATCTTGGACAGGTCGCCGCCCGCCCGTTGCCACTGCTCGAGCCCGGACAGATAGGCCTCGACCACCTGTTCATAGGCGTCCAGGGAAAACAGCAGGGTGATGTTGATGTTCAATCCACGCCCGGTCAACTCGCGGATCGCGGGGATGCCGGCGGGCGTCGCCGGAACCTTGATCATGACGTTGGGTCGATCCACCGCTTGATGCAGACGCAGGGCTTCGACGATGGTCCCTTGGGTGTCGTTGGCCAGATAGGGCGAGCATTCCAGGCTGATGTAGCCGTCCCGGCCCTCGGTCTGTTCAAAGACCGGGCGCAGAACCGCGGCGGCCGCCTGGATGTCTTCGATGGCCAGGTGTTCGTAGATGTCCGCGACGCTGTGGTCCGCGTCGGCCTGAAACGCCTTGATGGCGTCGGCGTATTCGTCGCTCTCGGCGATGGCCCTCTCGAAGATCGAGGGGTTGGAGGTCACGCCCTTCAGCCCATCATTGTCGACCAGGGCCTTCAGGCCGCCCGTCTGGATCAGGCTGCGCTTCAGATAGTCCAGCCAGATCGCCTGGCCGCAGGCCTCAAGCTGCCGCAACGGGTTCATGCGCCTTGTCCCTTTGCTTGCGCCAACTGGGCCTTGGCGGCTTCGACCACCGCGTCCGGCGTGAATCCGAACCGGGCCATCAGGTCCTTGGCGGGGGCCGACGCCCCGAAGCTGCGCATACCGATCCTGGCGCCGTCGGCCCCGACGTAGCGGTCCCAGCCGATCACTGAGCCGGCTTCCACTGACACGCGCGCCGTGACGTGGGGCGGGAGCACCCCGTCGCGATAGGTCTGGTCCTGTTGCTCGAACAACTCCCACGACGGCATGCTGACGACCCGGGCGGCCACGCCTTGGTGTTTGAGGGTCTCGAAGGCCTTCACGCAGACGCTGACTTCGCTGCCCGTGCCGATCAGGATCACGTCAGGGTCTTTGTCCTGGGCGTCCGCCATGACATAGGCGCCGCGGGCCAGCCCCTGGGCAGAGCCGTAGAGCGAGCGGTCGAAGGTCGGCAGCGCCTGACGGCTTAGCACCAGGCAAGCTGGCTGATGCTTGAGTCCGCCGATGACCCGCCAGGCCTCGACCACCTCGTTGGCGTCTGCCGGCCGCAGGACGACGAGGTTTGGAATGGCGCGCAGGCCGACAAGCTGTTCGACCGACTGATGGGTCGGACCATCCTCGCCGAGGCCGATGGAGTCGTGGGTATAGATATAGACGACAGGCAGTTGCATCAGCGCGGCGAGGCGGATGGCCGGCTTCATGTAGTCGGAGAAGATCAGGAAGCTGGAGCCGTAGGCGCGCAGCCCGGAGAGCGCCAGGCCGCTGAGGATGGCCCCCATGGCGTGCTCGCGAATGCCGAAATGCAGGTTGCGGCCGCCGTATGAGCCGGCTTCGAAACTGCCGGCCGTCTCGAAGGTGAGGTTGGTCTTGGTCGAGGGCGACAGGTCCGCCGAGCCGCCGATCAGCCAGGGATAGCGCGGCGCGATGGCGTTGATCGCCTTGGCCGACGACTCGCGGCTGGCCATGCCCTTGGCGTCGGCGGGGAAGTTGGGGAGGTCGGCGTCCCAGCCCACCGGCGGCTCGCCCTTGGCCATCTGGTCCAGTTGCTCGGCCAGGTCTGGATGCTGCGCACGATAGGCGTCGTAGCCTTTCTGCCAGGCCATTCGCACCTGCCGGCCGCGCAGGCCGATGCCGGCGTCGAAATGCTCGCGCACGCCCTCGGGGACGAGGAACTGGGCGTCTTCCGGCCAACCGTAGCTGCGCTTGGCCAAGCGGACCTCTTCCTCGCCTAGCGGCTCGCCGTGGGCGGAGCTGGTGTCCTGCTTATGCGGCGCGCCATAGCCGATATGGCTATCGACAATGATCAGGGTGGGCGTGTTCTGGGTTGCGCGGAAGCGCTCAAGGGCCTCGGCTATGCGCGGGGTGTCGTTGGCGTCGCCGACATGGATAACGTTCCAGCCATAGGCCAGGAAACGCGCCCCGACATCCTCGGTGAAGGCCAGATCCGTGTGACCTTCGATGGTGATGTTGTTGGCGTCGTAGATCCAGCAGAGGTTGCCCAGCATCAGGTGGCCGGCGATCGAGGCGGCCTCGCTGCTGACCCCTTCCATCAGGTCGCCGTCGCTGCACAGGACATAGACGTCGTGGTCGAAGACGGCGAAGTCGGGCTGGTTGAAATGCTTGGCCAGCCAGCGCTCGGCGATGGCCATGCCGACGCTGTTCCCGCAGCCCTGACCGAGCGGACCGGTCGTCGTCTCAACGCCCGTCGTGTGGCCATACTCCGGATGACCCGGGCATTTGCTGTCCAACTGGCGGAAGGCCTTGATGTCGTCGAGCGAGACGGCGGGGGCGTCCAGAAGCTCCTGATCCGGGCCCGTCGCCATGACCCCGGCCAGATGCAACATCGAGTAGAGCAGCATCGAGGCGTGGCCGTTGGACAGCACGAAGCGGTCGCGGTTCAGCCACAACGGGTCGGTGGGATCGTAGCGCAAGAAGCGCTGCCACAGGGTGTAGATCACGGGCGCCAAGGCCATCGGCGTGCCGGGGTGGCCGGACTCGGCCTTTTGTACGGCATCCATCGACAAGGTGCGGATGGTGTCGATGCAAAGGCGGTCGATGGTCATGACACCCTGTTTCGCCTCGTCGCAATCCGGCTACCCCATTTCGAAACTCACGGGGGAAAGCGAAGTTGCAGCGGCCGGAGAAGGCGCCTGCGGAATAAGCTTGCAGCGCCAAGCGGCAAACCGACGCCTGAAGCCGGAATCAGAGATCCGGGTTTCTTTGAATTTCAGCTAGTTCAGCGGGTGAAGGCGGCGCGATCAGGTCTCAAATGTTCATGGGCCACCGCCGTCACGCGCCGCCCGAGAGCGAAGCCGACGGGGAGGGCTTCGAACAGGGGCGTGAAGGCCTCGTCACGCAAGTTCAATCCACCGGCATAGGCGCCGAAGGCGGGCAGGATCAGGCGGCGACCGTCCGAGGCGAAGCAACGGCGCCGCACGCTGCCCGCGGGGCCGTGGATGCGAGCACAGGGGTGCAGGTGTCCGGCGACCTCGCCGAGTGCGGGATAGGGGGAGGGATCGTGGCGGAGGGTCAATCCGGCGACCGCGACAACCGCCGCCGTCTCGCCGCCCAGGTCGCCGGCGCCGTCGGGGTCGTGGTTGCCGCAGACCCAGATCAGCCGTAGCCGATCCGCCAGGGCGGCGATCCGCGCCCGCTCTGATGAGGCGATGCGGGTCTCCGCGTCGCCGTCGTGCAGGGTGTCGCCCAGCAGGACGACCGAGCGAGGCGCCAGTGCGCCGACCTCGCGCTCCAGCCGGTCCAGGGTCTCACGCGTGTCGTAGGGCGGCAGCAACTGACCTCGTGCGGCGTAGGCTGAACCCTTTTCCAGGTGCAGGTCCGCGACGACCAGCATCCGTTCCTGCGCCAGCCAAAGAGCGCCTGAGGCCCGCAGCACGACCTCGACGTTGGCGACGCGGATGGTCAGGGCGCCGTCGTCGGTCGCCGCGCCGATCCCCAAAGCGGTCAAGACATGGCCTCGTCTATTAGGGCGGCGTCCTCCAGCATCATGTCGACCGCCGAAGTCCCCGGCGCCCGCTCTTTTCCGATCTCCATCAGCAGGGGAACGGCAAAGGGGGACAGATGCGCCAGCCGCTCGACGCGGATGCGGCCGGATATCCGCGTCAGCAGTTCGCCCAAACGCGCGACGTCCAACAGGCCTCGCGCTGCATCTTCGCGCGCGCAGGACAGCAGCAGATGGTCGGGGTCGTGTCGGCGCAGGGTGTCGTAGATCAGGTCCGCCGAGAAGGTGACCTGACGGTTGTTTTTCTCATGCCCCGGCATACGTCGCTCAATCAGGCCGGCGATCAGAGCGCACTCCTTGAAGGCGCGTTTCATCATGAAGCTTTCGTCCAGCCAGGCTTCCAGATCATCCCCCAGCATGTCCTGCTGGAACAGGGCGTCGAAATCGAGGCCGTCCATCGACCGCATGGCCCAGACGCACAGGGCGTAGTCGTTGGCCAGATAGCCGATCGGTCCGACCCCGGCGCGGTCCAGCCGCCGCGTGACCAACATGGCCAGGGTGGTGTGCGCCAGGCGCCCCTCGAACGGATAGCAGATCATGAAATGCCGTTTGCCCCGGCTGAAGGTCTCGACCAGCAGATCGTCTTCGCCCGGGAGGCTGGAATGCTCCTTCTGGGCGTGCAGCCATTCGCAGACGTCGGGCGGCAGGCGCGACCAGGAGGCCTCGTCGCTCATCATCTGTCGTACCCGCTTGGCCAGATAGGTCGACAGGGGGAATTTCGAGCCGCCCCAACTGGGGACCTTGGGCTCTGTTTCCGCCGAGCGGGTGACGATGGCGTCGGCGCCCTCGACCCCTTCAAAGCGCCAGACCTGGCCGGCGAACAGGAAGCTGTCGCCTGGCGAAAGTTGCTCGAAATAGGCTTCCTCGGCCTGGCCGATCTTGCGGCCGGCGCCGCGCCGTCCAGGCAGGCGGATGTTCAGCGTCTGGGCGGTGACTATGACGCCGACGTTCATGCGGTGACGCCGCGCCATCTCCTCAGTGCGGACCCGCCACAGGCCGTCAGGACCTCGGATCAGACGCCGGAAGCGGTCATAGGTCCTGAGCGCATAGCCGCCGGTCGAAACGAAATCGACGACCTGTTCGTAGGCCTCCCACGTCAGGTCGGCATAGGGCGCGGCGCGGGTCACCTCGGCGTAGAGCGCCTCCAGATCGAACGGCTCCGAGCAGCCACAGCCCATGACGTGCTGGGCCAGGACGTCCCGGGCGCCGGTGCGGGGCGGATCGCCGTCCAGGGCGTTCTCGGCCACGGCCTCCGCCGCCGCCTGGCACTCGAGCATCTCGAACCGGCTGGCGGGCACGAGGACGGCGCGCGAGGGCTCGTCCAGCCGGTGGTTGGCCCGGCCGATCCGCTGCACCAGTCGCGACGAGCCCTTGGGCGCGGCCAATTGGATGACCAGGTCCACCGATCCCCAGTCGATACCCAGGTCCAGCGTCGAGGTGCAGACCACGGCCCTTAATTCGTTGCGCGCCATCGCCGCCTCGACACGCCGACGCTGTTCGGCCGACAGGCTGCCGTGGTGCAGGGCTATGGGCAGATTGTCGTCGTTCAGCCGCCACAGTTCCTGGAAGGCGAACTCGGCCTGCCAGCGGGTGTTGACGAAGATTAGGGTGGTGCGCGCCGTCTTGATGGTCTCATAGACCTCGGCCATGGCGTGCTGGGCGGTATGGCCGGCCCAGGGCACGTGGTTTTCGGACAGCAGGATCTCCAGCTGAGGCGGCGCGCCGGCCTGGCCCAGGACGATGTCGTCGCCGCGATCCGACAGCCAACGTCGCACGCGCGCCGGATCATCCACCGTCGCCGACAGGCCGACGCAGCGCAGGTGCGGCGCGAAGCTCCGCAGGCGGGCCAGTCCCAGCGCCAGAAGGTCGCCGCGCTTGGAGCCGTGGATGGCGTGGATCTCGTCGATGACCACGCAGCGCAGATTTTCGAAATAGCCACGCGCTCCCTCCCAGGCGCAGAACAGGGCCAGTTGCTCGGGCGTGGTCAGCAGGATGTCGGGCGGGGCGATCCGCTGGCGCTGACGGCGGGCCTGACCGGTGTCGCCGGTGCGCGATTCGACGACTATGGGCAGGTCCATCTCGCGCACCGGCGTCAGCAGGTTGCGCTCCACATCCACGGCCAGAGCCTTTAGCGGGGAAATATAGAGAGTGTGCAGCGATTTCGGCCCGTTGCGAGGGTCGCGCTCGGCCAGGTCGATCAGGCTGGGCAGGAAGCCGGCCAGGGTCTTGCCCCCGCCGGTCGGCGCGACCAGCAGGACGTCGGCGTCTGCGTCAGCCTTTTCGATCATGGCCAGTTGATGCGCGCGCGCAGACCAGCCGCGCTCGGCGAACCAGTCGCGAAAACGGGGCGGCAGCAGGTCGGAAGCGGAGACGCTGAGATCCAAGTCGGCGGGTCCAGAGGGCGAAGCGACGAATATAGGGGCGTTCCCCTTCCGTTTCATCTCTCGATCTGATCCAGCATCCGCTCCAGCGTCGTCAGTTCGTCGGCCTCCTTGGCCGGCTTGTCCCAGCGGATGCGGCTGATGCGGGGAAAGCGCATGGCCACGCCGGACTTGTGGCGTTTCGACCGCTGCAGGCCCTCGAACGCCACCTCCAGCACCAGGCCGAACTCGCGCGTGGCGGTGACCGAGCGCACCGGGCCGAAGCGTTCGACGGTGTGGTCGCGCACGAACTTGTCGAGCTGTTTCAACTCCTCGTCGGTGAAGCCGAAATAGGCCTTCCCAACCGGGGTGAGGGCGTGGATCCCGTCCACGTCCTCGGTCCAGACGCCGAAGGTGTAGTCGGAATAGAAGCTGGACCGCTTGCCGTGGCCGCGCTGGGCGTACATCAGCACGGCGTCGATCAGGTGCGGGTCGCGCTTCCACTTGAACCACGGACCGCGTGGACGGCCCGCCTCATAGACGCTGTCCAGCCGTTTCAGCATCAGGCCCTCGGCGGCTTGCGGATCGCCAGGCGGCGGCGCAGCCCGCCGGGCGGCGAGATCGTCCCAGCGGTCGAAAGGGACGAGTGGCGACAGGTCGATGCGGTCCGATCCTGTCGCGGCGACGAAGGCTTCCAGCCGGACGCGACGCTCGGCGAAGGGCAGGGCGCGCAGATCCTCGCCGTGGGTGGCCAGCAGGTCGTAGGCGCGTATGCCGGCCGGATGGCTGACCATCAGTTTGGCGTCTGCGGTCTTGCGGTTCAGCCGCTGCTGCAGGTCGCCGAAGGGCGCGACCCGGCCGTCGCGAAGCACCAGCAGTTCGCCGTCGATCGCCCCCTCATAGGTCAGGGCGGCGACCACGTCAGGGAAGGCGCCGGACACGTCCTCGCCGGTGCGGCTGTAGAGGCGTTTGACGCCGCTCTCGCTGACGGCCTGGACGCGGATTCCGTCCCATTTCCATTCGGCGGCGTAGGCGGCGGGGTCCAGCTTGGGCAGGTCGACGGCCTCGTCGATCGGTTGGGCCAGCATGACGGGGCGGAAGCGGCCGTGGGCCATGGCCGAGGGGCGCTCGGCCTTGCCGTCCAGCCAAGCCAGAAGGTCGGCGTAGGGCGGGTTCTGGGCGTGCCAGACCTCCTGAATGGCCGCGACTTCGACGCCGCCGAAATCCGCGGCCGCCTGCCAGGCCAGCCGCGCCGAGACGCCGACGCGCAGGCCGCCGGTCACCAGTTTCAGCAAGGCCCAGCGCCCGTCGGCGTCCAGGGCGTCGAGCCAGCCTTCCAGCAGGCCCTGAACCTCGCCGCGTTTGGCCGTGTTCAGCGTGTCGACCACCTCCGACAGCTCCGGCTCGCGGTTGGCCCCGTGACGGGTCGGCCAGATCAGGGCAGCGGTCTCGGCCAGATCGCCGACGTAGTCGTAGGACAGGCGGAACAACTCGGGATCCACCCGCGCCTCGACTGCCTGACGGATCATGGCCGGCTTGGCGGCGGTGAAGGACAGGGCGCCGGTCAGGGCGGCCAGGGCCCAGCCCCGGTCGGGATCGGGCGCGTCGGCCAGATGGTCGCGGATCAGCCGCAGCTTGGCGTTGCGCGACGCCGTGAACGACAGGCGGTCCAGCAGGGCGGCGAAGGCGCGCATCAGTCGTCGTCCTCGTCTTCGTAGCCGACAAGGTGTAGGGCGCGCGCCGTCAGCCCCTGCAGTTCAGCCCAGCGGCGCAGGGCGTCGTCGCGGCCATGGGTGATCCAGATCTCCTGTGGCGACAGTTCGGTCAGCGTGGCGGTCAGTTCGTCCCAGTCGGCGTGGTCCGACAGGATTAGCGGCAGTTCGACGCCCCGCTGGCGGACCCGCGCCCGCACGCGCATCCACCCCGAGGCGAAGGCCGTGACCGGATCGGGGAACCGTCGGCTCCAACGGTCGGCGATGGCCGAAGGCGGGGCGATGACGATCCGTCCGGCGAAGTCCGCCTTCGATCCTGTCGCGGGGGCCAGGGATCCCAGGTCGACGCCGAAATGCTCGTACAGCCGGTTCAATCGCTCCAGCGCGCCGTGGACATAGATGGTCTCGTCATAGCCAGTCTCTCGCAGCAGTCTGATCACCCGCTGCGCCTTGCCGAGCGCATAGGCCCCGACCAGGTGGGCGCGCTCGGGAAACTGGACCACCGAGCGCAGCAGGCGACCGATTTCCAGAGTGTCCGGCGGATGGCGAAAGACCGGCAGGCCGAAGGTCGCCTCGGTGATGAAGATGTCGCTGGGCACCGGCTCGAAAGGGGCGCAGGTCGGGTCGCGCCGGCGTTTGTAGTCGCCCGAGGCCGTGACCGTCAGTCCGTCCTGCCGCACCGTCGCCTGGGCCGAGCCCAGAACATGGCCGGCCGGCGCCAGAGACACCTCGGCGTTTCCGATCCTGAGCCGTTCGCCATAGGCCAGGGCCTGCTTCCGCCCGGCGAAGTCCGCGCCGTAGCGTTCGCCCATGATGGCCAGGGTCTCGGCGGTGGCCAGGACGGCGCCGTGGCCCGCCCGGGCATGGTCGGCATGGCCGTGGGTGATGACCGCCCGGTCCACCGGGCGCGACGGGTCAATGTAGAAGTCGCCTTCCGGGCACCACAGGCCAGCGGGTGTGGGTCGGAGAACGGAAACGGGACGATGATCGGGCGTGGGCATGCGGGTGCGGGGCGCTCCTGATGGGTGTCATTCGCGGATCCCGCAATCGGGCCTTCGGCAGACAATGGGAAACGCACCTTGTCGGGTGGTGTTGCACGTCGCCTGGAAGATGAAGTCGTCGACCTGAAGTCGGCCTCTTACAAACGCAACTATCCTGAAGGCGATCGGGGCCTGCTGACGGTTCACCCCTCCCATCTGTCGCGCCTGCCGGATGTTGAGGCCCGTCGTCGGGAGCGGCGGACGTTGGTCGCGGACCTCAGGGCCGCGAAGAGGGAAACGGTCCTGCTTTAAAGGTGGAGGATCGGCAATGCGGCGTGGACGCGGCGCTCAAAGCTCCCTTTTTGCTTGCTGCCGAACGATTTGAGGCCCTGCGCATTCAGCCAGGAACCCCTGACAATCGCACGGAAAGAAACGCCCATGGCCAACCCGCCCGTTGACGACGACCACCCCGGCCAAGCTGGTGAACTCCACCAGACCGCTTCAACCCCCGAGACACGCACCACCACCAACCATGGCGCGCCGATCAGCGACAACCAGAACTCGCTCAGGGCCGGCCCGAGGGGCTCGACCCTGCTGGAGGACTTCATCCTTCGCGAGAAGATCCAGCACTTTGACCATGAGCGTATTCCGGAGCGGATCGTCCATGCGCGCGGCTCGGCCGCCCACGGTTTCTTCGAACTGACCCAGAGTCTGGAACCCTACACTACGGCTAAAATCCTGACCGAAGTCGGGAAGAAGACGGAGGTCTTCACTCGCTTCTCGACGGTGGCCGGCGGGGCGGGGTCGGTCGATACGCCGCGCGACGTGCGCGGCTTTGCGGTGAAGTTTTATACGACCGAGGGCAATTGGGACCTGGTCGGGAACAACATCCCCGTCTTCTTCATCCAGGACGCGATCAAGTTTCCCGACCTGATCCATGCGGTGAAGATGGAGGCGGACCGCGGCTATCCCCAGGCGGCCAGCGCCCATGACACCTTCTGGGACTTCATCGGCCTGATGCCTGAGAGCACCCACATGGTCATGTGGGCCATGTCGGACCGAGCCATTCCGCGGTCGCTGCGCATGATCGAAGGCTTCGGCGTCAACACCTTCCGCCTGATCAACGCCAAGGGGGAGGCGACCTTCGTCAAATTCCACTGGCGGCCCAGGCTCGGGACCCAGTCGACCTGCTGGGACGAGGCGGTCAAGATCGCCGGGGCCGACCCCGACTACCACCGCCGCGACCTGTTCGAGGCCATCGATCAGGGCGACTTCCCGGAGTGGGAGTTCGCGGTCCAGCTTCTAAGCCAGGCCGAGGCCGACGCCCTGCCATTCGACATTCTCGACGCGACCAAGCTGATCCCCGAAGAGGATCATCCTCTGCGGGTCATCGGCCGCATGGTCCTGAACCGAAACCCGGACAACTTCTTCGCCGAGACCGAGCAGGCCGCCTTCCTGCCGACCAACATCGTGCCGGGCGTCGACTTCTCGGAAGATCCCCTGCTGCAGGGGCGGCTCTTCTCCTATCAGGACACCCAGTTGTCGCGACTGGGGACCGTCAACTTCCATCAGATCCCGATCAACCGGGCCAAGGGTTGTCCCTTCCAGAACTTCCAGCGTGACGGCCATATGCAGACACAGGTCTTCAAGGGGCGCGCGAACTACGAGCCCAACAGCCTAGCCGAGGCAGGGGAGGAGGGCGGATCGCGTGAGGATTCGCAAGGCGGCTTCCGCACCGCCGCGATCCCGATGGAAGGCGAAAAAGTCAGGCTGCGCGCCGAGAGCTTCGCCGATCACTACAGCCAGGCCCGGCTCTTCTTCCGGTCGCAGACGGAGATCGAACAGGCCCATCTGGCCAGCGCGCTTGTGTTTGAGCTGTCGAAGGTAACGCTCGACCACGTCCGGGCGCGCGTCCTGGCCAATCTTCGCAATGTCGACGAGACCCTCGCCAAGCGGGTGGCGGAGGGCATGAGCGTGTCCCTGCCCCAGGCGTCAGCGCCGGCCGCGGCGCCCATCGACCTCGAACCGTCGCCGGCGCTGCGGATCGTCGGCAAGTACCCGGGTACGCTCAAGGGCCGCAAGGTCGGGATTCTGGTCGCCGACGGCTCCGACGGCGCTGTGGTCGAGGCTGTTCGCAAGGTCGTGGAAGGGGACGGGGGCGCCGTATTCATCGTCGCGCCGAAGATCGGTGGGGCGAAATTGGCGGACGGATCCGTCCTCGCCGCTAACGGCCAACTCGCCGGAAGTCCGTCAGTGCTGTTCGACGCCGTGGCGATCATCCTGTCGGACGACGGCTGCATCCAGCTTCTGAAGGAGGGCGCCGCCGTCGACTTCGCCAAAGACGCCTTCGGGCATCTCAAGGCCATCGGTCACACGCCGCAGGCCCGGCCGCTGCTGGACAGGGCGGGCGTTGAGCCAGGCGACGGCGTGGTGGACGTCGCTGCCTCCGCCAAGGCCTTCCTGTCGCCAGCGCGCACCCGTCAGTGGGAGCGCGAGTCCAGGGTGCGGACGCTGGCCTGAAGACGGCATGCTCCACCCGGGCGAACACCCCGGCCCGACGGGGTGGTCGTTTAGCTCGACGCGTTGCAGGAGGACGATGCGAGCGTTTCCGCAAACTTGCTGAGCGCGCGGAAGCCGTCCTGATTGGTGGTGGCGGCGGCGACAGCCGTGCCTTGCGCGGGGGCATAGTAGGCGACGGTGCCCCAGAAGCCGGAGTGCCAATAGGTTTCGGCCTCGCCGTCGCGTCGGGCCATGAGGCCCAGTCGATAATGATCTCCGCCCGGATGTTCGGCGGGGCGGATCATCGTATTCAAGGTGTCCGGGCGGTCGAAGATCCGTCCTTCGAACAGCGCCGCCATGAAGCGCGCCACGTCGCGCGTCGACATCACCAGACCTCCGCCTCCATACAGATCCATGGAGGCGTGGATGTCGGTGGCGTCGCGTTCGCCAAGAAACTGCCGGGCGCGTGGGGCTGCGCCGGGGGGTGGGGCTTCCATCTCCTCCCACCAAGTCGCGGTCAGACCCAGGCGATCGAGGTGCAACTGCTCGCGTACGGCGGCGGCGATCGTACTGCCGGTGATCCGCTCGATGATGTCGCCCAGCAGGATATAGCCGGTGTCCGAGTAGAGGAATTTCTCGCCCGGCAGGCCTTGCGGGCCGGCGTACTCCATCGACAGCCGCACCAGGTCCTCACGCGACCAGCGCCGGTCGGGCGCGGCGAACAGAGTCTGGATGAAGCGCGGGTCCGAGCCGTGGTCGTAGAGGCCCGAGGTATGATTGAGCAGTTGGCGCACCGTGATCCGCGCCGTGTCGTAACCGCGCTCGCGCAGGATCAGGTCCAGCGCCGGCGTCAGCAGGGGGCGGATCGGCGACTCGATATCCAGCCGGCCTTGTTCCCACAGGCGCAAGGCCGTGGCGGCGGTGAAGGTCTTGGTGTTGCTGGCGATGCGCAGGGGCGTATCGACCGTCATCGGCCGGCCGGTCTCGGGATCGGCTGGGCCGGAGGCCGCGCTTAGCCCGCCCGGTTGGCAGCGCCCTTCGATGGAGACGGCGCTGGGCCGAGGCAGGTCGGCGAGGGCGGATTGAAGATCGCGCTCCAGCAGCATGGCCGCCATCAGGCTGAGGGTGCCGGTCACGCGGAAGCCGGACGGGTGTCAGGGGTCAGTTGTTCGTAGGCGAGGCGCCAGCCCGCCGGGGTGCGACGCATCAGGTTCACGCCCTGGCCCCCGCCGCTTAGGCGTCGGCCATCGGCCATAGTTCCCCGATAGGTGTAGCGAAACGCGCAGGCGGCGGCGTCCGCGCCGTCGATCAGCCATTCGGGGTCGGTCATCTCATAGACCTCGTCCGGCAGGATTGACCATGTGCGCTCGAACCCGGCGCGCACGGCGGCGATGCCCGCGTCGCGTCGGTCGGAGAAGACGAAGATCGCGTCGGACGCGATCACCCGCTGCTCCAGCAGGTTGAAGTCATGGGCGTTGATCAGGCCGCGATAGAGTTCGAACAGGCCTTCGGCCGTGGCGCTGTCTGGGCCGCGAGCCAGGGCGCCGCTGGTGGGCAGGGCAGTTGCGGCGCCGGCGGCCAGAGACAGCAGCAGCCGTCGGTTCAGGGGGGCGGGGGGTGTCATGCAAAGGCCTCCGAACGGACCTTGGCGGGCTCCGCGACGCTTGAGGGCGGGTTGAGACGCAGCATTTCGAACCTCTGGGTGCGAGGGGTGGCGCCGAAGCGTTTGAACGCGCGGGCAATGGGGGATTGAGCGGGCTCGTCGGCGAGGCTGAGGCGACGCCCGCGGGTTCGCGCGGCGAGCGAGGCGATCAGGGCCTCGGCGGCCTGGTCGTTTTCCGCCGCTGCGTCGATGAGGTAGGTGACGCCGCTGCGAGCCTGTTCAACCGCATAGGCGGCCAAGCCCGTGGGGCTGCGCCACCCCAGGATGGTCAGGCGGTCCCGCCGCACGGCGCGCTCGACAGCCTCCAGTTCACGCTGCCAGGGCGCGGCGCTGACGCCGACGTGCATGCGGCGATGCAATCGGGCCAGGTCGTCAGGCGGAATAACCTCAAGCGGGTCCGCGCCGCCGCCCACGGCGGCGCTGTTGAAGCTGTCGAGCCGCCGACGGTCGATGAAGCCGGCCGAGGCGTAGAGGCGGCGCGCCTTGTTCGTGGTCATGACCTCCAGCCGCGTCGAGACGATGCCGGCTGCCTCCAGAACCCGGCATTGATGGCGCAGCAAATCCGAACCGACGCCGGTGCGTCGGTGGGCCGCGACGACGCCGAAGCCGCCGATCCAGGCCTCGCCCTGGGATCTCGCGGCCAGGGACAGGCCGACCGGCGTATCGCCCACGGTCGCGACCTGAGAGAGCGTCCGATCGACGCCTGACCCCTCGATGAAGCGCGCCAGTTCGTCCTCGGTGAAGGGCAAGGGGACGGGATAGTTGGCGTAGATTTCACGCCACAGCAGGGTCAGTTCGCCGGGCGGCAGGACGTCTGCGGGATGGTTCCCGGTGGGCGAGGCTTTCAAGGCTTCAGGCTCCCGGATCAAGGTCGAGGATCAGGGGCGCGCGGCCCGCCTGTCGCGTGCGCTCCAGGCGCGGCGTCTCGCCGGTCGTCCAGGCAGGCAGGCGGTGCGCGACGCGATAGGCCAGGGGGATGCCCGCTTCGCCCTCGGTGGAGCGGGTCGGACGCGGCGTGGCGACGAATTCGACATCCAGGGCCTCGTCGGTCGCGGTCACGACGGCAAAGCCGTGGCCGCCCATGTCGGCGAACGCCAGGTGAGGCGCGACGTCGGGATTGGTGGCCGCCAGGGCGTCCTCGATCCGACCCGTCGCCTTCAGCGCATAACAGGCCTTCACGCCGTGCCGGATCGCCAGATTCATCGCCGGCTGAACCGGCGCTGCCTCCGTCGGGCGGTGCAGATAGACAGGCGAAAGGGGGCGGTCCAGCGGCAGGGCCGCCTCGGCGGCCTCGAAACTGGACGGCGTCGATATGGAGCCGACCACGAATTCGGCGGCCACGGGCGCGAAGTCGCCGGGGGGCAGTTCGGGCGCCAGGAGCCCCGCGAAGAAGCTGTGCCGATCACCGACCAGGGTGGCGATATTGGTCACGCCCGCATCGCGGATGAAGTCCAGCAACTCGCGTCGCTCGGTCGGGAAACCGCACCAGTCGTCCGTGCCGTAGAGGCCGTAGCCCTCGGACGGCCAGTCCGCCGCCACCTCGTCCGGCAGATTCTGGAAGTCGGTGCGGCGGTGCAGCATGCCGACCGAATTGCCCCACAGCTTCCAGCGGGCGGTCGAGGTGCGCAGGCGCTCCTTGAACCAGCGCTTCTGCTCGGCCCCCAGCATGCTGCCGGGCGTGGCGTCGCGTCGGGGATTGGGCGCGTCCTTGCCGTCGAAACGCAGGGTGGCCGGCGGCGCGCCCTGGGCCCAGGTTCGCCCGGCATCCAGCACGTCGATCACATCCTGCGCCGCGAACCAGGGAAAGCCCCGGACGGCGAAGGGGGCGGCCGCCTCGCTCTCGGCCACGGCCTGGGCGCGGAAAGAGCGGTTGTCGGTCAGGATCAGCTCGATATTGGCGCCCCAGCGCAGGGACCGCGCGATCTTCAAGCTGTTGATCGCGGCCAGATTGCCGGGCTCATGCGACAGGCCGTCGGCGTCGACGGCGTCCAGCGGCGCGTCTGAGACCGTCGGCGCCAGAAACCGCTCCAGCCTCAGGGTCGCGCCGGAAACCCGGGCGGGGATGTATTCGAACCAGGCCTGATTGGCGGCCAGCTTCAGGTTCTGGGCAGGGCGCGATCCGTCGTAGTTGATCTGGCTCTGCCAGCAGCGGTTAGAGAACTCGTGGTTGTCCCAGACGCAGATGAAGGGCCACAGGGCGCGCGCATCCTGGATGTCGGGATCGGCCAGATAGGCCTGATAGACGTGGCGATAGTCGGCGACCGTGGTCGGAACCTGCAGGGCGCCGACGCGGGCGCCGGTCGGCAGCGGCCCGATCTCGCGCACTACGCGGCCCTGCATCGTCGGCTGGTCCTGGGGCGACCAGATCATCTCATAGATGAAGTCGCCCAGGTGCAGGACGAAGCGGATGCGCTCGGCCTTGGGCAGGGCCGCGTCCTCGACAATCATGCGCCGATAGGGGGTGGCGTAGCCGAGGTTGACGTTCTGGCAGCTGACGAAGGCGAAGCGGGCAGGGGCGGCGTCGGTCTCCGCCGGGGCGGTGAAGGTGCGCCCGGTGCGGCTGGCGGCGCCGTCGGCGTCGATGAAGCGATACCAGTAGGCCCGTCCCGGCTTCAGCCCCGCCACCAGCACGCGGCAGGTCCAGTCCGCCGCCACCTCCGGCGTGACCGAGGCGCGGGCGACCAGCCGGCGGAACCCCTCGTCCTCGGCCGTCTCGACCGTCAGGGCACCCTCGACGCCACCCGCGACGGGCGGACGGCGGGTCCACAGGATCACGCTGTCCGGGCGGGGGTCGCCGGAGGCCACGCCCTGGGGGAAGCGATCGGGCGCCGGGCGCACGGGGCGCGATCCAGCGACGGCCGGACCGGCGATGGCCAGCACGGCTCCTAAGGATGCCGCGGCGGCGAGGAATTCACGACGGTCCGAGGCGCTCATGGGCAGGGCGCAACTTCATTCATGGGGGATGGGGCTTCCGTCGGACGTCAGGCCGAGGAGGCTGCGCAGACCTGGCGGGTGCATGCCCGCGACGGTCAGCTGCGGGGCGACTTCACGTTCGGGAGCCGGCAGGGCGTGCAGGCGCAGTTCGGCCGACAGGGCGTAGTGCTGCTGTACCGACAGATAGATGCTGTCGCTCCACAGGGCGTGGCGAACTTCGGTCAGGTCGCGGGTCAGCAGGGCCAGCAGATGCTGGGTCGCGTCGGCGGCCAGCCGCAATTCGGCGCCGGGCCAGCGTTCCAGAACCCGTTCGGCCGTCCGTGAACGGACGACCTGATAGCCGCCGTGCCGTGCCTGGGCGTCGTCATAGACCACGCCAGACACCACCACGCCGCGCTCGACGGCGCGTCCGAGGGCGTCGGCCAGTCGCGCCTCGACCTGAGGGAAGCAGTCGAACAGCAAGGTTTCGGTCGCGGCGTCGATCATCGCCTCGGCCTGGGCCCAGACCTGATCCGGCGAGCGCAGTTGATAGAGGCGATCCTCGGCCTCATGCGATTTCAGGCTCGCCAGGGCGTCTGCGGCGGCTTGGGTTTGGTCCGCGAAACGGGTGTTGAGCGCGGCGATCAACTGATCGGGCGCCACTGCGCGAAACGAGCGCGGATCGCCGCCATCGTCGATGACCGCGCCTTTCTGACTCAGGGTCGACAGGGTCTTGTAGGTGTTGGCCTGCGCTTTCCCGATCCCTTGCGCGATCCGATAGCCGGTCGCAGGGCCGGTGCGCAGCAACTCGCAGTAGGCCAGAGCTTCGGTCTCGGTGAAGCCGAGAGGGATGAGGGCGTCTTCGGGAGCCATGGCATAAACCTATTTGTAATCGCTGCTATCAAAAGTGAAAACGGCGTAATCTGACGCCACAATTTAATCCTTACCATTTTCTCATTTGACGACTAGTCGTTGCTACTAGTCTTCATGGGGCCATGAAGATTCACGCTTTCGCTCTGTCCGCTGCGGCCCTCCTGGCCGCGACCGCGACCGCTTCGGCGGAGACCCCGCCGTCCCCTGAGGAACTGCTGCAACGCCACGCCGCCTGGCGTGGCGGCCCCGCCTTTGAAGGCCTGACGGGGCTGCACCAAACGGGCGTCGTGACCACGACCGGCCTTCAAGGCGTGGCGCAGTGGTGGATCGCCGCCGGGCCCGACGGCGTCCGCCGCGCGCGTCAGGCCTCCGAACTGGGGCCGGTGCACGAGGAGACGGGCGCGACCGAGGGCGACGCCTGGAGCCGCACCATGAGCGGCCAGATCGAAACCCTGTCCCGACTGCAGGCCGAGGACGAGCTGAACGGGGCGGCGTTGATGCTGGGTCTGCTGCCGCGCGGCGCGCGCTCGATCGTGGGCCAGGCCGAAATGCTAGACGGCCGCGCCTGCGCACCCGTGGCGGCGGACGCCGGGCGTCGGCGCTATGAACTGCTGATCGAGGTTTCGAGCGGCGTCCTGTGCGGCGTGCGCGCGTCCTCGCCGGGCAAGAGCCGCACCACCCTCTACTCCGACTGGCGCTGGGTCGACGGCGTGCGCCTGCCCTTCCGGCACGCGGTGGACGATAGCGACGACAACCAGGACGGCCAGATCGTGATCGACAGCCTGTCGCTGAATCCGACGCTGGACGCCGCCACCTTTTCCCGGCCGGAGGCGGCGCGCGTGGTCCGGTTCGATCCGGGGCGGACCGACAGCGGCTGGGTGGATTTCGAACTCTTCTCGCAGCGCCGCATCTTCATTCCGGTGTCCGTTCAGGGGCGTCCTGTCGAGGCCATGCTCGACAGCGGGGCCGAGGTCACGGTGGTGGACCGCGCCTTCGCCGAGTCGATCGGCCTGATCGCCCAGGGCGGGGTCACGGCGATCGGCACCGGAGGCACGGAGACGGTATCCATTGCGCCGGGCTTCGACGTCCGTTTCGGCGAGGCGACGCTGAAGGGCATGACGGTCGCGGTGATGGATTTGTCGGCGATCGCTCAGGCGCTGGGCCGCCCCGTCCCGGTTCTGCTCGGCAAGGAACTGATGAACCAGTCGATCACCGACATCGATTTCGCCGCAGGCCGGATCAGGCTGGTCTCGGCCGAGGGCTTCGCGCCGCCGCCGGGCACGGTCGAGCTGCCGCTGACGCCGGTCGAGGGCCTGCGTGCCGTGCCTATCACGATCGAGGACGGGCCGCCTGTCCTGGCGATGTTCGACCTGGGCAACGGCTCGGCGCTGTC
The DNA here is from genome assembly GCF_056399785.1 of Brevundimonas sp. 01N35. Taxonomy (NCBI): domain Bacteria; kingdom Pseudomonadati; phylum Pseudomonadota; class Alphaproteobacteria; order Caulobacterales; family Caulobacteraceae; genus Brevundimonas; species Brevundimonas sp. 01N35. Next base: position 115,994 of record NZ_JBFTRZ010000002.1, read on the forward strand.
GCTCTATCCCGGCTACGCCGCCGAGGCTCGTCTGCTGGAGGGTCGCCGGGTCTCGGCCGCTATGGCCGGCGGCGTCGGTGGCGCCGCGCCGTCTGCCTTGGTCAGCCTGAGCCGCATCAGCATCGGCGGCTACGTCTTCGCGAATGTGCCTGCCACCTTGCGCACCAGCGGCGGAGTGTGGGCGCGCGACGATGCGGCGGCCAACATCGGCCTGCCCATCTTTTCCCGTTTCCGCCTGATGATCGACTTCGGCGGCGACAGGCTGTTCCTGCTGCCGGGTCAAAACATGTCGGCGCCCTTGGCGCGCAACCGGTCGGGTCTGAACACCGTGATCAGCAACGGCAAGCGGGTCGTTCGCTACGTGGCGCCTGGCTCTCCGGCCGAGGCCGGAGCCTGGAAGGCGGGCGACGTTATCGTCGATATCGACGGCCAAGGCATCGATCCAGAGAACCACTGGGGCGAGGCGGCGGCCGGGCGGACGGTGACCCTGACGCTCGAGGGCGGGGAACGCCGACAACTCACCCTCGCTGACTATTTCTGACGCGGTGCAAGCGGGGCGTCTGATCAGGTCGCGGGGTCTAGGCCTTGTCGCGAATCCGCATCGACCCGCCGTTGCTGGTCTGGACCTCGAACCGCCCCGTGGCGCGAATGAGATCCGACAGCTTGGGGTAACCGTAGCTGCGCTGGTCGAAATCTGGGTACGCGTTCCGGAGGCGATCCCCCAGGCCGCCGACCGCTACCCAGCCGTCGCCGTCCTCGTCCATGTCGGCGATGACAGTGGCGACGAGCCGTGCGGCTTCCGACGCCGGGCGGCGCGCGTCGGACGACCTGAGCGAACGCCCCGCAGGCGCCGCCCCTTCGGGAGCTGCAGAGACGCTGAGGTTTTCAGTATAGATGAACCTGGTGCAGGCTTGGCGGAAGCTCTCTGGGGTCTTCTGCTCTCCAAACCCGTAGACCGCGACGCCTTCCTCGCGAATTCTCGAGGCAAGGCGCGTGAAATCCGCGTCCGAAGACACAAGGCAGAAGCCGTCGAACCGACCGGAGTGCAGCAGGTCCATGCCGTCGATGACTAAGGCGATGTCTCCGGAATTCTTCCCTTTGGTGTTGGCGAAGTTCTGCTGGGGCTGAATGGCGAACCTCGCCAGAACCTTGGTCCATCCGCTCAACTGGGCGCTGGAGAAGTCGCCGTAAATGCGGCGGGCCGACGCCTCTCCGAGCGTGGCTATCTCGGTAAAGAGGGTCTCCGCTATACGGGCGGAGGCGTTCTCCGCATCGATCAGCACGGCCAGACGAGGCGCATTAACCTGAGAAGACATCATCAACTAATACCAAAGCGCCGCCGCCTCGACTCGAGGGGGCTGACCGAACTGCAGGCTGGCGCGCAACTCAGGCGGCGATCAAACGCAAGGACGGCGACGGGGCCGCAACGGCGTCAAGCGAATCGGCGATTCGGGTCAGGAAGACAAGGCGCCGTTCCGCCGCCTGCACCGGATTCGCATCTTTCAACATGACCCGACCGGTGAATTCAGGCGCCACATCTCGAAGCCGGCGGATCAGGGCGTCCAGATGCCCGGGACCCTTGCGCGCATCCATGATCGCCGCGTGGGCGCGAGCGTCGGCAAGACGCTTGTCGACGGCGGCATGGACATCCTGGCCGAGCTCGGACCGGCCGGCCATCTGCACGAAGTCATGGGCGTAAAGGCGGACGTAGGCGTCTTCGATCATGTGGGAACCTCGGGAGGGGCGGGGTGGGGCGGCTGCGCCGATACAAGGGCTAGAAGTCCTTGTGGCCCGCATTAGTCCTGTGAGATGGGGATGATAGGGCTTTGGCGCAACCATCAGGCGACGATCGGGCGCCGCGCAGTAGGTGCCTCTCAACTTTGCCGGGTTAACCTGACAGTGCTGTCCAGATCACCTCGGCGAGCCGGCGGAACGGAGTGTCGGACCTGGCCGTTCAGCTATCCGGTAGAGTGACGAAAATTCCAGGGCTCCTGCGCCCAACACCTTCTCGCTCTCACGTTGCCGATCCTTGCCTGCGAACAGACGGTAAAAGGAGGCTTTTGTGGACCCTGCCGCAACAGAGGCTTACCGCGGCAACGATAGGTTGCTGTACGGAATTATCCTGGGGGTGCTCGCATTCTGGCTGTTTGCTCAGACGACGCTGAACATCGCGCCCACTATGGCCGCCGACCTGCATCTCGAGCAGTCCTTCATGAACATCGCCGTCTCCATCACGGCGCTGTTTTCGGGGATTTTCATCGTCGTCATCGGCGGCCTGGCCGACCGGGTCGGCCGCGTGAAGATGGTGATGTTCGGCTTTGTGTTCTCGATTGTCGGCTCGTTGCTGGTCGGGCTGGCGCCGTCGGGGTCGCTGGGCGGCTCTTTCCTGATGGTGGGCCGGATTTGCCAGGGCCTGTCGGGGGCCTTCATCATGCCGGCCTCGCTGGCGTTGGTGAAGGCCTACTGGGACGGGGCGGAACGCCAGCGCGCCATCTCGCTCTGGTCCATGGGGTCGTGGGGCGGTTCGGGCTTTGCGGCCTTGTTCGGCGGGCTCATGGCCCAGAACATCGGTTGGCGCTGGATCTTCATCATCGCCGCCATCGTGTCGCTGATCGGCATGCTGATGGTGCGCGGCACGCCCGAGAGCAAGGCACCGCCGAAAGAGGGTTACAAGTTCGATCTGCTCGGCGTGCTGACCTTCATGTTCGCCATGGTGGCGCTGCAGATCTTCGCGACCCAGGGCGGCCAGTTTGGCTGGGCCAGCCCGACCTCGCTGTCCTTGCTGGCCGCAGCGCTGATCTTCGGGTTCGCCTTCTACAAGATTGAAAGCAAGAATCCGAACGCCTTTGTCCAGTTCGGCTTGTTCAAGAACCTGACCTTCACCGGGGCGACGATCTCGAACCTGCTTCTGAACGCCACGGCGGGGATCATCATGATCGCCATGCTGGTGCTCCAGGAGGCCGGCGAGATGACAGCCCAGAAGGCCGGCTTGCTGACTATCGGCTACGCCGTCACGATCATGGCGTTCATCCGCGTCGGCGAGAAGCTGCTGCAACGCTTTGGCCCGCGCAAACCAATGCTGTGGGGTGGCTATATCGTCGTTCTGTCGGTCCTCCTGCTGATGCCCACCAACCTGATGCTGGGGACCTATACGGTGCTGGCGATCATCTCGTTTTCCCTGTTCGGCTTGGGCCTCGCGTTCTACGCCACGCCCTCGACCGACGCGGCGATGTCGAACCTGCCCGAAGACCAGGGCGGCGCCGGCGCCGGGATTTACAAGATGGCCTCGTCGCTCGGCGCGTCCTTTGGCGTGGCCGTCTCATCGACGATCTACACGGCGATCGCGGGTCGTAACGAAGGCGTGCGCTGGATCGAGGGCGTGATCACCTTCACCGGCAATCAGACGAACCTCGCCTCGCGCGAGGCTGCGTTCTTCGCGCTGCTGGCCAATCTGGTGATGGTGGCGGTGGCGATCCTTTCGATCCTGATCACCGTGCCCAAGGGCAAGGCCGCCCATCGCGGCTGACCCATCCGGCCTTTTTCATGAAGGAGACGTGAGAGATGACCGCCATCGTCCAAAGGCTGGAACAGAACCGCGGGCTGATGACCGAATGGTTCGAGCATATGCATCGCCATCCCGAACTATCGATGCAGGAAACCAGCACTGCGGATTATATCGCGGAGACGTTGCGCGGGTTCGGCGCCTATGAGGTTGAGACCGGCGTCGGCAAGAACGGCATCGTCGCCTCGCTGAAAGTAGGCGACGGCGACGCGGCGATCGGTCTGCGGGCGGACTTCGATGCGCTTCCCATCCAGGAGCAGAACGACCTGCCCTATAAGTCGAACGTCGATGGCGTGGCGCATCTGTGCGGCCATGACGGCCATTCCGCTATGCTGCTGGGCGCCGCGAAGCACCTGGCCGAGACGAAAAACTTCAACGGAACCGTCCGCCTGATCTTCCAGCCGGGCGAAGAAACCATGCAAGGCGGCCCTGCCATGATCAGCGACGGGCTGTTCGAGCGTTTCCCCGTCGACGCCGTCTTCGGCATGCACAACATTCCCGGCCTCGAGAAGGGCAAGTTCTACTTCCGCCCCGGCCAGATGATGGCCTCCGTCGACAACTGGGAGGTCGAGATCATCGGCAAGGGCGGCCATGGCGGCGTGCCCGAACAGACCATCGACACCGTCGTGGCCGGCTCATCCATCGTCATGGCTATCCAGAGCATCGTGTCGCGCAACGTGGCGCCGGCGCGCCCCGCCATCGTCACGATCGGCGCCTTCCTTGCGGGCAATGCCGGGAACGCCGTGGCCGGCAACGCCATCCTGCGCTTTTCGGTCCGCACCACCACGCCCGAGGACCGCGAGCTGGTGCTCGGCAACATCCGTCGAATCGTCGCCCACCAGGCCGAGTCCTTCGGCTGCACCTCGGAAATCCGGGAAGGCGTGCCCGGCGCGGTGCTGGTCAACGACGCCGGCGAAACCGAAAAGGCCGCCCAGATCGCGCAGGCGGCTTTTGGCGAGGATCAGGTGGTCTATCCTGGCCCGTCCTTCCTGGCGTCCGAGGACTTCGCCTTCATGCTGCAAAAGAAGAAGGGGACCTACTGCTTCCTGGGCGGCGGCCCGGGCAAGATGGTCCACCATCCCGAATACTATTTCGACCGGGAGATCCTGCCCGTTGGCGCGGCCTATTGGGTGGCGCTGACCGAGAGCTATCTTCGGTGATGAATTCCACGTCCCGGCCTCCGGGTTATCCTGACAGCGCGGTTCAGGGTCGACCTGGTGGAACGGGGCGTCGGATTTGGCCATAAGGCCACGCTATCCGCTCCGGTCAGCGTCGCTAGCCGGTTGGCCTGACAAGGGCGGGGGCGGTACTGTTCGAGTTTTCGACCGTCTACTTCCCCGCTAGGCTGTGGCGACGGCCATAAGCCAGGTAGAGGCCGACCCCCGCCAGGTTCCAGATCACGAACCATATCTGGGTTTTCTGCGGCAGGCTGGCGAGTAGATAGAGGCATCCTGCTATGGCGATGGGGCCGACGACCCAGGCGAGCGGCGTACGGAATCCACGCGGAGCCTCGGGCGCACGACGGCGCATGATCAGCATGCAGAGGGCCACGGCGCTGAAGGCGACCAGGGTGCCTGCGTTGGCCAGGGCGACGATTTCATCCAGCGGGAAGAAGAGGGCGATGACGCCGACGACCGCGCCCGTGAACAGGGTGATGCGCACCGGCGCGCCGCTCGACGACACCTTGGACAGGCTGTGCGGCAACAGGCCGTCGCGGGCCATGACGAAGAAGATCCGGCTCTGGCCATAGAAGAAGGCCATGATCACGGTCGGCAGGGTGATGACGGCGGTGACGGCCAGGAAATGGGCGGCGCCGGGCTGGTTGATCTCGCGCAGGATCAGGGCCAGTGGCTCGGGGCTGTTGGCGAAGCGGGTGAATGAGGTCGCGCCCAGCGCAGCCAGGGCGATCACCGTGTAGATGGCCGCGCAGGCCAGCATCGAGCCGATGATGCCGATGGCCAGATCACGTTTTGGATTGCGGGTCTCCTCGGCGGCGGTGGCGATGGCGTCGAAGCCGTAGAAGGCGGAGAAGATGATGGCAGCGGCGGCCATGACGCCGCGTTCGACACCGTCGGCGCTCGTGTTGCGAGCAAAGCCAAAGGGGCTGAACGGCTCCAGGTTGGCGGCGTTGAAATGCGGCAGGGCGAACCAGACGAAGACCGCCAGCGCCGACAGCTTCACCACCACCAGGATCATGGTCAGGCTGGCGCTCTTGCGCGTGCCGGCGATCAGCAGCCCTGCGACCACGGCGATGATGAAGAGGGCGGGCAGGTTGGCGACGCCGCCGGCATGGGGGGCCTGCATCAGGGCCATGGGGACGCCCAGCCAACTGTTCAGCAGCGGGGCGGCGTAGCCCGACCAACTGACGGCCACGGCGCTGACCACCAGGCTGTATTCCAGGATCAGGCTCCAGCCGATGATCCAGGCGACGACCTCGCCCATGACCACATAGCTATAGGTATAGGCGCTGCCCGAGGCGGGGATCATGGTCGCCATCTCGGCATAGGCCAGGGCGGCGCAGGCACAGACGAAGCCGGCGATCAAGAAGGACAGAAGGACCGCAGGCCCGGCCTTGTCGGCGCCGATCCCGATCAGGGTGAGGATGCCGGTGCCGACAATGGCGCCGACGCCCATGGCGATCAGATGCGGCCAACTCAGGGTGCGGGCGAGGTCATGCGCGTCCTGAGCATTGGCTTCGATGCGCTTGCGTACGTTCCAACGGCCCATTCGGGGTTCCTGTGGGAGGAGGCGTCATATTCGACGCCCAGAATGCTAGGCCTCGAAGGCCCGATCGTAAAAGATCGAAGAGGTTGCCTGCCATACCTAAACGGAACATGTGTTGCCCGCTTCGCCCGGATAATCCTTCAACGCCATTTCGGTTGGAGAAAGACCATGATCGACATGAGCGACTCCCTTGTCATTTTCCTGCACGGGGTCGGCAGCAGCGGCGCCTCCCTAGCGCCACTGGCGAACGTCTGGACGAAAGTTCTGCCCGGCGCCGCCTTCGCCGCTCCGAACGGTCCCTTCCCGTTCGATCAAGGCGGCGCCGGGCGGCAGTGGTTCAGCGTCGCCGGCGTCACGCCAGACAATCGCGCCGAGCGCATCGTTTCGGCGCGCGCGGACCTTGACGCCGTGATCCAGGGATTGGTCGCTGATCATGGCCTGGAACAGCGGCTTGATCGGGTCGCCCTAGTGGGCTTCTCCCAGGGGACGATCATGGCCCTCGACGCCGTCGTGACCGGCCGGTGGCCGGTAGGCGCCGTTGTGGGCTTTTCCGGTCGGCTGGCCAGTCCCAAGCCATGGCGGCCGTCGCCGACCCCCGTCCTGCTGGTCCATGGCACGGCGGACACCGTGATTCCTTATGGCGAAGGGCAGGCGGCTGCCGCCTCTCTGGCCGAGGTTGGTGTGCCGGTCGAGACTTTCTGGGTCGAGGGAGGGCGGCACGAGCTACAGGCGGCTGGAGTTGGTGCAGCGGGACTGTTTCTTGCAAAGGCGCTCGGCGAGAAGGCGCGCTGAAAAGGCGAACCGCTATCTGGCCGGATTGATGGTCTCAAGCCATTGATAAGGACCTGGGCTTTGCCACCCCTCTAGAAAAGCCGCGCTCCCAAATCTCTATTATGGAAACAATAGTTCCTGTCATGATCTATTGTTCGCGCAGAAAAGTTCTGCTGAACGTCGAGAATCTGAGCTCTTGCATCCTGTCGCAGGCGATTTAATTGCCCTCCATCCGTCTCATCGAGACAAACTATGCTTGAAGATGGTGCGGGCCGATCTTAGGGTCGTCTATGGTGTAGGCCATTGGGTATGGCTAGCGAAATGCGCGGGGGGTAATATGCGCCTTGTCTCAATGGCGATTGCCGTCCTGACGACGAGCATCCTGACCGCCTGCGGCGGGGGAAGCGGCGGAGGCGGCGCGGCTCCGATCATCCCTGTTACCCCTCCGCCCGGCAACAGCAGCATCAACAATTTGACGGTCAGTCAGACGTTCAACGCGATTGGCAACAACCAGCAGGCTGTTTTCGACCTCGCCAACGGAACCGTTGCATCCACAAGCGGCGGCTCGGCCAATCTGCAGGTGGCTTATGACGCGTCCTCGAAGAGCTATAAGGTCTCCCTGAACACCGAGAGCGCCACCTTCCTTCCGTCGGACCTGAAGTCTACCGTCCAAGGCGAGGCGAAGTATGAGCAACGTAGCGCCGACGGCGTCCAGTTACTGACCCTAGTGACGACGCCCTACTCGAAGTCGGTCAGCAACCGCTATGTGGGCATGGGCCTTTGGCAGCGCTATTCATCGGCGAACGGCCGCCAGAACGACCGCTTCAGCACCTTCGTCTATGGCCTGGATACGCCTGCGTCTGCGATGCCGCGCACAGGCACGGCCCGCTACAACATTGACGTCTTCGGCGTGACGGCCGCCCCTGGCTATGAGCCGGTCGTCTATCAGGGCGAAGGAAGCTTTGACGTGGATTTCCTCGGCGGAGAGTTCGCCGCCCACTCCTATCTGCGTGAAACCGGCTTGCTGACGGGACAGGGCGTTTCCGGCGGCGGCATCGAGATGGCCGCGAGCGGCCGCCTGAGCAGCGGTGACGGCGCCTTCTCGGGCTATGTTACGGTCGGATCTTCCAAGGCCAATACGGCGGGCGATATCTCGGGGCGCTTCTTCGGTCCGGAGAGCGAAGAGGTGGGCGCCAGTTTCAGCGCATCGAACTCGGACGGCGCGACCGCCGTTGGGAGCTTCACGGGACAGCGTGTCGGGGCGGCGGGCGTGAACTTGCGGATGACGGACATTGTGGTCCCGCAACTGTTTTACGCGAGTGGACGCGCCCTTTTGGTCAGCAAGGCCACCCCCTCGAACGCTGTTCGAAGCGTGTCGCAGATCCCGTTGATCGGCCAGTTCAATGATCGGACTAATGGCAACTTCAGCTTCGGCCCCGGCCTATCGTCGATGGCAGGAGGCAACTTCACCTCTGGGGACATTGTCGCAGGCGACGACGCCAACTTCGTCCACTACAGGAAAACCTTCGGCGATCGAGAGGTGCAACTCCAGTTGTACAAGCTCGGATCGGCGAACTCGGAACTGGCGCTGACCTACGTCGGCCTGGGTCGGTGGGCCAGCCAGGTAGTTGAAGTCGCGGAAGTTCAGCTTCAGCGGCACCACTTCGTTTACGGACTGGTGACACGCGACAGCATGCTCACCCGGCGCACGGGCAGCGCCCGCTACGAAGGGGTCGTCTATGGCACCGGAGCCAATCGGACGACCGGGGCCATGTACGATGTGGGCGGCACGTCGAACTTCGACGTGGATTTCTCAAAACAAACCTATACGGGGGCCCTGGTACTGAACGGCAAGACGCAGGGACAGCCGCTTGATTTCGGTCGTTACGAATTCGGCGGGCGCCTCTTCTGGAATGGCAACACCGGCTCGATCATCGAAGGGAATGCGGAGATCGGCCAGATCAACACCCGCTTCTACGGCCCGACCGGAGAAGAACTGGCGGGCGATTTCCACATCTATGCGCCCGAGCGCGTGCAGGCCGGAGGGCTGGTTATCAACGGCGTGACCGTGGCGCGTCGTAAGTGACGCCGAAAGGAGGCGGGCGAAGCGTCCGCTGGCATCGTAAGGCTTGCTGGGGACTAGCCGCAGCAGCCTTGATCGCCGCCGCCCCTGGCGCCGTCAGGGCGCAGGACGTGGTGGAGGGGGTCCGCGCCGCCCAACTCTTCGCGCTGGCCGATGCCCGAATGGCGGTGGGTCAGGCCGTGGACGCTCTCGTCATTTACGAGGCGCTCGCCAGGGACGCCGACGCCGATATTCGGGCCGAGGCGCGCTATCGGCACGGGCTCCTGCTGGCTGACATGGGCCGATATTCCGAAGCTGCGGTGATGTTCCGCGCCCTGCTGGACGAAAAACCGGACGTGCTGGTGGCCCGGCTGGAGTTGGCGCGGATGCTGGCCGCCTTGGGACGTGAGAAGGACGCGCGGCGCGAACTGCGTCAGGCCCGGGCCTCGGGCGTGCCGGAAGAGGCCGCCGCCATGGTCGATCATTTCGCCCGGGCCCTGCGCAGCGAAAAGCGCATCGGGGGCGTCTTCGAATTCGCCGTCGCCCCCGACAGCAACATCAATCGCGCGACTGAAGCCCGGACCCTGGACACGGTCATCGCGCCCTTGACCCTGTCTGACGATGCGCGGGCGCGCTCCGGAGCCGGGCTTCGCAGCATGACTCAGGTCTTTGGGCGGATACCCATGGCAGAGGGGTGGTCGGTCCTTCCGCGCGGGGCCGTGCAGGGCAGCGTCTATCGGCAGAGTCAGTTTAACGATGTCTCCGCCTCGGCGCTTCTGGGCGTGGAGCGGCGGGGCGAACGCAACCGCTTCACCGCTTCGGTCGGCCAGACCTGGCGCTGGTTCGGAAACGAGCCCTACGCTCAAACGTCGGCGTTGGCGTTCGACTGGGTGCGGGCGATGGACGCACGATCGCAGCTGATCACCTCATACAGCGTCAGCGACGCTCGATACGACACCAACGCCCTCCAGGATGGAAACATCTACGACTTGTCGGCGGCCTATGAACGGGCGCTGGACGCGCGCTCGGGCGTCTCCGCTTCTGCCTCGATCACCCGACAAGGCGCTGTCGATCCCGGCTATGCGACCTGGGCGGGGGGGCTGACCCTGGGAGGATGGCGCGAGACGCGATGGGGGACGGCCTTTGTCTCGGCGGGCCTGCGCCGTACAGAAGGTGACGAACGGCTGTTTCTCTTTCCCGATAGGCGTCGCGAGTGGCTCGCCACGGGCCGTCTCGGCATGACTTTCCGCTCCCTGACGGCTTACGGTTTCGCTCCGACTGTCCGCATCGCCCTAGAGCGTAACGATTCTACGGTTGGAATTTACGACTATCGTCGGGTGGCCGCCGACATCGGCGTGTCGCGGGCGTTCTGACAATGGTTCATCGTTAGGAATTAGCGGAAAGACTGCCGCAAGGAGGCTTGGTCGCGGGGACTATTGGAATCTGCTTCGAAGCAACGAGCCAATGTCCAGACCCTACGCTGAGCCGATTTGCACCCCCCGAGCCACAGCAGGGCGGGGGCAATCGTCAGTCAGCGACTGACGGCGTGGCGGTGCTGCCAGTCCAATGCGAACGTGTCTCCAGCAGGTGCGGCGCTACCGTCACCCCGTTTCGCTTGGCAGAGCTTGAGAGCATGGAGGCGCGTCCGTGATTGTCCAAGGGCCGGTTGGGGGCGCGAGCGTTGGGCGGGCAATAGATCCTTAAGCCTAGAGGAGCATTCTACAGGCGATAGCTCGGAGCCTGCTGATGAATTCCCGAACAATGCGGATAGCCGCCGCTGTTGCCGTGAGCGTTTTGGCTAGCGGCGCTTCGGCGCAGTCCGCGCGCTTCGAGGGGAGCGTGCAGCCCATCTGCACCGTCAAGACGATGTCCGGTGGCGCAGCCCTGTCATCCGAGCTGGCGGTGTTCTGCAACGTGTCAGACGGAGCGACGCTTTACGCCAGCCTCGTTGGCGAGGGCGCTCAGGGCTATGTCTTGGTTCTGGACGGTCAGGAAATCGCGATGGACGCGCAATCGGAATCGGTCGTGCGACGTTACCCCACGGCGGTGTCGCGTCGTGAAACCGTTATGTTGCGGAAGCTATCCGAGGATGCGGTGGAGACGCCGCCCCAGTTGAGCTTCCGCATCGTAACCGGCGGCTAACCTTCAGGCACGACGCGAATGGTGATCTCGTCGGAATAGCGGCCGGCGCGCGCTGCGCCGATTCGACCGATGCGGACGTTCAGGGTATCGGTCGCTCCCGACATTTCCGTGGCGCGGAAGGACGATGTGCGTGTCTCGCCCGTGCCCAGGGCCACCTTGGCGCCGCCGAAGGTGACCGCATAGGGAATCTGGGAGGCGCGCCCCAGGTTCTCGTGCCACAGCGCTCCGCCGTTCAGAGACCTGAAACTGATGGCGTATCCGTCATTGGATTGAACCAGCACGCGAAGGTTGGCTTGTTCGCCCTCTTGAAGTGTGTCGAAATCCAGTTGCCGCGTGCGAACGCCGGCATCGTCGCGTGCGCTGGAAGCAGGAATGCCGCCCTCGAACAGCAGGATGGTCATGGCCGATCTGACCGTTGTCGCCAGACGCGCTGGGCGCTCCACGACAAGCATGCCGTTCTCAGTATCGAACGCCCGCACCAGCAGCGTGGTGTCATATACGCCTGAAGGCACGATCTGGTTCGGCGAAATCCTCACGGAAAATCCGAGGACCTGGACGCGACCCGGCGTCAAGGAAAAGGGCACTGCATTTGCCGGCGAGGGTGTTTCGGACTGCGGGCTAACCAGGTCCGACTGTCCGCTTGACGAGGTGAGGCGGTAATCGAGCGTGTCGCCGCCGTAGCCCCGCAAAACTGCCCGCCCGTCGCCGTTCTGCAGCGAAAGGTAGCCGCTGCAGTCGTCCTCGCCGTCGTTGCGGATCATCACGGAAAAATCGGTCTGATAGGTGGAGCGTTCGAAGGCGTCGTAAGCCGCGCCGCCGGCCCCCATCAGATTGACCGTCTCGATCGGGTCCAGGCTCAGCCGGCACGCCGCATGAGCTTGGGCCGAAACGAGGCTCAGGGCGACGGCGACTGGAATGGCCATGATATGCATCATCAGTCTGCGCTTCCTATCTGCTCGCCGACGTTTACGAACCCTGACGCATCCGCCGGGATGGTGATCTGAACCTTGAGCTTCCTGTCAGGGAAGTCGAGGATATAGGTATTGCCCTGGATGAGGCCCGACAGGCTGAAACGACCTGCGCGGTTCGTGAATATCTGCTGCGGCAGGAAGCCCCGATCCGTTGTCGAGGACGCGGAGCCGACCGCCAGCCCCAGGGCCCGGCCGTCCTTGTCCAGCACCACCCCCACCGCCGAGGCCAGTCTGGCGCTGCCGATGTCGACCAGATAGCCGGAGCGATAGGGCGGGAAGAACTCCATAGATCCCACGCCGATGTCGTAGCCGACCGGAAGATCGGTCACGTCATAGGGCAGACGCGCGATGGAATAGGATCCCAGGTCGGACACTACGGCCGGGCCGAGCGGGCCAGACCGCGCCCGGTCGCCCTGGCGCTCCCGGCCCGGGGAGACGACGATCGTGCGCCCTTCCAGAGCCGGATGTCCGCGGACGATGGCGAACGAGTCCCGGATCGGGCGCGACACGGCGAACTGATTGCCGGCGAACGCTAGCCCTGAGGCGAGATTGAGCGTCGTGCGCCCTCCGCTAGAGGAACGCTCGCCTTCGATCACCTGGGAATAGCCGGCGGAGGCTTCGAACCGGTTCGCCGTATAGTTCACAAAACCGTCCGCGACAGCATCCTGGCTGTCGGCACCGCTGACAGAAGCATTGCCGGTCAGGGTGCCGATGCCGCCAAACTGGTTGCTGAAGGCGTAGTCGGCGAGATAGCGACTGTCGCGCGTATCGAAGCTGGTGGAGGCGCGCCCGCTATATCCGAACGACTTGGATAGACCGAAACGCACAGCCGCCTCGCCTTCGCCCTGTGCGTCGCTCCGGTAGTCGGTGGAGGCCCGCAATGTGACGTCGGGGCGATAGCGGTAGGCGAGCGACAGAGACGCCTCAGGACCTTCCCGACCCGTTCTGCCGATCCGGGAATATCCCAGAGAGGCAGTGAAGTTGTAGCGCTCGAACCCGAAGGAGTCGCCATAACGGATGGCGGTGCGGAAGGTCTCGCCCAGGTTAAACAGCGCATTGTCGCCGTACTCAGATGATCGGTATTCGATGAAGCCGTCGATTTGGCGGTTCCGCGCTTCCCAAGCGTCGGGAAGTTCGGGCTGTGCGGTCATCAGTACGGCAAAGCCGGTGTTTCCGGCGCTCTGGCTGATCGAGATGTCGGTCGAGAAGCGGCCCAGGGCGGTGGCGCCCGTCGCCTCGCCGCCGATCAGCCACTGATCGCGAAAATACCGCCCGCTGATCCCCAGCGTCAGCGCGTCAGAGATGCCGCGACGATAAAATCCGGACACGAGGGCGTCGTTGAAATCATATTCGATCCGTCGAGACAGCCGCGTCGCCGCAACGCCGGCGGTGAAATCCCACTGACTGAGCCCCGTGCGAAGAAGATTGGAATCGAAAAAGCTGGTGAAGTTGAAGGCGGTAGTCTGGCCCAGATCGTTTCTGGCTTCGATGCGGACGTCGTTGGCCCCGTCAGTCAGAGGGAAATTGGTCAGGTCATAATTGCCAGCGGGCAGGCGCACCTGCCTGAGGACCGCGCCGTTGACGATGATATCGACGTTCGAGGCTTCATTCAGGATGAAAGACTGCCGCCCCGTCGGACGCGAGGACTGGAAGGGATCGAAGGTTTCGACGTTTCGTACGGCGGATACGCCCAGCACGTCGACCGAGCCTATAAACCCGCGCGATGTGCTGAACAGGTCGCCGGCGGAGACGCGAACGCCTGCTATCGGGAAGTCGCGGGTCACGCGGGTGAACTGGCGGCTGAGCGATCCGTCTTCGTGTCCCCCGGTGGCAAGCACTGAGGAATTCTCGATCGCAAAACCGCCCCATCGCACGGCGCCCTCGAACAGGACAGCGCCGCTGGTGCGGCTGCCGCTGAAGGCAGGATTGTCGACGACCGAGATGTTCGTGTTCAGATAGGCGGTGAAATCTCTAGGCGTCTGACGCGAGCGATCGGGTTCAGGCACTCGACCAGGGGCGGCCAGAGCGATCTCCGTGCGTCCTCGCTGGTTCGCCGGCACATCGAGTCGCAGGGCCGCCTTCTGGGCGTCAAACCGGATGGGCAGGCCTAGTCTTGCGGCCTCGTCCGGGCCGATTTCCCCGAGCGTGGCGACCTGAGGCTCGAGGAGCGCGAACTCTTCAGCGGAATAGACCGGCCGAAGGATAGAGATAAGCGCCGCAGCCGATATCCGATAGGCGCCCGTTCCGTTTACCCTTGCCGCCACGGTGCCGATCGGCCGATCGCCGTCGAAAACCGGCACGGTGATAGGCACGAGGCGCTGCGGCGGGGCGATGTCTTGGTCAAGGACCTCGGAGTTCGCCGGAGAAACGGCCAGTAGCGACGCCGCAACGCCAAGGGCGATCATATGCCGCGAGCTAGACCGGGCCAAGATGCCGCAGCCTCATCGCCGCCGCGTCCGGGACGGCGCCATCGCGGGGAATAAAGAAGGTGTTGGTCTGGCCCGGCAGGAGGAAGCCGACGCCGATCGCTTTTTTCAGCGCGGCGCGGTCCATCGTAGGACCACCATCCACGATCAGTTCCTGTTCCGACATCCGCGCAAAACGGGATCCCACGTTGCGGACATCAATCTCCACGCCGCGGACGCCGTCTTTTTCGGCCGGGCGAGACGCGGTGATCTGAATGTCCGGCTGCGTCCCAGGCGGAACCACATGAACGGAGATGCCGAACTGGTAGTTGATCCGAACGCCACTCACGCCGGGCGTGATCTGGGCCGGAACTTGGGTGACGTAGACATAATAGGATTCGGATGTCGGCGGGGCCTGGCCGACCAGCCATTGCATGCGCAACGTCTGCGATGAGCCGGTGGGAATGATCGTCTGGTAGGGGAAAATGGCGAAGTCATCTTCGGCCGGAATCTGCTGTTCTTCGCCATCCACGACGACGCGTTTCATCACCGTGACCTCGAACGGCAGGTCGATGTCGGTGACATTGGTCAGTTCGACGACCGCCGAGGAGGAACTCGGAGTGAGGTAGACGACCAACGGATTAACGCGGAGGCTGGCGACTGCAAGCGCAGGCCAGACGGTCCAGATCAGGCAGCTCAGCAACAGAACGCCGCGAGAAATTAACTTCACGAATTCCCCCGAATTCACAGCCGCTGCATGTCGCGCAATATACTGAGAGCCGCTGCTCAGTTCAGCATAGAGACAAACGCGTTAACAATGACGCAAGACGCAGACGTCGTTCGGGAAGGCGCCGCAGCGACGCCCTCCCGAAGACGGCGTCAACCTTAGCTGGCGTCAGCCACGAAGGTCAGGGTCAGGGTTTCCACGAAATCGCCAGCGATCGGCGGCGTCGTGCTAGCCGGGACGTTGATGTCGAGTTGCGACGTGCCCTCGAAGGCGTCGCTTTGGAACACGCCGGAGCCGCCAGCCGCCAGGTTCACGCCGTTCTGTTGCGTGCCAGCCCCGGTGCCGATTTGCTTGATGGCGAGCGTATAGTCGAGGCTGTTGGTGAAGCCGGCAGGCGCGGTGCTGCTGTTGAGCATGGCGCCGTTGGTGGCGGTCGTCGTCCAGGTGAAGTCGTCGTTGCAGAAGGTCTTGAAGCCGACCGAGAAGAACCGCTGGCTTGTGTCGCCGATGGTGGCTTGGGTCGGATCGGTCGTGTTGGCGATCGCGAACTGCCAGCTGGTGGTGACGTTGTCGCCGCTGACCGAATACGGCGTCGAAGCGCCGGCGTTGCCGCCTGCCAAGCCCGCTTGCGGCACAACGGTGCAGATCTGCTCGACCGTGCCCGTCATGGCGATGGTCGCGGTGTCGCTCGACTCAGCCAAGACCGGGGTGGCGAACAGGGTGGTGGCCATGGCGGCCATAAACAGCTTCTTCATGATGTGTCCCTTCGAAAAAATGTTCGGTTGACGGCGCAAAAACGCCGCTACTCACGCGACCTTCCGAAGGGTGTGTGCTGAATGAGTCTTTGCTCGCGACGCCCCCTTCAACCAAAAGGTTAAGAAAGCGTTACCGGCGTAACGGCGAGATGGCAACGTCGAATAACGTCGAAACGCCATTTTTTTTCGAGCTAGTCGTCAGTTATTTATGAAATTTTCCCCTCATGGGCGAATAGTAACCTTACCGGTCGGTGGCTGCGGATAATTGTTGTCCTCGGGTCGTGGTGCTGTGGCGTTCTGGCCAATGTGACGAGGGGCCGCCTTGCGGGACAAGCCGAGCACGGGGAGGAGCCGGTATTCGGAGCCATCGGCGATGGAGATATTCATGGATCCAGCCTGGTACCAAGCCCGGCTCGACGCGCTTCGACCGGCACGCACCGTGAAGCTCGGCGATCCTGAATACGGCCGCCCAACGCACAATGGCCGTCGATCCGTCCGCTGCAGAGCCTGGTCGAAAACCTGGCCCGCGTCATCGGCGCGCTGCGCGAGCGCGGCTATAGCCAGGGGGAGATAGCGGCCCGCCGATCTTGTCAAACCCGATACGGTGGAAGGAGGTGGCCGGCGCCGACCATATCGAGCGCGAGAGATTGGTGCGCGAGTTGGCGATGGTGACCCCTTATGGCGACGACGCCTTGGTTGTTGGTTATCGCGGCGGGGTTCCTGGAACGCCTGCTGTCTCGACAGCCCATCGAGTAATTCTTAGCCACTGATCATTTTGAGGTGTTGGAGACCTTTAGGGGCGTCATCGCCGCCGCTTCGCTCGAGGCGCCGCCAGCGGCGGCCGGAACGCCGGGATAAGCGGACCGGGACCCACAAGCGCCGGGACCATCGGAGAAGCCGCCGTGTGGGGCGGGTCAAGGATGGCGGCGGGGATGACGGCCAACCCGTTCGGAGCCCGCTAGACTGATCGCGATCAGATCGGTTGTCGATGAGGGGCGGCTGAACACGCGCGAGGCGCGCTGTGTTCGGCCGCTTTTCAAAGGCTCAGAGTTCGATCGGCTTGGCGCTCGAGGCCGTGGCGTTGGCGGGCACTTCGACGCCGCCGCGGCTGAGCAGGGTGCGCATGGGGCCGACCATGGAGCGGGTGCTCTGGACTTGGTCGCCGAGCAGGCCGGCGGCGGCGCGCAGGCTGCCCAGCTTGGTGATGTGCATGGGATTGGACTGCAGGCCGGTGATGAGGTCCGGCGACTGTTGGGCCAGTTGGACGTTGCGCATCATGCCGATGGTGAAGTTGTAGGCGGCGTTCAGCATCATCGTGCGTTGCTGCTCGCTGGCGTTGTCGTATTTCGCCTGGAAGGTCGCCGCATCCGCCACGTTGGCGTTCACGGCCGCGACGTTGGCCTCGAAGTTTGCCTTTTGAGTCTGAAGCTCACGGAGCGACGAAGCGCCCTGGATCGCCGCGAGCTGCGCTCGGGCTTCGTCTTGCTTGCCGTCTTCGGCGACGGCGTTCGCGAGAAGCGAAGCGGCGCTCCAGACGAGTTTAGTGGTCTCGACGGTCTCGCTCAGGAAGACGTCGGGATCGCCAGCGGAGGGGCCGGACTGAGCGCCGCCGGGCACCAGCTTGCGCAGTCCGCCCAGTTGGGCATGAGCGGAGGAGGCGTAGCCGGAGACGGCCAGGGCGCCGGTCAGAGCGACAGCCAAAAGAGACAAGGTCTTCATGAGAAGCTCCAGTTGCAGAGACGGTTAGGGATTGGGGTTCAAGGCCTTGGCCGCGCGTAAGGCGAGGTCTGAGGCGAAATCGGCCAGATCGATCTGAACAGACAGGGTCTGATGCGTGGCGTCGGCGTCCGCAGGGACGGCCGTGGCGGCAAGCGTCTGTTGCAGCCCCTGAGCGCCGACCCTTTGGTCGTTCCGTTTCAGCACATAGCCCACCGTCAGATCATAGGTGTTCTGGACGAAGGTCTGGCCCGACCGCTTCTGGCCGGTGTGGGTCAGATTGTGGACGGCTTCGAAGCACAGGTCGGCGGGCCGCACTGTCAGCGCCTTCACCTCGCGGTATTCGGGCGCGATGGAGGTGAGGGCCAGGGGGGCTGCTTCGTCGCCAAAGCGCGTCGCGTGAACCGCGCCCGGGAAGCCCGCGGCGAAGCGGTTGAAGCTGAGGGCGCGGAACAGCGGCTGTTCCGCCCCGCGGAAAACGACGACGGGATCGCCGGCGGCTGTGGCGCATTGGCCATAGCGGAAACGCGAAGCCGACAGGGAGCCGATCGTGTCGTGGGCCACCTGATCGCCTCGCCGAACTTTGGCGATCTCGACGCCGGATTGACGCGCCGTGGCGATTCCGTCGCCGAAACCGGTCACTTCCAGAGATGCGACTGGCATCCAGACATCCCCTTGAATGCCTGAAACGCGGCCGATGGAGCGCACCACATGAGCGTCCTGACCGATGCCGAGCGCACCGGTCGGGTCGGCGATCGTGACTTCCCCGTCATCGGCTGAGGCGACAGCCAGCCTCATGCGAGAGGGCGTGAAACCGGCTTTGAGGGCGTCTGGTGCTCGTCGCATGGCGTTGCGGGCGGCCACGTCGCGGCGCTGGGCCGTGGAGGGGGCCATGCCGTCTGCGATTTCGTCGATCTGCTGGTCCTTGCCTTCGACAGCGAAGACGGCGCGGCCGTCATGGTCGATGACCTCCAGGAAGACGCGAGCGTCCTGCACGCGGCGGTCGACGTTGCGCACGTTGGTGGCGGCCTGGACGGGCTCCAGCGGGGCGACGGTGACGCGAAGGAAGTAGTCCGGCAGGGCGGGCGGGCGACTTTCCACGCCGGCCGCCGTCAGTTGGGGCGCGCGGATGGCCGAGGCGGCCGGGTTGATCTGCACGAGGGCGAAGCCGCCCGCAGCGGACAAGGCTTCTTCCATGATGACGGCGGCGTAGCCGCGCGGCATATCGGGCGCCGTGTCAGCCACCACGACCAGCACCGAGGGCCGGCTCAGGGCGTCGAGGGGTTGGGCCACATAACGCGACAGGGTCTGTCCGACGCTGAGCGCATCCAGGGCTGGCGCGACCACGGCGTAGTGGGCGTCGGCGAACACCACGCGGGCGTCGGCGCCGATCTGGTCGCCGGGGCGCAGGCCCTTCTGCAAGCCGGCGTCGACGACGTAGAGATCGCCGTTGCGGCTGCGGACCTGGGTCGTGACCGCGTTGGGCTGGAAGCGGGTCCTGGCTTCATCGACCAGGCGCACCAAGGCGGCGTCGAAATGGCGGTCAAACTGGGCTGCGGCCTCGGCCTGATAGCCGGCGCGCTCCATCAATCCCTGGACATTGGTCGAGACTGAATGGGCGAACATGACCTCGCCGGTCAGCACATTGGTCATCAACAGGGTGACGGTGATGGGCATGTGGGCCTCGACCACGCTGGCCTTGGGCACAACCCACAGGTCGGCTCGCGAAACATGCAGCGATGCCACGAGGGTGCGCGACATCAGGGTTTCGCGCGTCATGCCCGCGGGCGGCAGCGCTGACAGGTCGCGCGTCACCTGATCTGAACCAAAGCGATCGGCGATCAAGGCGTCGAAGCGCGCGCCCCAGTATTGGCGGCGCTCGATCGGTGCGAGCTTATCGCATAGGGCCGACGAAATCAGATGGTCGGTGCGACCCGAGGCGCCGCAGACCGAATCCTCCGGGCCAAATAAGCCGGGAATCGGGTACAGCCGGAGGCCGCTTTCGTCAGCGGCGGCGGTCGTCGGCGCGGCGATCACTGCAGCCAGCAGAAGGGGAGCGAGGCGCGACATCAGCAGCCGTTCAGGCAGAGGATCACTTGCTGGGGCGCCGTCTGCGACTGCATGGCGGCGAAGGCAGGATTGCTGCGCAGGCGCTGGAACAGGGCGAGGTGCAGGGGCGTCGAGCCGGAATAGCGCACGTGAATGTTGATCTGTTTGGCGTCCTGCCCGAGGAAGGCGTGCTGATCGACGCCTTGGATGGCGCCGAGCGCATCGAGAAGATCGGCCTGAACCCCCATGTTCAGATCATTGCCGCGCACGGTCAGGGTGTATTCGGCCGGGGCCGATGCGGATTGGATCGCCGAGGTTTGGGCGCGGCTGACGTTGCGCCATTCGCGCTGGATCTGCGGGCCCAGCGCCGCCGCCACCTGACCGGCCAGAGCCGTGGTCAGGCGGTTTTCGCAATCGGCGCTGTTGCGGCCTGTGCCGGTCGCCTCACGGAAGGCGGAGCCGACGTTCTGGCCGGTGGCGGTGCTGTAGGCGTCCGCATTGAAGGCTCCGGTGCATTCCACCTCGCCGGTGGCGGGATGGCGACCGCCATGATTGATCTCCAGCGCGCCCGACATGAAGAAGGGCGCCGACTGGCTCTGCGCATACTGGAAGAATTGGCTCAGCTTGCCGCTGGATTGAAGTTCCGAAAACAGCGGCGTCGGGCCGGGTTGGAAGCTGGCCATCAGCGGCACAACGCTGGAAATGCCGATGTCATAGTTGACTAGGCCTTCCGTCAGGGCCGAGACAGCGGCGCGCCCTGTGGCGCTGCTGGCGGCGGACTGGAAGGTGATGCGTTGACGGAAGCGAACGTCGTCGTGGGTGCTGGCCTCGACGTTGGTGCGGTTGATCAACGAGGTGTCGCTGGAGGAAGCGGACGACGAACGCGAGCGTTGGGCGCTGGAGCTTCTGCCCGACCCGCTGACGGCGACCGAACCCCGCGCGCCGCTGGCGCCGCCAGCGTATCGGCCTTGCGAGGACTGGCCTGACGCTGAGGACGACGACGAACCGGCGCGTTCGCGATTGCCGTACGCCAGCGCCGACTTGTCGCTGAAGGACGAGCCGCTGTCGCGATCATACTCGGTGACGATTTCGGCCGGTTGGCTGAAGTCCGGCGCGACGCCGATGGCTTCGTCGATCATCACCACGATGCGCTGCTGCTGCCTGCCGCCGCGGCGCGAAGAGGAGGCGACGCCGAGATCATCCAGCCCGCGTTGGAACCATTCGCGGTCAATGCTGGCCGACAGGGTGACGTTGAAGGCGGCGCCGACCCGTTCGGACGAGCGATCCACGATCATGTCGTTGCGGATCTGGGTAGCCAACTGGCTGACCATTTCGGGGGTGAGTTCGCTCAGGCGTTCAGCGCCGATGACCTGACGCGCGAAGGCGCGGACCAAATCGGCCTTGGCCAAGGCTTCGGCCTGAGCGCGGACGGCGTTCGTATCGCGCGTGACCGGGGCGGAGCCGCTGCCGGAAACGATCGTATTGGCTTGCGCGAGCGCGGCGGTGCTGACCGCCGCCAAGGCCATGGCGGCGGCGCAAGAGATTTTGAAGGTCATGGGGAACTCTTAGTGACGGGTGTCGAGAACGACGTCGCCGGCGCGGATGACGTCGCCGTCGGCGCTTTCGATGATTTCCACGTCGCCGGCGCGGATGTGGCTGGTGGGGCGGGTGAGCGCAGAGCCCGATGCGGCGAGGCGCGCGCGATAGGGAGCGAAGGCTCGGTGGCCGCGCACGGTGTCGAAGGCCGGCTCCGCCAGTACGTCGGCCACGTGGGGAAGCCCGGCGGCGATCGCGCGGTCCAGCGCCGCAGCGGACGCTTCGGCGTCGCCGAGGCGCGCCTGAGCGCGGGCGGCGGCGGCGTGGACCCGTTGGTCGCCGGGGAAACGGCTCTGGGCGTCGGTCGCCAGGCGGGCGGCTTCACCGTAATTCATGCGCGCGAGACTGTCATTGATCGCAGTGAGCAAGGCGTCGGCGTTGGCTTCCGCCTCTTCGGCGGCGGGCGGCGCGTCGACCTTGTTGCAGGCTGTAAGGGACGATGCCACGATCGCCGCACCCAGGGTCACGCAAACTCGGAAACGAGATTTCATATAAAAAGCTAGGCCCTTAAATCACTGGAGGCGTCTTCTTCGAGAGACGAAGTCAAGCTTGACAGTAATCTCGTAGCTTGGCTTTATCATGACGATCAGCGTTCTTCTGCGCGCCCCTTCATGAGCGACGGGGCCGCGTTGCAACCCCGGCACGGCATTGGCGACGGCGACGTCATGGGACGGCAGGGGCACCGGAGGAAAAAAGGTGTCCGCTCGGCGACGCTACTGAGCCAACATCAGCAGGAAGGGAGAGTCCGTCTCGGCGCGAACCTCAGCCAGCCTGTCCCTCGGGCAGATCCCCCTTTAGTCGAGGTCGGCCAGGGGCGCCGCGCGGGTCGGGGCGGCGGCTTCCCGATGGCGCATCTTGCGGATTGGCGTGAACCGATTCGTTGGCGGCGGCTTGGGCCAGCGCCCATTGGCGAGAGCCCGGCGACGCCGCGGCCTTGAGGCGTTCGATCCCGCTGAGGGCGGTGAGACTGCCCCCCCTGTGAGCCGCTCCAAGCTTCGGGCCCCGTCTGCGGCGGCCGCGCGGGCGGCTTGGGTTTGCGCGGCGCTCCCTCCTTTCGGAGGCCAGGCCAGAACGCTGCGATTCTCTGTATTTTCCTGTAAACAGGCGAAGGAGTTGGTTCGTGGAAACCCAACCGACGTCGGCGTTCATTGCTCCGCTCCGCGATCCATTCACCCCCGGAGGTTGATGCGGGATTCCGACAGCGCGAGCCAAGCGGGGTTCGCGGCGTACATCTGTTCGATGAGGTCCTTGATCTCATCAATCCGGCCGCTGGCGTCATTGACGCGATAGCTCATGATGATGGGCGAGACGGCCTTGGGGTCATTGATCGGGCGGAAGACCACGTCGCTGCTGCGCAGGCGATGCGCGGACGCAGGGACGACCGCGACCCCGAGGCCCGAGGCCACGAGGCCCATGGCGGTCTGGAGTTCACGGACCTCGCGCGTCGCCGCTGGCGAGATGCCGGCGTCCGCCAAAAGCGACAGCACTTCGTCCGCGAAACTCGGGCGAGGCTGGGACGGGTAGAGGATCAGGGTTTCTTCGGTCAGGACCGACCACTCGACCGGGTCGCTGGTGCTGGCGAGCGGATGCTCCGCCGGAAGGGCGAGAACCAGCGCTTCTTCCCGCAAGCGAACCCGCGCGATGGCGGGGTCGGTAAGGCGGACTCGACCGAAACCGAGGTCGATACGCCCTTCCTTCAGGGCCGTGATCTGCTCGCTGGACATCATCTCGAGGATTTCGATCTGCAGGTGGGGCCAGCGCGCCCGCATCCGGCGGATGAGGTCGGGCGTGCCGCCATACAGGCTGGAGGCGACGCAGCCGATGACGAAGCGGGTCCGGCCGGTGGCGCCGATTTCCTGGGTCTGCTCCTTCAACTGCGCCAGACGCCCGAGGATCTGCAGCGCCTGGCCATAGAAGAAGCGGCCCGCCTCGGTCAGTTGCAGCGGACGGGCGCTGCGATCCAGCAGCTTGACCCCCAGTTCCGCCTCCAGGTTCTGAATCTGGCGGCTGAGCGGCGGTTGGGCGATGTGCAGTTCTTCTGCGGCGCGGCTCACATTGCGGGTGCGGGCGACGGCGACGAAATAACGAAGCTGTCTGAGTTCCATTCTACGTCCTCCGCCGAAGCGCCGCGCCGACCGACGGAAAGGGCCCGCTGACCGCCATAGCAGGCCTTGTTGGGCGGTCTGTCAAACCGTCCGACAAGAGCGCCGTTCGCTCGAAGGAAACGGCGGGCGCGGCGACCTTCATCGTGAACCTCTTCCGCCTCTTGAGGACGTGCATCGCGATCATTCACGCCCGCTGCTACCGGCGTCACCAGGCCCGATCCGTGCATGATCGAGTGACGTCGGCATGAGCGGAATGTGTCTCAAAGGTATAATAGAAGACCGCATCGGTTTTGGATTTCGATCCGGGGGGAGATTAGCACTCTGCGGATGATGTCGACCCTGCATCCTCGCCGTAAAGGGCAATCACTTCGCCAAATGCGTGGTCAAGACGGTGCTGTTCGATACCCAGGGCAAACGCTTCGACCCGTCCGTGTCGGAGTTTTGCGGCGGGCGGATGTGGGACGAAACGCGATCTCATCGACAGAATGACCGCTGAAATAGCGGCGCCATATTCTCAAGGGAGACATTCGAATGCACACCGATTTCGTCAAATCCGCTCCTGTTCAGGCTCTGCTCGACCGTGCGGTCGGCCTTGACCGCGAAGGCGGCGATGCGCGCCTGAAGGCCATCGTTCGTGACCTCACCCAGGCGGTGGCCGAGGTCATCGTCCGCTACGACATCAGCGAGGACGAGTTCTGGGGTGGCGTGAACTACCTGTCCGGCGCTGCGCCCGAGTTCGGGCTGCTGATCCCCGGCACGGGCCTTGAGCACTTCATGGACCTCTATCTGGACGCCAAGGACGCCGAGGTCGGCCGCGCCGGCGGAACGCCGCGCACCATCGAAGGCCCCCTCTATGTCGCCGGGGCGCCGCTGGTCGAGGGCGAGGTCAATCTGTCCAAGGACGCCGACGACACCTCGACTCTTCGTATGTACGGCACGGTCCGTGGACCCGACGGCGAGCCGGTGAAGGATGCGATCGTCCATGTCTGGCACGCCAACTCGAAGGGTTGGTACTCCCACTTCGACCCGACCACGGAGCAGACCCCGTTCAACAACCGGGCGCGAATCAAGCTGGGCGACGACGGCGCATACGCCTTCCACTCCAAGATGCCGGAAGGTTACGCCGTTCCGCCGCAGGGCGCGACGGATCGCCTGATGCAGGCGGTCGGGCGCCACGGCAAGCGCCCGGCCCACGTCCACTTCTTCATCGAGGCGCCGGGCTATCGGCAACTGACCACCCAGATCAATTTCGGCGACGATCCCTTCGCCAACGACGACTTCGCCTTCGCGACTCGGGAAGGGCTTCTGCCCATGCCGAACCGTCAGGGCGACACCGTGACCGTATCGTTTGATTTCGAACTGCAGATGGCGGTCGGCGAGAACGATCAAGTCCTGTCCGAGCGCACGCGCGTCGCCGCTTGAGAGCGGCGATCAGATGAGGAAATCACAATGAAGCAGACCCTGCGCGAACGCCTTGAAACCGCTGTCGTCGAGAACCCGGAACAGGGCCTGTTCCGGTGCCGTCGCGACGTTTTCACCGACGCTGAACTGTTCGAGCTGGAGATGAAGCACATCTTCGAGGGCAACTGGGTCTTTCTGGCCCACGAGAGTCAGATCCCTGAACCGAACGACTATTTCACCACCTGGATCGGCCGTCAGCCGGTCGTGGTCACGCGGGATAAGGGCGGCGAGTTGCACGCCGTGATCAACGCCTGCGCCCATCGGGGGGCCACCCTGTGCCGGCGCAAGCACGGCAACAAGGGCAGCTTCACCTGTCCCTTCCATGGCTGGACCTTCAGCAATACGGGCAAGCTTTTGAAGGTGAAGGACGGCAAGACCGGCGACTATCCGGAGAGCTTCAACACTGAAGGCTCCCACGACCTGACGCGCGTCGCCCGTTTCGAGAACTACCGCGGCTTCCTGTTCGGCAGCGTCAATCCAGATGTGAAGCCGCTGGATGAGCACCTGGGTTCGACACGAGTGATCATCGACCAGATCGTCGACCAGGCCGCCGAGGGGCTGGAAGTGCTGCGCGGCAACTCCACCTATGTCTACGACGGCAACTGGAAGCTCCAGATGGAGAACGGCGCCGACGGCTATCACGTTAGCGCCGTGCACTGGAACTACTCCGCCACCATGGGGCATCGGAACTACGAGGCCGAAGGTACCCGCACGGTGGACGCTAACGGCTGGTCCAAGAGCGTCGGCGGGGTCTACGGCTTCGACAACGGCCACATCCTGTTGTGGACCGACACGCTCAATCCGGAAGTGCGTCCGATCTACGCCCACCGCGAGGAACTGGAACAGCGCCTCGGAAAGGCACGGGCCGACCTGATCGTGGGCCAAACGCGCAATCTCGGCCTCTATCCCAACCTCTATCTGATGGACCAGTTCTCCACCCAGATCCGGGTCGTTCGGCCGATCAGCGTCGATCAGACCGAGATCAGCATTTACTGCTTCGCGCCCAAGGGCGAGGCGGCGGCGGAGCGTGCCTTGCGCATCCGCCAGTACGAGGACTTCTTCAACGTCAGCGGCATGGGCACGCCCGACGATCTGGAGGAATTCCGCGCCTGTCAGAACGCCTATACCGGCGCGGGCGCGCTCTGGAACGACCTGAGCCGCGGCGCCGTCCACTGGGTCGAAGGCGCGGACGACAACGCCAGGGCCATGGGGCTTGAGCCGTTGATCAGCGGCAACCGCAGCGAGGACGAAGGCCTGTTCGTGCGTCAGCACGAATACTGGGCGCAGACGCTCATCGCGGCCCTCGATCGCG
Organism: Brevundimonas sp. 01N35; assembly: GCF_056399785.1. Taxonomy (NCBI): domain Bacteria; kingdom Pseudomonadati; phylum Pseudomonadota; class Alphaproteobacteria; order Caulobacterales; family Caulobacteraceae; genus Brevundimonas; species Brevundimonas sp. 01N35. The sequence continues at coordinate 142,352 of NZ_JBFTRZ010000002.1, forward strand.
ACGGCGGCCCATCCGCGCCCAGGCCCGTGCTGGAGGACGCCGCATGACCGCGCACAATCTGAACCGCGCCGAGATCGAGGACTTCCTCTATCGCGAGGGCGCCTGCTCGACGACCGTCAGTGGGACGAGTGGCTCGCTCTCTATTCGCCCCAGGTCGAATACTGGATGCCGGCCTGGGACGACGACGATCAACTGGTCGAGGATCCCCAGCAGCATATCTCGCTGATCTACTATCCCAACCGCGACGGGCTGGAGGACCGGGTCTTCCGCATCAAGACCGAACGGTCCGGCGCCAGCACGCCAGAGCCGCGAACCAGCCACAACATCTCCAATGTGGAGATCACGGAGGAGCGCGACGGCGAGCTCGATATCCGCTTCAACTGGTTCACGCTCAGCCACAGGTACAAGGACACCCTGACCTTCTTCGGGACGTCCTACTACAGCCTGGATGTCCGCGGGCCGTCGCCGCTGATCACGCGGAAGAAGATCGTTCTGAAGAACGACTACATCCGCCAGATCATCGATGTTTACCACGTCTGATTGGGCGGAGAATTAGCATGACTTACCGTATCGCGCTCAATTTCGAGGACGGCGAGACCCGTTTCATCGCGTGCAATCCCGGCGAAAAGGTTCTGGACGCCGCCTACCGGCACAAGATCAACCTGCCGATGGACTGTTCCGACGGCGTCTGCGGCACCTGCAAATGCCGCTGCGAACAGGGCGACTATGACCTGGGCGACGACTATATCGAGGACGCCCTCACCCAGGACGAGGCGGAGGAACGGATCGTCCTGACCTGCCAGATGACGCCGTCCAGCGACTGCATCATCGCCGTGCCGGTCCCGTCGTCGGCCTGCAAGGTCAAACCGGCGGCCCACGAAGGCGTCATCACATCGGTGGAGACAGCGTCGGACAGCACCGTCGTCCTGCGTCTCGCGCTCGACAATCCTGCGGGGCTGAACTTCCTGCCGGGCCAGTATGTGAATCTCGGCGTGCCATGGGCCGAACAGCACCGTTCCTACTCCTTTAGCTCCAAGCCGGGGGCGAGCGAGGCCAGCTTCCTGATCCGGAATATTCCGGGTGGCCTGATGAGCGGCTGGCTCACGAGCAAGGCGGCGGTCGGCGACCGTATGACCTTCTTCGGCCCCAGCGGTAGCTTCTTCCTGAGGCCGGTGGATCGGCCGGTCGTCATGCTCGCGGGCGGGACGGGGCTGGCGCCCCTGCTGTCTATGCTGGAAGTGTTGGCGGATCAGGGCAGCGACCAGCCGATCCATCTGATCTATGGCGTGACCCACGACGGCGACCTGGTCGAGACCGATCGACTGGTGACTCTGAAGACGCGCCTGCCGTCCCTGACCTGGGCGGCTTGCGTCGCCGACGAGGCCAGCCAACATCCGCTCAAGGGCTATGTCACCCATCATCTGGCCGATGAGCACCTGAACGCCGGCGACTGCGACATCTATCTGTGCGGCCCCCCGCGGATGGTCGAAGCGGTGCGCGTCTTCCTGCGCGAAAAGGGCGTCACGCCCACGCACTTCCACTACGAAAAGTTCGCGCCGAGCGAGACCGAGAGGGCCGCCGCATGAGCGTCCAGGGTCGCTTCGCCGGCAAGTCTGTGGTCGTCACCGGGGCCGCCCAGGGCATTGGCCGGGGCGTGGCGCTCCGCATCGCCGCCGAGGGCGGGCGTGTCTTCCTCGTCGATCGCGCGGATTTCGTGAGCGAGGTCGCCGCCGAGGCCGGGCCCGAGGCCCGTCATTTCTGCTGCGACCTGGAAACCTACGAAGGCGCGGCAGCGGCGATGGCGGCCGCTGTCCAGGCGTTCGGCCGGATAGACATCCTGATCAACAATGTCGGCGGCGCCATCCGCATGCGGCCCTTCGCGGCGTTCGAACCGGAACAGATCGACCAGGAGATCCGCCGCTCGCTTTTCCCGACGCTCTACGGCTGCCGCGCCGTCCTGCCGACCATGCTCGACCAGGGCGGCGGCGTGATCGTCAACGTCTCCTCCAACGCCACGCGGGGCATCCGCAGGGTTCCCTATTCGGCCGCCAAGGGGGGGATCAACGCCCTGACCCAGAGCGTGGCGATGGAGTATGCGGAGCAGCGTATCCGCGTCGTCGCGACGGCTCCGGGCGGGACGTCGGCCCCGCCTCGTCGCACGCCACGGAACGCCGAGGGGGACAGCGCCCAGGAACTGGCCTGGATGGCGGAAGCCGTCGATCAGGTCACTAGCTCGGCCTTCATGAAGCGCTACGGGACGCTCGACGAACAGATCGCGCCGATCCTGTTCCTGGCCTCCGACGAGGCCAGCTACATCACAGGCGTTGTCCTGCCTGTCGCCGGCGGCGATCTGGGGTGAGCGAGGCGGTTTGAACCGTACTCTCCCGTTGAAGGATTCCACAAACCCGTTCTGGGTCGGCTTGCGGGGCGCGATGTAGTGCCAGTCGACGCCATGATCCTGGCCCAGGCCAGGATGGCCGTGGATGTGAACTCCGTGCCGTTGTCGCTGACGATCATGGCGGGACGGCCCAGCCGAGCGATCAGCGCTGTCAGCTCGCGCGCGACGCGGCGTCCCGAGCGCGCCGACTTACGGTCCGCCTTGATAATGGAGCAGGCCCGTCGCTCGCTGACGCCGAACGCCGCCTTCAGATGGGCGACGGCCTGGCGCAGCGCCGCGGGCCCTACCACTTTTTGAAAGCAGATCGTTCAGCGCCGCCTTGTCGAGCATGGCGTCGGCCAAAAGACGCTTCAGCCTGCCGTTCTCGTCTTCCAGGACCCGGAGGCGCTGGGCGTCCGACACGTTCATCCCCCCGAACTTGGCCTTCCAGGCGTAGATCGTGCCCTCCGACACGCCGTGCTTGCGCGCCAGCTCGCCCGCTTTGGCGCCGGCCTCGTTCTCCCGCAGGATCCCAATGATCTGCTCTTCCGTGAATCTCGCTCGTTTCATTCCGTCCGTCCTTTCAAGGGTCGGACTCTAGCTCCGCGTGGAGGAAATTCTCAGGGGCACGTCACTTACGCCACGGACGGCATCCTGCCCTTCATGAGCTCGATTGATGCAGGCCTGCGTTGGAACGAGACGAGCGTGCTCAACGATAGCGTCACCGGCACCACGAATTTCACCAACGTCACCTCGTCCTTCTTCCGGCCGAGCGGCGATCGATTCTCGAGCCTCATGATCGCCGGCCCGAACAATTTCAACGCCGCCTATGATCGGCGCCTATATTTTTCGGACTTCCTGATCATCGACGGCGCCCGCGCCTTCCGCGATCCCGCGGGAACGCTGGCGGAGCTCAATGCCGCGATCGCGGCCAGCAATACCGCCAACGGATCCATTGCGGAGTCCCGCGGCTCGAATCCCCGCGGCGCTCCTCGGCCGGCGGACGTAGAGACAAAGGGCGATCTGGTCTTCGCCCCCGCCGGTGAGTCAGTCTCGGTCCTCGCCGATCGTGAATCCGCGCGCCCGCAAGGCCGTCAGCAGCGCGCAGGTTTGCGCGGCGCGCTATTGTTCTGAACGCTAGGCCAGACCGCCGCGATCCCCTGTATTTCCCTGTAAACAGGCAATGAGCATCGATCGCAGAAAACCCAACCAAATTAGTTCCAATTATCATTGGAAATGTCTTCGATTTTTACTGTATCTTTGGTGCTGTTTTTACGACCAAAGCTAGGCTGTACTTAAAAAGTACTTCCTAGTTGTTGATGAGTGTGTGGCGGACAGGGTGGGATTCGAACCCACGGTAGGCTTCCACCTACGGCGGTTTTCAAGACCGCTGCCTTAAACCACTCGGCCACCTGTCCCAGCGCGAGTCGAAACAGCGCGCGGAGGCTCCATAGCCGCAACCTTGGCTCTGCCCAAGCGGAAACCGCGTCAGGCCTGAGCAGCCGCGGGAGCGGCGGGTCGGGACGGGCGCGTCACCAGCCAGATGCCGGCGCAGACCAGAACCAGTGCCGCCAGATAGCTCCACCGCAGCAGGGATTCGCCCAGGAAAATGGCCGACAGGGCCACGCCGAAGACGGGGATCAGGAAGTTGAAGGCCGCGATCAGTCCAACGGGATTGTGCTTAAGCAGCAAGCTCCACACCGCGAAGGCCACCGAGGACAGCAGAGCCATATAGAGCAGCAGCGCGCCCGATTGCAGGTCCAGCGCTTCCAGATGACCGCCCCCCGCCATGCCGATCCCCGTCAGGATCACCCCGCCGATGAACAACTGCCAGGCGGTCATCACCATCGGATCCATGCTGGCCGAGATTCGCTTTCCGTAGATGGACGCCGCCGCCAGCACCAAGGCGGCGATGATGACGAAGCCTTCGCCCAGCAAGCTGAAGTCGAAGCCTAGCGCGCCGCCGCCCAGGTTGACCACCACCACGCCGAGGAATCCGATCAGACAGCCGAGCGCCTTGCGTCCGCTGAGCCGGTCGTTCGCGTAGATAAAGTGGGCCAGGACCACGCTGAAGAAGACGCCGGTGGCGTTCATGATCGACGACTTCACGCCCGTGGCGTGGGCCAGGCCGATATAGAAGAAGACATACTGGATCGCCGTCTGCATCAGCCCAAGCAGAGCGACTTGGCGCATCTCTCTTCCGTTCAGGGCCAGGATCGGCTTTCGCATCGCCGCCGCGACGATCAGCAGGATCGCGCCGGCCAGGGCGAAGCGCCAGCCGGCGAACAGCATCTGGCTGGCGATGTCGCCCGGCGCGATATGCAGCAGGGCATAGCCGTTCTTGATGGCCGGATAGGCGCTGCCCCACAGAATGCAGCACAGGGTCGCCAGGGCGAAGACCCCCGAGCGGGTCTGGTAGAGGGAGGGTTTCAAGGCGCTCGCTTCAAGAACTGGGCGCGGACGCGAAAGCGTCGCTGCGACGCCGGGACGCATAGCCTCAAACGGCCTGTTAACCAAACAGGAAACGTCCTTAGCGATGATCGCCCCGAGTGACCGGGAGTGCGTAAGGCCATGATGGCGAGATTGCTTAGGGGCGCGTTGATCGCCGCCGCCTTTTCCACGCTGGCGGCCTGCGCCAGCCTTGGAGGAGGGCGCGAGGCTCCGTTGCCGCCGCCGGTCGTGACCGACCCCGCCCCCATCGTCTCGGGCACGATGCGACCCTATCAGATCCGCGGCCGTTGGTACCGCCCGGCCGAGGAGCCGAACTATGACGAGGTCGGCATAGCCTCCTGGTACGGGGCGCAGCACAACGGCCGCCCGACCTCGACCGGCGAGCGGTTCGACATGAACGCCCTGACGGCGGCGCACAAGACCCTGCCTCTGCCGAGCCTGGTCGAGGTGACGAACCGGGCCAACGGTCGCCGCGTCATCCTGCGCATCAACGACCGCGGGCCGTTCGTCGACGGGCGGATCATCGATCTGTCGCGCGCCGCCGCTGAAGAACTGGGCCTGTTGTCCCAGGGCGTGGGCGAGGTGCGGGTGCGTTATGTCGGACGCGCGCCGAGGGCAGGGGGCGGGACGGCTCTGCGGCGGGCGGAAGCCGCACCGGCGCAGCCGTCGAGGCCCTATTCGCAGCCTCTGGCGCCGATCGCGCCCGCGGTTTCGGACGGATCGGCCTATTGGGTTCAGGCTGCGGCCTTTTCCGACCGTCGGGCGGCCGTGCGAATCGCTGGCCGCCTGGGCGATCGGGCCACGGTTCAGGACCTGACCGGCGGCGGACAGCCCCTGTTTCGGGTGATCGTCGGTCCGTGGGCCGACGCCAACGCCGCCGAACAGGCCCGTCAGGCCGTGGTGGCGCGCGGGTTTGGCGACGCCCTGTTGATATCAGGTCGTTAAGGCTTGCCTGTCGCGCCGCGCTCGCCATTGTGCGCGGGTGCAGCGTGGAAAATTCATCACATTCGAGGGCGGCGAGGGCGCCGGTAAGACCACGCAGGCGCGCCTGTTGGTCGATCACCTGCGTTCGCGCGGAATCGACGTCGTCCAGACGCGCGAGCCGGGCGGTTCGCCGGGCGCCGAGGTCATCCGCAACATCGTCGTGGCCGGTGACGCCGAGCGCTGGTCGCCGCGCACCGAGACCCTGCTGATGTATGCGGCGCGCTCCGACCATCTGGAGCGCACTATTCGCCCGGCGCTGGACGAGGGCAAATGGGTCGTCTGCGACCGTTTCGCCGATTCCAGCCGCGTCTATCAGGGCGCGGGCGGCGGTGCGCCGGAAAGCCTGATCGAGGCGCTGGACGCCGCCATCGTGGCCGACGACCAGCCGGATCTGACCCTGGTGTTCGACCTGCCGGTCGAGGTCGGGCTGGAGCGCGCGTTTGGCCGCGGCCTGTTCGAGACCCGGTTCGAGTCCAAGGGCCTGGCCTTCCACCAGAAGCTTCGTGAGGGCTTCCTCGGCGTGGCGCGTCGCCACCCGGAACGCTGCGTCCTGATCGACGCGACCGGCGAGGTCGAGATCGTTTCCGAACGCCTGTGGAGCGCCGTGTCGGAGCGGCTGCTATGAGCGAACACCCGCGCGACCGGTTCGACCTGATCCCGGACGCGGCGGCCGAAGAAGCCTTTCTTGACGCCCTGGGCCGGGGACGTTTGCATCACGCCTGGCTGCTGTGCGGGGTCGAGGGCAGTGGCAAGGCGACCTTCGCCTATCGCGCCGCGCGTCGGTTGCTGGGCGCGGCTCCTGATCCGACGCGCGGACCGCTGGGCGCTGCGCCGTATGATCCGGTCAGCCAGTTGGTCTCCGCCCAGTCCCATCCCGATCTGCTGGTGCTGGAACGACTGGTCGAAGGCGGCAAGCAGAAGAAGACGATCTCGGTCGATCAGGCGCGCGACCTACCCGGTTTCTTCGCCAAGAGCCCGTCCCAGGCCCAGCATCGCGTGGCGATCATCGACGCCGCCGACGACCTGAACATCAATGCCGCCAACGCCTTGCTGAAAATTCTTGAGGAGCCGCCTGAGCGTGGCGTCCTGCTTCTGGTGACCCATGCGCCCGGTCGGCTGCTGGCCACGATCCGCTCGCGCTGCCGTCGCCTCAGCTTCCCGATCTGGACGCCGGACCAGTTGGAGACCCTGGTGCGCAACCGTACGGGCGCGGAACCCGACGACGCGCGCCTCGCCGCCGACATGGCCGGCGGGTCGCCCGGCGCGGCTCTCGCCCTGTCGTCCGGCGCGATGCAGGAGGTCGACGCCCTGGCTCGCTCCTGGGTATTCGGCGACGCCGTCGATCGGGCCGAACAACTGGCGGTCGCGGACGGTTTTCGCGGCGCCGAGGGTCAGGCCCGGTTCGAGGCCCTGATGGATCGGCTGATCGCGGCGGTGAAGGCCCGCGCACTCGAGGCGTCGGCGGGGCAGGGCGCGCGCTGGGCCGAACTGTGGACCCGACTGGCCGAACTCCCCGATCGCACGGCGGCCATCAATCTGGACCGCGCCGACGTTCTGGCCGGCGCCCTGGCCGACATCGCCCGCACCAAGGCCCTCGGATGATCATCGATAGTCACGTCAACCTGCACGCCCCTCAGTTCGACGAGGACCGCGACGCCGTCATCGCCCGCGCCCGCGAGGCGGGCGTGCGTCTGATGGTCGAGATTTCGGACAAGCTGTCGACCTTCGAGGCGACGCACGCTCTGGCCATGGCCCACGACGACATCTGGTGCACCGTCGGTGCCCATCCGCACGAGGCCAAGGACCACATCGAACTGACCGCCGATGAACTGGTCGCCCTGGCCCAGCGGCCGCGCGTTATTGGCATCGGCGAATGCGGACTGGATTTCCACTACGACCTCAGCCCGCGCGATATCCAGGCGGCAGTCTTCCGCCAGCATATCGACGCCGCGCGCCGGACCGGCCTGCCGCTGGTGGTGCATACGCGCGAAGCTGACGAGACCATGGCCGAGATCCTGCGCGAGGAACATGCGCGCGGGCCGTTCAAGCTGTTGATGCACTGCTATACTAGCGGCATTGAACTGGCTGAAACTGCGGCGGAACTTGGGGCCTGGTTCTCCGTTTCCGGCATCGCCACTTTCAAGGCGGCGGAAGACGTGCGTGAGGTCGTTCGCCGAATGCCAGAAGACCGAATCATCGTCGAAACGGATTGCCCCTATCTGGCGCCGATCCCTCATCGCGGACGGCGCAACGAACCGGCCTATGTCGGTCTGGTCCTGCAAAAGCTGGCCGAGATCCGGGGCTGGACGCCCGAGGAGGCCGAGCAGCGCACGACCGACGCCTTCTTCGCCCTGTTCGACCGCATACCCCGGCCAGCGGAATGACCGAGGCGGGCGAACTGGAGATCGTCATCCTCGGTTGCGGCTCGTCCGGCGGCGTGCCGCGCGGCGACGGCGACTGGGGCGACTGCGATCCCAATGTGCCCGAAAACCAGCGCACCCGTTGTTCCATGCTGGCACGCCGTCATGGGCCCCATGGGACCACCAACGTCCTGATCGACACCTCGCCCGACTTGCGTCAGCAAGCGCTGGCCGCCGGGATTCGCCACGTCGATGCGGTCCTCTACACCCATGATCACGCGGATCAGACCCACGGCATCGATGATCTTCGCGTCTTCGCCATTCATGCGCGGCGGCGGCTTCAGGCTTGGATGGACCCGGCCACGCACCACGCGCTGACGACGCGGTTCGACTATATCTTCGAGAGCCATCACGGCTATCCGGCCATTCTGGAGGCCCGGCGGATCCCGCCCCATGGTGAGGCCTGGAGCGTCGACGGCGCGGGCGGCCAAATCCCGGTCGTCACCTTCGATCAGGCGCACGGGCCGATCCGCTCGGTCGGCTATCGCCTGGGGCCTGTCGCCTATTCCAGCGACGTGTCCGATCTGAACGAGGCGGCGCTGGAGGCGGTGCGCGGCGCCGACCTGTGGATTCTCGACGCCCTGCGCTACACGCCCCATCCGACCCACGCCCATGTCGACAAGGCGTTGGACTGGATTGCGCGGGCCGACGTCGGCCGAGCCGTTCTGACCAACCTGCATATTGATTTGGATTACAGGAAGTTGTCGGCCTCTCTTCCCGATAATGTCGAGGTCGCATTCGATGGCTGGAGCCGCCGCTTCGGTCTCTGATCGGGCGGCGCGCGCGGCCATCGCACGACGGGATTGAACCGGCATCAGCAAGCGGCGTTGCATTGCTTTCCGGATGAAGGATCGACGCCATGCTCCACACGGGCCTCACGATCGCCGCCGCAGCCACCGCCTTAACCCTGACCGCGGCGTATTCTCCCGCCCCGCAAGCCGGTCCCTCCGTCATCGAGGTTCAGCTCAAGAACTATCAGTTCGTCCCGTCGACTCTGCATCTGCAACGCGGCGTTCCCGTCGTGCTGCGACTGATCGACGCCCGCGGCTCCCACAGCTTCTCGGCGCCCGAACTGTTCGCGGCCTCGACGCTGGACCCGGCGACCGCTCAACTGGTTCGCAATGGAAAGGTCGAGGTCGGCGAGGGGGGCGTCGAACTGCGTCTGACGCCGAACACGCCAGGCACCTATGCCTTTCACTGCACCCATTTCATGCATTCAGCGTTCGGCATGAAGGGCACGGCGGTCGTCGATTAGTGCCGCCTCCCGTCGCCTTGCTGGCGCTGTCTACGGCGTCGCCGCCGAACATCCTACGTCAGGATGACGCCGCCGCGGCCGCTCGTTCATTGCTCCAGGACCGCTTCCCAGGTTTCGACCGGATGGCCCCGGTGTTCAGCACGGCAGGCATCGACACGCGCCAATCCGCGATGCCGATTGAATGGTTCTTCGAGGCGCGCGGCTGGCCCGAGCGGACGGAGGTCTATCTGAGGGTTGCTATCGACCTGTTCGTTGAGGCGGCGCATCGGGCGCTGGACGAGGCGGGCCTGACGGGACGCGAGGTCGACACCATCGTTACCGTGTCCTCGACCGGCATCGCCACGCCCAGTCTGGAGGCGTGCGCGATGGAGCGTATGGGGTTTCGCCCCGACGCCGCCCGCATTCCGGTCTTCGGCCTGGGCTGCGCAGGCGGGACGACGGGGCTGGGGCTGGCGAGCAAGCTGGCGCGGGCGACGCCGGGCAGCGTGGTCCTTCTGGTCGTGGTCGAGCTTTGCACCCTGTCGTTCCGGATGGACAACCTCAGCAAGGCCGACATCGTGGCCACCGCCCTGTTCGGCGACGGCGCGGCGGCCTGCGTGCTGCGGACAGGCGAGGGCGGTTTCGCCAGCATCGAGGGCGCGGCGGAACACACCTGGCCGGACACGCTGAACATCATGGGCTGGCGGGTCGGAGACACCGGATTCGGCGTCATTTTCGACCGGGCGATCCCGCCTTTCGCCAAAAACCATCTGCGGCCGGCGATGGATGAAATGCTGGCGGCGCAGGGGCTCAGCGTCGCGGGAGTGGACCGCTTCATCTGTCATCCGGGCGGGATGAAGGTCATCGACGCGCTGGAAAGCGCGCTGTCGCTCGAACCTGGACGGCTGGATCACGAGCGCGCTGTCCTGGCCGAGCATGGGAATATGTCGGCGCCGACCGTCCTCTATGTGCTGGACCGAGCCAGGCGGGCCGGTCTGCCGACGAAATCGGTCCTGGTCGCTCTGGGGCCGGGCTTCACCGCCAGCACCGTGAGCCTGAGCGCGACGTGATCCTGTCCGTCGTCATTCTGAGCCTCGTCACGGCGCAGCGTATCGGCGAACTGGCCCTGGCCCGGGAAAACACGCGGCGGCTGCTGGCGCGCGGGGCAGTCGAGACCGGCGCCGGCCACTATCCCTTCATTGTCGTACTTCACGCCGCCTGGCTGATCGGCCTATGGCTTCTGGCCTGGGATCGATCGCTGAACCTCTGGCTGCTGGCCCTCTTCATCGGCCTTCAGGCCGCGCGGGTCTGGGTCATTGCGACGCTGGGCGGTCGCTGGACGACGCGGATCATAACCCTGCCGGGCGAACCGCTGGTGCGGCGAGGGCCTTACCGCTTCGTGTCGCACCCGAACTACCTGGTGGTAGCGGTTGAAATTCTTGTCCTCCCGTTGGCCTTCGGGTTGGTGTGGTTCGCCCTGATTTTCAGTCTTCTCAACATCGCGATGATGGCGGTCAGGATCAGCAGTGAAGCGGAGGCGTTGCGGGCTTCGTCGCGCTGCTAGGCGGCTGACGACCTATCCCCGGCGGATGGCCTCGAACCCGCCGGTGAAGACAGCCTCCATGGCGTCGCAGATGGCCGCCATTTCCGAGGACCTGCACAGGCCGCCGGACAGAACGTCGATGCGACCCGTCTGGGCCAGCGACAGGGTCAGCGATCCCGACAGCAGGTGATAAAACCAGTAGATCTGGCGTTCGGGCGTTTCCGGTGCAATCCGCTTCAGTACGCCGATGAAGCGTTCGATCACCGGATCGAAATGCTGGTGCATGGTGTCGCCGCCCCAGACCGGGGTGTTGTTCACCTGGGCCACAAGCGCCGCATAGTTCAACCAACTGGCGTCGCCGTTTTCGAACAGGATGAACAGGGGACGCAGGAAGGCGTCGATGGCGCCGCGCACGGTCATGGCGTCGCCGTGCTTGGCCTCGTAGCGGTCCAGGCTGTCGAGGCGCAGCCGGTTCACCACCTCGGCGCGGCGGCCGAAGACCGTCGAGAACAGCCGGTTCTTGTCGTCGAAATAATAGTGCAGCAGGGCCGTATCGACGCCCGCCTCCTTGGCCACGGCCTTCAGGGTGACGCCGTGGAGCCCGTCGCGCGCGAACAGGGCCTCGGCCACGTCGAGGATGCGGGTCGTCGTCTCCTCGCGGCGCTGGGCCTTGGGCTTGGGCGGGGCCTTGGCTTTGGCCGTCCCCTTGGGACGGGGCTTGCTCTCGGTGGCGGTCATCGACGCAGTCTAGCCGAGAACAACTGTTGCAGGCGATCCCGCGCCCGCAGCAGCAGGATCAGCAGCTTGCCCTTGCGCCCGTGGTGGTCCAACGCCGCCTTCCACCAGCCACGCCGGACCTCGCCGCCGGGCCGGTCGCCGAACACCATCCAGGCGCCGTCGGCGGCGACATAGGCGGGCCAGTCGGCGCCGGGCGCGCCGGTCCGGGCGAAATCGACCCAGCGGGCGTGCATGGCGGCGCTGACCGCGCGGTCGGCCTCGGTCGCGGGCGGGGCGTTGTCGGGGCGCTGGTCCAGGGTCTCGAAGACGTGGAAGATTTCGGCGGCGTGGGCGGCGCCCAGCATGGTTTCGCGCCGCGCCTCCTCGACATAGTCGAAAACGTAGAGCCAGGCCTTGGAGCGGCGCGGCCTGGACGCAACCCAGCGCGCCGGCGCGGCGAAGGCGAAGTCGCGGAAGCCGAGGCGGATCAGTTGTTCCTCGTCGCCGTTCGCCTGCGGATAGAGACGAGCCAGCTTGGCGTTCGGCTTGATCAACTGGCCGAAGCGCTTCAGCCCGCCGCCGTAGTTGAGCAGGGAATCCTCGCCGCTGTTGACCCCGATCATCAACGGCACGTCGGCGAAGTCGCCGCGCGCGAAGGCGTTGATCGGATCACGGTCCAGCAGCCGGCCATCGATGACCGGGCCGAAGGCGCCCTCGATCGCCGTCAACCGCTCGGGCGCGACGGCGCGCAGGGCAGCGGCGTCGGGAGCAGTCAGACCCAGTGCCGTCGCCGCCGCAACGCCGCGTTCCTCGGCCATTTTCAACGGCGTGGCCGGCAGCCAGCCGCCGCCAGACTGGACGACGGCCTTGTGGAACAGGCCGCGCGCGAGCTTGGCCGTCATCAGGGCCAGGATGTCGAGGCCGCCGGCGGATTCTCCGAACAGGGTGACGTTGGCGGGATCGCCGCCGAAGGCCCCCACATGGTCGCGCACCCATTCCAGCGCCGCGATCTGATCCAGCAGGGCCTGGTTGCCCAGCGCCTCGTCGGGCGCGCCCTCGGCGCTCAGCGCCGGGTGGGCGAAGAAGCCGAGTTGGCCCAGGCGATAGTTGACGCTGATCAGCACCACGCCGTCTCGCGCAAAGGCCGCGCCGTCATAGAAGGGCAGGGAGCCGGCTCCCATCCGGTTCGATCCGCCGTGCAGCCAGACCATGACTGGCGCCGGACTGGCGGTCTCGGCGGGCGCCCAGATGTTCAGCGTCAGACAGTCTTCGCCGGTCGGCTCGGGCGCGCCGCCGATGGAGACGATGTCGGTCACGTCGGCAGGGCCGGCCTGGGGCGCGGAGGGCCCGAAATCCGCCGCTTCACGTATGTCACTCCACGCGGGGAGGGGCTGCGGCGCGCGCCAGCGCAGGTCGCCTATGGGCGCGGCAGCGTAGGGGACGCCGCGAAACACGTTCGCCGGGCCTTCGCGACGACCGCGCAGGTCGCCACGCAGGGTGTGCGCGACGGGATGCGTCGTGGCTTTGGTGATTTGATCCATGTTTCGTCCCTTCGCCGCGATCTTCGTCGCGCTCGTTCATTCGAGGATGAAGAAGGCTTGGAGCTCTGTCGAGCCGCTTCGTGAAACATCATTCATGCAAGAATGAATGATGTTGACAGCGGGGCCGTTCGCGGACCACCGTCAGGTCAACACAGATCAGCGGCGACCAAACGACCGCGCGTGGAGAGGAAACGAGAATGCGAACGACAGGACAGTTGCGTCTGGCGCTGATGACCAGCGCCTTCATCACGGCCTCGCTCTGCGCGGCTCCGACGCTGGCGCAGCAGGCGACCGCTTCCGGCGAACAGGCCTCCAGCGTCGATGACATCGTCGTCACCGCACGCCGTCGTGAAGAGTCGCTGAAGGATGTGCCGGTCGCCGTGTCGGCCATCAGCAGCGAGCGTCTGGAACAGACCGGCGCCGCCGACATCACGACCCTGCAGCAGCAGACCCCGAACGCCACTGTGCAGATCGCGCGCGGCACCAACTCGACCCTGACGAGCTTCATCCGCGGCGTCGGCCAGCAGGACCCGCTGTGGGGCTTCGAGCCCGGCGTCGGCCTCTATGTCGACGACGTCTATGTCGCTCGCCCGCAGGGCGCGGTTCTGGATATCTTCGACATCGAGCGGCTGGAAGTCCTGCGCGGACCGCAGGGCACGCTGTATGGCCGCAACACCATCGGCGGCGCGATCAAATACGTCACCAAGCGCCTGAGCCAGGACCCGGAACTGACGCTCAAGGGAGCCTACGGCAGCTATAATCAGGTCGACTTGATCGCCTCGGGTTCGGCCCCGGTCACCGACACCCTGCGCGTCGGCGGCGCGGTCGCCCGCTACACCCGCGACGGCTTCGGCACGAACCTGAACACCGGCGCCGAGCACTATAACAAGGATGTCACCGCCGCCCGTCTGAGTGTCGAATGGACGCCGACCGAGGACCTGTTCTTCCGTCTGGCCGGCGACATCACCCAGGACGATTCCAATCCCCGTCACGGCTATCGTCTGAAGGCGCCCAGTCCGGACAGCGTCTATGATACTCGCGCCGGGATCGGCGACGAGGGCGACGTGCGGACGCGCGGCCTGTCCTTCACCGGCGAATGGGCGGCCAACGACACCCTGACCTTCAAGTCGATCACCGCCTGGCGCGACGGCGACACCAAGGGTTCGGGAATCGACTTCGACGGCCTGCCGCAACCGATCCTCGACATCCCCGGCTACTACGCCGACAGCCAGTTCACCCAGGAGTTTCAGGCTCTGTTCGAAGGCGAGCGTTGGCAGGGCGTGGCGGGCGTCTTCTACATGGACGCCTCGGCCGAAGGCGCGTTCGACACCGTCATCGGCCTGTATCCTCTGGTACCGCCCGGCTTCAAACCCGGCCTGACGACCTTCACGGGCGGCAAGGTGGACACCCGCAGCTTCGCCGCCTTCGCCGACTTCAGTTATGATCTGACGAACCAGTTGTCGCTGTCGGTCGGCGGCCGCTGGACCCAGGACAAGAAGAGCGTCCATCAACTGCGTCAGAACTATCTGGGGATCAAGAGCCCCTTCTTCGGCAACAGTTCCGCCATCGCCGCCGGCCCGCCCTCGACCAACTACAGCAACTCGGACACCTATGCCGAGTTCACGCCGCGGGTCAGCGCCAGCTACAAGTTCACGCCTGATCTGACCGGCTACGCCTCCTACGGGCGCGGCTTCAAGTCAGGCGGATTCGACATGCGCGGCGACGCCTCCCTCTATCCCGAGACGATCAACGGCTATCAGCCGGAACTGGTCGACACATATGAGATCGGACTGAAGGGCTCGCTGCTGGACCGCCGGATCAACTTCGCCACGGCGCTGTTCAAGTCGGACTACACCGACCAGCAGATCACCTCGCAGTTCTTCATCCCCCCGGCCTCGGTCGTCA
The DNA here is from genome assembly GCF_056399785.1 of Brevundimonas sp. 01N35. NCBI lineage: Bacteria > Pseudomonadati > Pseudomonadota > Alphaproteobacteria > Caulobacterales > Caulobacteraceae > Brevundimonas > Brevundimonas sp. 01N35. The sequence continues at coordinate 157,524 of NZ_JBFTRZ010000002.1, forward strand.
GCTTCGTCGACAACGCCGGGTCCAGCGAGATCTGGGGTTGGGAGCTGGAGGCCAGCGCGCGGGTCACCGACAGCTTTATCCCGCGTCTGACGCTGGGTTACCTGGACGCAAAGTTTAACGACTTCGTCACCTTTAACCCGCTGACCGGCAAGCGCGAAAACCTGGCCGACCAGCGTCATTTCCAGAACACGCCCGACTGGACCGCCAATATCGCGCTGCCCTACAGCGTCGATCTGGGTGATCGCGGCTCGCTGATCTTCACGCCGATGGCCTCGTATCGTGGTGCGACGCAGATGTTCGAGACGCCGATCCCTCTGCTCGATCAGGGCTCTTACTGGCTCTATGACGCCACCCTGATGTGGACGGCGCCGGACGCTCGCTATCGCGTCAGCCTGGCTGGGCGGAACCTGTCGGACGAACGCTATCGCGCTGGCGGTTACAACTTCCCGGGCGCGCTGACGGGAGATTCCGTCATCGGCTTCTATGGCGCGCCGCGCACGGTGACGCTGAGTGTGACGGCGAACTTCTAAGCTGCACTCCAGGTGACTGCCGCCCCTCCCGCAAGAACGCAGGTTCGGGGGGAGGGGACGACAATCGCCGAGAAGAATCTAGTCGTCGTCTCCGTCAGACCCATCAACCGCGCTGGCGACCAGGTCGCGCCAGGTCGGATCAGTGTCGTCCACCAGGTCGACATCGTCCATCAGCGCCACCGCCGCGCTGCCGTCGGGCAGGATCAGGCCGAGCACTTCCATGGTCTCGCCATCGGACCCGACGTGCGCCTCTGCCTGCACGGCCACCGCCGCCTGTTCGCCGTCATCCTCCCACCAGATCAGCGGCTGGGGCAGGTCCATGTCGATCGTCTTGGCGTCTTCCGTATCGCCTAGCGCGAAAACCGCCTTGCGGGCCTGCACGTCGTCTAGGGTCGCCACCGCGCCGGTAAAGGCCTCGTGGTCTTCATAGCCCTGGCTCATGCGCCGCTCCTCGATGCGAGGGGCGTTCTCTAGCGCCGGCGGCTCCGAAAGTAACGGCCACTGATCGCAAACCTTGCGAGTGATAGGGCCGACGACTCATCTCAGACGATTCGGCTGTGGTCTGTCTCTTTTGTTAGCCGCCATGCGGGGGGCTAGCCGCAGTGGTTGAAACCTTATTTGAGCGTGAGTGGTTGTTCCGTCATCGGGGCGGCGCATCAAGACAACAAACGGAGCGACCAATGCGCATGCTTTTGAAGGTTCAGATGGAGGTTGAGGCCGCCAATCGTGCGATCAAGGACGGGACCCTGCCAAAGATAATCCAGGGCTTCACAGAGGCGGCCAAACCCGAGGGGGTCTGGTTCACCGCTCTAGGCGGTAAGCGTACCATGGTCGCTGTGTTCGATCTGGCCTCGTCCGCCCAGATTCCACCGCTGGCTGAACCCTTCTTCACCGGGCTAAACGCTACTTTTGAGCTAAGCCCTGCCATGGATGTGGCCGACCTGCAGGCAGGCCTTTCGAAGCTCTGATCCGAAAGCGACGGATACAGGTTTCATGAATCGCATAAGATATATTATGCGAAGAATAATCATGAAGCGAAGCCGATCATTGTCAGAGTTCCTCATTCCTGAGACTCCGGCCTAAACCGGCCTAAATTGGCTATTTGGTTCCTGATTGATGAGATTCCCGAGCGCGACTTGACGCGTGAAAGGACAATGGCAGGTCTAGCCGCTGCGCGTGCACGAGGCAGAAGGGGCGGGCGTCCCCCTGCCCTATCTCCGAAACAACTGACACAAGCGCGCCATCTGATGCAGCATCCTGATCAAACAATGGCTGAGATCGCTGCCACCTTGGGCGTATCCCGTAGTACTCTATATCGGTCGCTCCGCTCTACAAGATCATAGAGCCTACGACGGGCTACTGCGCCCTGGACGATGGTTTTGTTTGAAGGCCGTAATCTGGCGCTGAAGCTGGACACGTGCTCGGTGTTCAAATCGTTTTGTGCGACCACCTAGGCGCGGACAAGGTCGTACTGGATCAGTGCGTCTGCCCTGGCAGGCCGCCCAAGCCCCGACGTTCGACTGCCTGATCTTGGCCGCTCACAAATGGTCGCCCTCGCCGCTCTTGATGGTGGCGGAGCAATACTTGCAGCCAGGGGCCTGCGGGAAATGCGCCAACCGGATATGAGGATTTCCAGATCAGCGACGTTCCTGTTCGTAATGGGCGCGTCGTCCGAGTTTGAAGGCCGATTGGAGTGGAAACCTTGGTCGCCATTAAGGAGCCGGACGAGGCGTCGCCTGGCCGGTCCGACCATCACCAGGAACTGGCTGCGCTTGCAAAGCGATCCCGGTCGGCGCTCCTCCGCTATTTCGCGCGTCGAGGCCTGATCCGCGAGGAAGCGGAGGACGCCTTTCAGGAAGTGTTCCTGCGCCTGTCGCGCCATCCCGCCTTCGCGAGTCTGGAGAGCGCCGAGGGATATCTGTTCGAGACGGCAGCCTCTGTCGCGGTCGACCACTTCCGGCGCGCCCGTGCCCGCAGTGCTGATCGGCACGCCCCCTATGACGAAGCGCTGCACGCCCGGCCGGACTTGGCGGCGGACCGGATCGTCGAAGGACGACAGGAACTGGCGCTCGTCATGGCGGCCTTGCGCGAAATGCCCGAGCGCACGCGTCATGTCGTCGTCCTGGCCCGGCTCGAACGGATGCGCCATGCGGAGATCGCCCGGCGTCTGGGCATATCGGTCAGCGCTGTCGAGAAGCATCTCGTCAGGGGGCTTGCCCGCCTAGCCGAACGCATCGGGAGGGCGCACCCATGACGCGCCGCTCTCACATGCAAGGCGCAGAAGCCGCCGCCCAGTGGCTTCTGCTTCAGGAGGCCGGCTCGGGGCCTTCCGACGACCGGCGTCTGGCTGCCTGGCTGGACGAGGACGACGATCACATCCGTGAACTGGCTGCGGTCAGGAACGCCTGTGACGCACTCGACCGGCACGGCGGCGAAGACGAACTGTTGGCCATGCGTCAGGCAGCGCTGGCGGCTCGTGCGGAGCGCCGGCCCTATACCCACGGCTGGGTGCGATTGGCGGCCGGAATCGGCGTTCTGGCCATTGGCGGAGCACTGGCATGGGGAGCCATGACCACCTTCTCGCCTAGCAGGGCGATCTCGTCCGGGAGCATCAGCGCTCAAGCCGTCCGATATGCGACGGCCGTGGGCGAACGCTCGACCGCGACCCTTCCCGACGGCTCCGTCGTCGCCCTGAATACGGCCACTGTGCTTGAAGTGGACTACAGCGACCGTGAACGCGCGGTCCGCCTGTTGGCTGGACAGGCGCAGTTCGATGTGGCGCATGGATCGCCCCTGCCCTTCCGCGTCTACGCCCAGGGACAGGTGATCACCGCCACCGGCACCCTGTTCGATGTTTTCGTAAAGCCCGACGAGGTTCGGGTGGCCCTGATCGAAGGGCGGGTGCTGGTGAAGAACGAACGCCCGCAGGGTCGATCCGCCTCCACGCCGGAGGTTCTGGCGCCAGGAGAGGTCCTTGTGGCGCAGGTCGGCGCACCCGTCAGCGTTCGCCCCGGCGACGTCCGTCAACTCTCGCAATGGCGCGAAGGGTTGGTCGCCTTCAATGACACACCGCTGTCGGAGGCGGTCGCGGAAATCAACCGCTACACGAACCGACCCATCCAGCTGGCCGATCCGGAGGTCGGGCGTCTGCGTGTCAGCGGCTCGTTCCGCGTTGCCGAGCCTGAACGGTTCGCGCACACCATGGCCGAAGTGTTTCTTTTAGATGTAAACAGTTCAGACATCGGACTTGTTTTGTCTTCCAAGACAAAAATGTAGTGAAATCTTCACGTATAAAGAATTGAGGTTTCACCTCTCCTGACCGTTCCTGATCTCGTGTCCGTCCCAAGGTGGGCCGAACAGGGGGTCAAGCGTGAAGATTCTCGGCAGAGTCCGATTCAGAGCCTTGCTGCAAGCGAGCTGCGCCGTCCTGGCCGGCGCGGCTGCGGCGACGCCTGCTTCGGCCCTGGCTGAAGTCGCCCGCCCCGCCGTCATCACCATCGCTCCGCAACCCCTGGGCTCCGCCCTGGTGGAACTGGGACGATTAACCGGACGCGAGATCATCGCGCCTGCCGATCTGGTGCGTCCCTATCGATCACAGGAGGTCAGGGGCACCGCCTCCGTTGAAGCGGGGCTCGCCCTCTTGCTGCGCGGAACTGGTCTGACGTGGCGGATGAATGCGTCCGGCACCTACCTGATCGAGCGCCGAACCGCAGCAGCAGCAGCGCCCCTCCCGTTCGAAGTCTCCGAAGTCGTCGTGACCGGAACCCGCCTTCAGGCGCGTGAGGAAATCGCCAACCGCCGTCAGTCGATCACGGTCGTCGACACCCTCAGCCAGGACGACACAGGCGACCTGGCCGACCAGTCGCTGGCGGAGGCCCTCCGTCGCATCCCCGGCGTCTCGACGCTGTATGATGAGGATGAAGGCTCCCTGGTCACCATTCGCGGCATCCAGCCGGACTGGAACCATGTGACGGTGGACGGCCTGACGCTAGCCTCGGTCGGCACCGGCGGCGGCGGGCGCCGCCAGGTCGATCTGGCGCTGATCCCCAGTTCGTCGTCGCGCAAGTCCGAGGTCTTCAAGACCTTCACCGCCGACCTGGACGCGGCGGTGGTGGGCGGCGTCCTGAACATCGTTCCGCGCAGCGCCTATGATCGAAGGCGCCGCCTCTTCCTGGTCGACGTCTACGCCAACGACTTCACCTACAATGCGGTGCCCGGCGACAACAGTATGGGCGGGTCCAAGGACTCTCCCTGGGGCGGCGGATTCAACTTCACCTATGCGGACCGGTTCGGCGCGAGCGATCAGTTCGGCCTGGTGCTCACCGCCGGCTTTCAGCGCAAGCAGCGCGACCAGACCAATCTCAACGTTCCGCGCCGCGCCTACTATAACGCCGCCGGGCTGGAGACGACGCCCGACAGCCCCGACTGGAACGGCTTTTCCGCCCCCGGTCAGTTCGTCGCCTACAACCTGACCAACGCCATCGAAAACGCCGGCGGCTCGGTTCGCTTCGAGTACCGTCCGACCGATGCCCTCTATGGCGCGCTGACCCTGTTTCAGTACACCCAAGGCGAATCCGAAACCCGCAACACCAACAACTTCTCGGCGCTGGATCGCCCGCTGAACCAGACGGCGGAAACGGGCAACCTGCGCGTCAGGGACTACAGGGTCGCCTACCGCCACCACACCTATGATCGCGCGACGCGCGGTGCCCAGTTCCGCACCAGATGGCGGCCCGATGCCGGGTCCAGCCTGGATTTCGGCATCGGCTATTCACGTTCTTCGTATGAAGACCTGATCCCGGACGTCTCTTACGCCTATGCGCCCAACCTGCGGCTCTACTACACGGGGGGCGCCTATCATCCGAGGTTCACGCTCGACGATCCCGCGAGTTATCGCGACCCGAGCCGGTTCACGCTTCGGGCGGCCAGCCTGGCGCATGAAGACGTCGTAGGCGAATTGACGGACGCTCGGCTGGACTATGCGCGTAACGCAGCGTTCGAGGACCGCGGCTGGGGGTTCAAGGCCGGCGCGAGTTTGCGGCGCTTCGCCCTGCGCCGTGACAACACCTACCTAAACTACTTGAGCGACGGCTCCGCCCTGACGGGACTGGAATACGCACCGGACTTCACGCCTCTCGACTGGCCCTATCCGGTTCTGTGGATGAACGGTCGCCGCTTCTTCGAGATCAAGGCGCCGACCCTGGCCGTCAACTCCGACGTTTCCGCTCGGAACTCCGTCGCCGAAGACTACAAGTATCGCGAGACCATCGGCGCCGGCTACGCCATGGCGACCTTCTCCACCGATCGCCTGAAGCTGGCGGGCGGGGTCCGTTACGATCGTTCCGAGAGCGACGCCTATATTCCGCGCACGGTGAACGGCGTCACCGCCTTCGCCGCCAACGGCAGCGGCTACGATCAACTGCTGCCGTCTGCCAGTCTCGCCTGGCTCCCGCGCGACGATCTGCGCGTCAAGGCCAGCTTCAGCCAGACGATAGGCCGCCCCAACCCTCGCGATCTGGCTCGCCCCGAAACCCGCGACGATCAGGAACTGACGATCACGCGCGGCAATCCGGGCATCCGCCCGCGCCGCGCCGACAACTACGATCTGGCGGTCGAGAAATACTTCAACGGGAGCAGCGGCATGATGGCCCTGACCCTGTTCGACAAAGAGGTGGCCGACGACATCCTCGTGCTGACCACCCAGCAAATGATCGATGGGGTCGCCTATGCGGTCAGGCAGCCGCTGAACGCCGAGCTCTCGTCCGAACGCGGCGTCGAGTTCAGCTTCGTCAACGAACGGATCGCCCTGCCCGGCCCGCTGAAGGACAAGGTCGGCGTCTCGCTTAACGCCACGCGCCTGTGGGGCGAGACGACCTATCCGATCGACGGCCGGGCCGTGACGGCGCACAGGCTTCCGTTTCAATCCGACTGGCTGGCCAATGCCGCCGTCTTCTACGCCTTACCGCGCGGCGGCGAGGCCCGGATCGCGGTCAACTACCAGAGCGAATATGTCGACGACTTCGGTGCCCAGCCTTGGCTGCGCGAGGGCTGGGCCGACTACCTGACCTGGGACCTGATGATCCGTCATCAGGTCACCGACCGGCTTCTGATCAAGTTCCAGGCGCGCAACATCGGCGACGCCAACCGTGTCGGTCTGCTGGGCCGGGATTTCGAGTTCAAGCGACGCGAGCTTGAGTTCGGCCAGTCCTTCTACCTCCACCTCATCTGCAAACTCTGATCGCCATGTCCGGCGGGGAGATATCCATGCGTTCCATGCCTCTTGATCGTCGCGGTCTGCTGGCCGTTGGCGGAGGTCTTCTCCTGGCGGGCGGCGCGGCGCCGTCGCCGCTCTGGGCCCAGGCGCGGCTCGCCGACGATCCCTTCACTCAGGGCGTGGCCTCGGGCGACCCCGCGCCCGACGGCTTCGTCATCTGGACCCGGCTGGCCCCGCGCCCGGCGGAAGAGCACGGCGGCATGCCCATGCGGACCGTCCTGGTTCGCTGGGAAGTGGCCGAGGACGACGCCTTCTCCCGCATCGTCCGCACCGGCGACGCCCCGGCCTATCCCGAACTCGGCCACAGCGTGCACGTCGAACTGGACGGGCTGAAGCCGAGCCGGCCCTACTGGTATCGTTTCCAGATCGACACGGCCCGCAGCCCCGTCGGCATGGTCCGCACGGCCCCTGCCCTGGACGCCCTGCCGCAACGCCTGCGCATCGGCCTGGCCGGCTGCCAGCAGTACGAAGTCGGCTTCTACGGCGCCTACGGCTACCTGGCGCAGGAGCCGGACCTGGATTTCATCTACCACTACGGCGACTACATCTATGAGGGGCCGGGCGGACGCGGCGGCAAGCTCAGCGGCCGCAACGAGCGGTTCCTGGCGCGACCGCTGACCGGCGATCTGCTCTACAGCCTGGACGACTATCGTCGCCGCTACGCCCAATACAAGACCGACCCCGACCTTCAGGCCGCCCACGCCGCCGCCGCCTTCATCGTCTCCTATGACGACGGCGACGTGGCCAATGACTTCGTCGGCGACCTCGACCCGCGAGGCAGCCCGCCCGAGGTCTTCGCCCTGCGCCGGGCCGCGGCCATGCAGGCCTGGTACGAGAACATGCCCGTTCGCCGCGCCCAGTTCCCCAAGGCCGGCGGGCCGACGGTCTATCGCCGCCTCGAGTTCGGCCAGTTGATGCGGATGCACGTGCTCGACACGCGCGCCTATCGCAGCCACCGTGCCTGCGTTAAGCCGAACGACAAGCTCTGCGGGCCCTCGCCCGACGGCACGGTCAGCATGCTGGGCGGTGCTCAGGAGGCCTGGCTGGACAGCGGCCTGTCCCGGACCCATCGCTGGAACTTCATCGGTCAACAGGTCCTGGTCATGCCGATGAGCGGCGAGGCCGACGGCGAGGGCCTGCTGACCGGATGGAACGCCTATCCCGAGGCGCGCGCTCGTCTGGGGCAGACCATCGCCGAACAGGGCCTGACCAACGTCGTCATCGCCTCGGGCGGCGGTCACCAGCACTTCATCGGCAACGTCCCGCTGGACCCGACGGCGCCCGATCGGAACCCCGTGGCGGCCGAGTTCCACGGCACCTCCATCACCTCCGCCGGCGACGGCGAGCCGCACCGCGCTGAATCCGCAGGGCTGCTGGCCGGGTCCCCCAACCTAGCCTTCATCAACGCCCAGCGCGGCTATCAGGTCTTCGACGTCACGCCGGACGCCTGGAAGACGACCGTCAAGGTCATCGACCGCGTGCAGACGCGAGGCGGCGCCCTGAGCACCGTCGCCGAGTTCCATGTCCGCCCCGACGCCCCTGGCGCGATGAGAGCCTGACGCCCGACCAAGCGGCCGAAGAAGCCGCATCGACCTCCTCCCCAAAACCGGATCATCGAGAGTCCACTGCAATGAACACGACCCCCGTTTGCGGGCGCCGTTCGCGCGCGCATCTGAAAATCACCGCCTCCACGTCCACCCTGGCGCTGTTCGCCGCCATCCTCGGCGCGTCGGGCGCCCATGCTCAAGCCGCCGCCGACGGACCGATCAGCACCACGGAGGTCGATGCCATCGAGGTCGTCGGCTTCCGTCAGTCGCTGAACCAGAGCAGCGCCGACAAGCGGCGCGCCGATCAGGTCGTCGATGTCATCACCGCCGAAGAGTTCGGCAAGTTCCCGGATCAGAACATCGCGGAGGCCATCCAGCGCATCCCCGGCATCTCGATGGAGCGGACCGACGGCGAGGGCGATCGGATCACCATCCGCGGGCTTGAGCCCGATCTGACGCGCGTGGAGATCAACGGCCGCTCCACCCTGGTGATGGGCAATGTCGAGTCTCCCGTCATGGGCTCGTCCCTGGCGATCTTTGGTTCCGACCAGTTCTCCAAGATCGAGGTGGTGAAGACCGCCCAGGCCAAGGACAACGAAGGCGGCGTGGGCGGCATCGTGCGGCTGATCACCGCCAAACCGTTCGACATCGACGGCTTCGCCGCGCGCTTCTCGGCGCAGGGGCGCTACAACGCCTACAGCGGCGAGACCGATCCGGTCATCAGCATCATGGCGTCCAACCGCTTCCTGAACGACACGCTCGGCCTGCTGGTGGCGGCCTCCTATGACGACCGCACCCGCCGCAGCGACCAGACCCGCAGCATCGATGGCTGGCTGCCGGCTCCGACCAGCCAGACCGGCCGTCCTGCGGCCCTGCCGCTCCGCGGCCAGACCTACGCCACCCAATTCGACCAGCAATTCCGCTTCGGCAGCCTGCCGCGCACCAACCTCGACCTGACGGCGCAGTATCGCCCCATCACCGCGTTCGAACTCTACCTGAACGCCAACTACGCCCATGAACAGCGACAGGAGAGCATCAGCCGGGTCGCGATCAACACCGCGCGCAATCGCCCCTTCATCGAAGGGCATGCGAACGAGGCCGGCACGATCGACTACGTCCTGGTCGACCAGGGCCAGTTCACCTTCCAGAACCGAGGCCTCAATCGCGAGACCGACTCCTATGGTCTGACGATCAAGCCGAAGTGGGAAAACGACAACTGGATCGTTTCGGGGCGCCTCGACTACAGCCTCGGCCAGCAGATCGGCTATGACCGCCGCATCCGCAGCCGCATGAATCGTAACATCGGTTACGATCTGCGCTCCGATCCGAAGTCGCCTGTCCTGATCGTTCCGGGTCTGGACCTGACCAATCTGTCGGCCTTCAAGATCGACAAAAACCTGAACGAATACGGCAAGGCGCGCTCTTCGGAGTTCGCCTATCAGGGCGACGTCACGCGCAAGCTAAACGGCTTCTTCACCGAAGTGCGGGCCGGCTTCAAAATCAGGGACAACCGCGTCAGCGCGGCTCAGGGGCCGGCCGAGGGGCCGACGAACTTCACCTTCGCCGACGCCGTCAGCCCGTTCCCGCTGAACGACTTCTTCAAGGGACACGGCAGCGCAGACTTCCTGCGCATCTGGCCCTACGTCGATGCCCAGTCGTTCGTGGACAAGTACGGCCCCAACGAAGCCGACGCCAGGGCCGCCATCGACCCGGCGCTGGCCTATGAAGTGCGCTACGACGTGATCGCGGCCTACGCCCAGACCTCGTTCGAAGGCCAGATGCCGTGGGCCGACGTGCGGGGCAACGCCGGCGTCCGGGTGGTGCAAACGGATCATTCGGGCAGCGGCTGGGAGAATTTCCTCATCAACGGCAAGAAGAGCGTTCGCGCCGTCGAAAGCTCAAACTCCTTCAGCAATGTCCTGCCGAACATCAATGTGGCCTTCGAGCCGACGGCGGTGGACGGCCTGATCGTGCGTCTGGGCGCCGGGCGGGTGATGACCCATCCGCGCTTCACGCAGATCAACCCCACGGCGACGATTTCGGAAGATGACCTGACCCTGGTGCGGGGCAACCCGGACCTGAAACCGTTTGAAGCCAACTACTATGACGCCGGCTTGGAGTATTACTTCGGCAACGGAAACCTGGTCTCGGTGGCGTTCTTCCACAAGGACATCGACAACTTCGTCGAGCCCGTCAGCTACGTCGAGGCCTACCTCTTCCCCGGCGCGACCACGCCGGAAGACGTGCGGACCACCACCTATAGCAACGGCGGCGAGGGCAAGGTCAGCGGCGTCGAGTTCAGCCTGCAGATGCCGTTCACCTTCCTGCCCGCGCCGCTCGACGGCTTCGGCGGCATCTTCAACTACACCCGGCTGGACTCGTCGCGCACCCTGGCGACGGGGCAGGATGTCGAGATCCCCGGCAACTCGCCGCATACGGCGAACGCCACGCTCTATTATGAAAAAGCCGGGTTCTCGGCGCGCGTGGCCTACAACTATCGCGATACCTTCCTGAAAGAGCAGTTCGGCCCTGCCAACAACCCGGTCTACGTCGAAGGCCAGGGGCGTATCGACCTGTCGGCGGGCTACCGGCTCGAAAACGGCCTGAGCCTGACCGCCACCGTCGCCAACCTGACGGAAGAGAACCGCTACGAGTACTCGGGCCAGTCGGATCGGGTCATGCTGTACCAGCTCGAAGGTCGAACGATCACGGTGGGCCTCGGCTACACCTTCTGATGCGGTGAACGCGGCGGCGGCGGGCCCGGCCGCCGCCGCCCTTCCCCCATATTCACGCCACCGGGCCGCCTGACATCCAGGACCATGACATGCTGATCACCGACCGCCGGCAACTGCTTCACGGCGCCTCCCTTCTGGCCGGAGCCGCCCTGCTGCCCATCGATCGCGCTTTCGCCGCGCCGTTGCGGTTCGGGACGTCACCCTTCACCCTGGGCGTCGCCTCGGGCGATCCGGACCCCACCAGTGTCGTCCTGTGGACTCGCTTGGCCCCCGATCCGATGGCCATCGACTTCGGCATGCCCCAGGTCCCGGCGACGGTGCGCTGGGAAATGGCCGAGGATGAGGAGTTCCGTCGCATGGTTCAGACGGGCGTGTCGGAGGCTCACCCTGACGCTGCGCATTCGGTGCATGTCGTGGTCGAGGGCCTGGAGCCCGATCGACCCTACTTCTACCGGTTCCATGCGGGGGACGCCTCCAGCCCGGTCGGCCGCACCCGCACCACACCGGCGCGCGACGCCCAGCCCCAGGCCCTGCGCTACATCTTCGCCGCCTGTCAGCGCTACGAGAACGGCTACTACGCCGCCTGGCGCCATGCGGCGGCCGACAACCCCGACCTGATCCTCTTCCTGGGGGACTACATCTATGAGGCCGGGCCCCGCGAGGGACTGCCGCGTCGCCACCCCGACGAGGCGGCCGCCGACCTCGCCTCGTATCGGCGCCGCTACGGCCTCTACAAGATGGACGCCGATCTGCAGGCGGCCCATGCCGCCGCGCCCTGGATGGTGATCTGGGACGACCACGAGGTGGTCAACAACTACAAGGCCGAGCGCTCGCCTTCGATGGAGGATCGCGAGGCGTTCAGGCTCCGACGCGCGGCCGCCTTCCGGGTCTGGTACGAGCATATGCCGGTGCGCATGACGCCGAGCGGCGCCGACATGAAGATCTATCGCGCCCTCGACTGGGGCCGGCTGGCCCGGTTCCACATGCTCGACGCCCGCCAGTACGCCACCTGGACCGACTGGCCCCGGAAGGAAGGCGAGCAAGCCCATATTCTGGACAGCGAGCTGAGACGCGATCACCGCCGCAGTCTTCTCGGCGCTGAACAGGAAGCGTGGCTCCAACAAAGCCTTACGCAAAGCCCCGCGACGTGGAACGTCCTGGCCCAGCAGTTCGCCATGGCCGAGTTACGGCGGCCCGATGAGCAGACGGGCGTCATGGGCTATGGCAATGACGGTTGGGACGGCTTCCCCGCCACGCGCCAGCGCGTCGTCGAAATGCTGAGCCAGGCATCCAATCCCATGGTCGTCGGCGGCGACATGCACAGCTTCGCGGCGTCAAACCTGCGGCAGACGCCCGACGGCCCCGTCGTCGCTCCCGCCTTTGTCGCCGGCGCCATCAGTTCGCCCAGCGCCGGCGGCTATCCCAAGATGCAGCGCCTGATGGCCGACAATCCGGACTTCTACTACGCCGACAATCGCGTGAACGGCTACAGCCGCGCCGACGTGACCTCAGAGGAAACGATCATCACCATGCGCGGTGTCGATGACGTCAGCCGCGCTGCGTCCGGCGCCCACGACCTCGCCCGCTTTGTTCTGGAGGATGGAAAGCCCGGCGCGACGATGGCGTGACCCTTGCGGCCACGCCCCCCCCGACCAGCGGTCACCATCGACTTTTGCAGAACGAAGACATACCGCCCTCAGGTCATGGATTCCGAGAAATCGGGAACCGGTAGCTCTCAAAAATCCAATCACTTAGAGTCCAGGGATCTAGGAGCGCTCACATCATGGATCCGATATAGATGACGGCCCGCCCGATCGGACCTTCGGCGACGCCTTGGGTGGACCGGGCGGGCTGAAGCCCTGGGATCAAAAGGCCTTGGGATCAGAAGCGGACGCGCACGCCGCCGACCACGCCCTGACCGGCAGTTCCGTAGTTCTGGACCGTTTGATAGGTCTCGTCGAAAGCGTTCTCGATCCGACCGTACAGTTCCAGATTATCGTTGATGGGATAGGAGGCCCGGACGTCCACCAAGGTGTAGGCGTCCAGAACCGAGGTGTTGGCTTCATTGCTGAACGCCTCGCCGACATAGCGGACCGATACGCCCGTTTTCAGGCCGAACGGCCAGGCATAGTCCGCCGCCAGATTGCCCATGTGCTCGGGCCGGCGCGTCAACTGCTTGCCGTCGTTGACGCCCGAGGCGTTCTGGGCGTCGGTCCAGGTGTAGTTGCCGCTGAGGTTCAGACGCTTGGTCACGTCGATGCGGCCGACCAGTTCTACGCCCTGCGCCTTGGTTTTCTGGACGTTCTTGTAGTAGCCCCAGCGGCCCACGCCGTTGACGGTGCACAGCGGATCGGTCGTGCCGAAGTCGCAGCCGTTGTAACGGATCTCGTTGTCGGCCTGACGGTTAAAATAGGTCGCCGAAACCACGGCGCGGTTGAACAGGCGCTGCTCGACGCCGACTTCCCAGCTGTTGAACTCTTCCGGTTGAAGCGTCAGATTGCCGTACTCGCTGTAGAGTTCATACAGGCCCGGCGCCCGGAAGCCCTGGCCCCAGCTGGCGCGGATGACGGTGTCGCCTTCGTTCAGCGCCCAGGCCGCCGCGACCTGACCCAGCACCTGATCGCCGTACTGCTGATGGTCGTCGTAGCGCAGACCCCCGGTCAGGGTCAGACCGTTCAGCCCCCGTCCCATCAAGGTCCACTGCGCCTGACCATAGACGCTGTCGATGCCGGCCTCGCCCTTGCCGAAGGCGGGGTTCAGATCCCAGGCCGACGGCGAGCGGGTCTTCATCTCGGCGCGCTCGCTCTCGATGCCAAAGGTCGTGTTCAGCGTCTCGGTGACGGCGAACGTGCCCTGATATTCCCAGCGGCGGTTCTGGCCCTTGGCGTCGAAGGTCAGCGGCTGGACCAGGGTGTCGGGGTTGTAGTTCTGACGGTCGGTGTCGGTCCAGGCGTAGCCGATCCGGTTGCGCAAGCGCCCGGCCAGCAGGTCGAAGTTCAGACCGGCGTAGGCGACCAGTTCGCGGGTGTTGCCATAGTCGCGGCTGTCGCCGTTCCAGGCGTCGAAATCGGCCCGTCCGTCCGACCAGACCGAGCGCAGGTCCAGCGACACCGCGTCCGTCAGCTTGAGGTTCAGACGCCCCGACAGGCCCGTGTTGGCGTAGCCGTCGTCCTCGGTCCCGGTCGCATAGGCCGAGAAGCCGTGGGTCGAATAGCGGCTGGCCGCCAGACGCCAGCTGAGGCGATCACCAGCCCCGCCGATCCCGCCCCGGAAATAGGTCGTGCCGCGCGCGCCAGCTTCGGCGTCGAGCGAGCCTTGCAGGGCTTCGGTCGGCTCGGCGGTGACGATGTTGACCACGCCGCCGATGGCCTGGCTGCCCCACAGGGTCGACTGGGCGCCGCGCAGGACTTCGATCCGGGTCGTGTCGCCGACCAGCAGATTGCCGAAGTTATAGCCGCCCTGGGTCGAGGACAGGTCGTTCAGCTTGACCCCATCGATCAGGACGACGGTGTGATGGCCCTCGGCACCGCGGATGTTCAGGCTGCTGGCGGCGCCGATCCCGCCGTTGCGCGTGTAGCTGACACCCGGCGTCTGGGCCAGAAGCTCGGCCACGGCGGGGTTCTGGCGCGCCTCAATGGCGGCTTGGGTCAGGACGGTAACCGAGGCGCCGACGCGCTGGGCCGGCTGGGCCGAGCGGTTGGCGGTGACGATGACGTCGGCGACCTGACTGGCGGCGGCGCGACCGGCCACGTCAGGGGCGGCAGCCTTCTGATCGACCTCATCGGCGACGGCGGGGAATGCGGCCAGCAGGCTGGCGGCGGCGAGAGAGGCGTAGGCGATCCGGTTCATCCGGGGCTCCATTGACGACGCCGCCCCACGCCTCTCCCAAGCGTCGATCGGACGCGCGGAAGGGGCCGCGGACGCGGCAGGTTTCCACTTGTCGTCACACGAGTCACCTCGACCGCTCGGCACATCCCGACCGCGCGGAGAACGACGGCGACAGGCAGGTCTCCTGGCTCACGGATCAAGGCCGGTGCACGTCGCCTTCCCAGAGGTCTTTCGGGCTTGAGGCCGTCCAGATCGCCAGTGGCTAATGACGCGCGGGCTAGCCGCTTACAGTTGCGGGAACAGCCGGAGCATCAAACTCCGTTCCCTTTTGATCCCCTTGCGGGGAACCTGACGCGACCGTGGCAGTAGGGCCGCGCGCCGGTCAGGTCAACTGGAGAGCCCCCTGCCGCGCTCAAGACTGGAAGGTCCGCATGATCCGCCGCGCCTGTTCCGCTACGCTCGCGGCGTGACGTTCGACAGCGTCTTCCCGCACGCCGCTGTGGACGCCGCCGATATTGTAGTGACCGATCACTTCCAGCCCGGTCACGGCGGCGAAATGGTCGTCGAAATGCTTGCGCATGGCGTCCCAGGCGCCCGAGCGTTCGACCCAGTGCTGCGGGGCGCCTGAACTGGAGAAGCTGGCCAGCTTTCGTCCGCCCAGCAGCGGTCGGTTTCCGTCGCGTCCGAAAGACGAATAGCCGAACCCCATGCCGAACACCCTTTCGACATAGCCCTTGAGCATCGCCGGCGGCGCGTTGAACCAAAGCGGATAGAAGAAGACGAACACATCCGCGTCGCCGATGGCCGAACGCTCGCTGACCACGTCGGCGCGCGGCGCGAATCCGTCGTGATCCGGCATCTCGCCGGGATGCAGCAAGGGATCGAAATCCATCCTGTAGAGATCGCGAAGATCGACTTCGGCACCCTCCTCCCGGGCGGCCGCGCCATAGGCTTCGGCCATGGCCATGGTGAAGCTGTGAACGCGGGGATGGACGACAATCAGCACCTGTTTCATCGCAACCTCTTCAGAGCGAGGATCAGCGTCCGGCTGTGGTCGGCCGCCGCCGCACGTCTTCAGCACTGCCAACAAACGCGCGAGCCGTTTCGTTGCGCGCCGCGTCGCCGGGCGACAGTGCGATTTGTTTTCGGCCGCGCTTGACACCAGAAGGGCTTGTGGCGGCATATAGAACAAATGAAGAACATCAGTTCACGCGATGGTCGTCTGATCGCTCTCAAGGGGCGGTTGCAGACGCTCGACAAATTCTCCGGCCGTAGGCCACGCATGCCCCTCGGCGCTTCTGAGGCATTTCCTGTCGAAGTTGCGCCTCAAGCCTTGCACGACCTTTATGCCGCTACGCCGGCTGACGCCGTGGCGGTCAATGCTTTCGGACTGGGGCTGGCGCTGAAGGCGGCGGCGGGGCGGCCGATCGTCTGGGGGCTGCACGAGATGATGGGACAGGAATCCGGGCGACCGCACGGGCCGGGACTGCACGAGATGGGATTGTCGCCAGGCGATCTTCTGCTGGTGCGGGCGCGCGACGTCCTGACCCTGTTGGCCGTGGGCGAAGAGGCCCTGCGCAGTCCCGCCGTCGGAGCCGTGCTGCTGAGCGCCTGGGGCGAGGCCAAGGCCTTCAGCCTGACGGCCAGCCGGCGGCTGGCGCTGGCGGCGGAAACCGGCGGTGCGACCCTGTTCCTGGCGCGGGCGGGGGCCGCCCCCTGCCCCAGTGCGGCTGAGAGCCGCTGGTCGATCACGTCTTGCGCCTCGGAGCCTCTGGAAGGCGGGGCGCCGGGGCGACCGTCTTTTTCCGCGACCCTGCTGCGGCGGCGCGGCGGCGGGGCGACCGGAACCTGGATCATGGAGTGGGATCGTGAGCAGCGATCATTCCGCCCGCCGACGCCGCTATCTGGCGGTCTGGTTCCCCTGGCTGCCCAGCGACCGGCTGTGGCGTCAGGAACGGGGTCAGAAGCAGGACGCCGTCACGCCGCCTGAGGACGCGCCGCCGGTCGTTCTGGTCGAGAAGATCAAGGGCGCGCTGCGCCTGGCGGCCGTCGATCCGGCGGCGGCGCGGGCGGGACTGACGCCCGGCCTGACCCTGGCCGACGCGCGGGCGCGGACGCCAACCTTACGCACCGTCGCCCACCGGCCCGACGTCGACGCCGCCTTGCTGGCGCGCGTGCTTGAGGATTTCGGCCGCTTCACCCCGATGATCGCTCTGGACCCGCCCCATGGCCTGATGCTGGACGTGACCGGCTGCGCCCACCTGTTCGGCGGCGAGGCGGGACTGATGAGGACGGCGCAGGCCCGGGCGAACCGCATCGGCCTGCAGGTCCGCAGCGCCCTGTCTGGAACGCCCCAGAACGCGCGAGCGCTGGCGCGTTTCGGCCCTGGTGGGATCTTCGCGGAAGGCGAGGATCGCGCCGCCGCGCGCCGTCTGCCGGTCGCCGCCCTGGAACTGTCTGACAAAGAGGAACAGGCCCTGCGTCGCGCCGGGCTGAAACGTCTGGCCGATCTGGACGACCGACCCCGCGCGCCCCTGGCCGCCCGCTTCGGCGCCGACTTTCCCGCCCGGCTGGCGCGCATTCTGGGCGACGAGGACGTGCGCATCACCCCGCATCGCCCGCCCGCCCCCGTGGTCGTCGACCGCGTCTTCTTCGAGCCGGTCTCGGCCCCCGAGGACATCGAGCGCGTCCTGTCCGACCTGCTGGTCGAGACCATGGACCGGCTGGATCTGGCCGGTCAGGGCGGGTGCGCCTTCGAGGCCGGCTTCTATCGCGTGGACGGCGAAGTGCGCCGCATCGACGTCCGCACCGGCCGCCCGACGCGCGACGCGCCCGCGACCTTGCGGCTGTTTCGCGAGCGGATGGCGGCCCTGTCGAACCCGCTGGACCCCGGCTTCGGCTTCGACCAGATGCGGATGTCGGTCCCCTGGACCCAGACCCTGACGCCGACCCAGCAGGGGCTGGAACGCGAGACGCCCGGCGAGGAGGCCTTCAGCCGCCTGATCGACCGGCTGACGGCCCGTCTGGGACCGGAGGCGGTGCTGCGTTTCGAGCCCTTCGCCTCGCATATCCCTGAGCGCGCGGCGCGGCTGGTCCCCGCGTCGGCGCGACCAGGCGGCGAAACCTGGCCCGACCTCGATCCCGACGATCCGCCCTTACGTCCGCTACAGATGTTCGATCCGCCCCAGCCGGTCGAGGCTCTGGCCGAAGTGCCCGACGGCTCGCCCCTGCGCTTCCGCTGGCGCCGGGTCCTGCATGAAGTCGTGCGCGCCGAGGGGCCGGAACGGATCGGCGGCGAATGGTGGCGGGCGCCGGATCAGCGCACCCGTGACTACTACCGGATCGAGGATCAGGACGGTCGCCGCTTCTGGCTGTTCCGTCAGGGCCTCTATGGCGAGACGCCCGAACCGCGCTGGTTCATCCACGGCCTGTTCGCATGAGCGGCCTGCCTCCCATGGGCGACTACGCCGAGTTGGCCGCGACCAGCAACTTCTCCTTCCTGCGCGGGGCCTCCCATCCCAAGGATCTGGTGCTGACGGGACTCCTGCGCGGCCACGCCGGTCTGGGTCT
The DNA here is from genome assembly GCF_056399785.1 of Brevundimonas sp. 01N35. Classification (NCBI taxonomy): domain Bacteria; kingdom Pseudomonadati; phylum Pseudomonadota; class Alphaproteobacteria; order Caulobacterales; family Caulobacteraceae; genus Brevundimonas; species Brevundimonas sp. 01N35. The sequence goes on from NZ_JBFTRZ010000002.1 coordinate 176,008, forward strand.
GGCCGACCGCAACACCGTGGCGGGCGTGGTCCGGGCCTGGAGCGCGCTGAAAGCTCTGCGCCGCGACGGCCTGTCTCCGCCCGAAAAAATGCGCGACGGCGGCAGTCCCGGTGAGGTCGCCTATGTCGAGGACCCGTTGAACGATCCGGCTGCGTCCGAGGCGGTGAAGCAGCGGGCGGCCGACTTCCGCCTGCTGACCGGCGCGCGACTGGTCTTCAACGACGGCACGCCTGACATCATCGCCTATCCCGAAACGCGCGCGGGCTGGGGTCGGCTGACCCGGCTGCTGACCCTGGGCAATCGCCGGGCGAAGAAGGGCGAGTGCGAGATCGGCCTGAGCGACCTGCTGGCTGATCCTGAAGGTCTGCTGCTGATCGTCGTTCCGCCCGATCAGTTGGCTGGATTAGAGACCGTGCTGGCGCGCGGGGCCAAGGCCGCGCCCGGCGCGGTCTGGTTGGCCGCCGCCATGTTGAGACGCGGCGATGATCGTCGGCGGCTGGCTCGGCTGAAGATGCTGGCGGCGAACACGAACACGCCGCTGCTGGCCGTCAATGACGTCCTCTATCATTCCCCGTCAGAGCGCGACCTGCAGGATGTCCTGACCTGTATCCGCGAGGGCGTAACCATCGAGAGCGCCGGCCGCCGTCTGCAGACCAACGCCGAACGCTGGCTGAAATCCCCCGACGAAATGGCCCGCCTGTTCCGCGACGCGCCCGAGGCGATAGCAGAGACGACCGCCTTCCTGTCGCGCGTCGATTTCGACCTGAAGGACCTGAAGTACGAATACCCTGAAGAACCCATTCCGCCCGGCTGGACGCCGCAGGGCTGGCTGAAAGAACTGGTCCGCCGCCGCACGCCGATCCGCTACGAGGACGGCGCGCCGCCCAAGGTCCAAGCCCTGCTTGACAAGGAACTGGCCTTCATCGCCGAGCGCAACCTGGCGCCCTACTTCCTGACCATCCACGACATCGTCCGCACCGCCGAGAACAAGGGCATCCTGTGTCAGGGGCGGGGTTCCGCCGCTAACTCCGCCGTCTGCTACGTGCTGGGCATCACCAGCGTCGATCCCGCCTGCCACGACCTGTTGTTCGAACGCTTCCTGTCGTCCAACCGCGATGAGCCGCCCGACATCGACGTCGATTTCGAGCACGAACGGCGCGAGGAGATCATCCAGTACATCTATGACCGCTATGGCCGTCATCGCGCCGGCATCGCCGCCACCGTCATCCGCTATCGCCCCAAGAGCGCCATCCGCGAGGTCGGCAAGGTTCTGGGCCTGACCGAGGACGTCACCGCCCGCCTGGCCTCCAGCCAGTGGGGCAGTTGGGGCGACGAGATCAGCGACGGTCACGTGGCCCAAGCCGGGCTGGACACGACCAATCCGATGATCCGCCGCGCCGTTGGCATGGCGATACGCCTGCTCAGCTTCCCCCGCCACCTGTCCCAGCACGTCGGCGGCTTCGTCCTGACCCAGGGGCGGCTGGACGAGACGGTCCCCATCGGCAACGCGGCCATGGCCAATCGCACCTTCATCGAATGGGACAAGGACGACATCGACGAACTCGGCCTGATGAAGGTCGATGTCCTGGCGCTGGGCATGCTGACCTGCATCCGAAAGGCGTTCGACCTGCTCAAGACCCATGAAGGCGTCGAACATGACCTCGCCTCCGTCCCGGCGGAACGGCCCGAGGTCTACGACATGCTGTGCCGGGGTCACTCCATCGGTGTCTTTCAGGTCGAGAGCCGCGCCCAGATCAACATGCTGCCGCGCCTGAAGCCCCGGAAATTCTACGACCTAGTCATCCAGGTCGCCATCGTCCGGCCCGGCCCGATCCAGGGCGACATGGTCCATCCCTATCTGCGACGACGCAACGGGATCGAGGCGGTTCATTACCCCCCGCCCTCGCCCGACCACGGCCCGCCCGACGAGCTGAGGCAGGTGTTGCACCGGACCCTCGGCGTCCCCCTGTTTCAGGAACAGGCGATGAGGGTCGCCATGGTCGCCGCCAAGTTCACCGACGCCGAGGCCAACGGACTGCGAAAGGCCATGGGCACATTCCGCGGCGACGGGACCCTGCACACCTATGAAGACCGGATGGTCGGCATGATGATCGCGCGCGGCTACGACCCCGACTTCGCCCAGCGCTGCTTCGAACAGATCAAGGGCTTCGGCTCCTATGGCTTCCCGGAAAGCCACGCGGCTAGCTTCGCCCGGCTGGTCTATGTTTCGTCGTGGATCAAATGCTTCCACCCGGCGGCCTTCGCCTGCGCCCTGTTGAACAGCCAGCCTATGGGCTTCTACGCCCCGGCCCAGATCGTGCGCGAGGCGCAGGACATCGGCCGCGTCGAGGTGCGGCCCATCGACGTCTCGCACAGCGATTGGGACAACAGCCTGGAGCCGACGTCGTGCGAACCGGCTCTGCGCCTGGGCCTGCGCCAAATCGACGGCTTCAAGAAGGACTGGGCCGACAGCCTGTCGGCAGCGCGGGCGGAGCAGCCCTTCGCCGACATCGAGACCCTGGCCCGGCGCGCTGAACTGCCCGGCGCGGCGATGCGCAAGCTGGCCGACGCCGACGCCTTCCGTTCGCTGGGCCAGGACCGACGCGAGGCCCTGTGGGCGGTGCGGCGCCTGCCCGACGATGATCCCCTGCCCCTGTTCGCCGCCGCCGAGGCGCGCGAGCGCGGCGCCCGCGAGTTGGGCTCCGAGCCGGACGCACAACTCCCCTTGATGCCGCTGGGCGAGCACGTCGCCGCCGACTACCAGACCGTGCGTCTGTCGCTGAAGGCCCACCCGATGAGCATTCTTCGCCCCGTCTTCGCCGCCGACCGGGTGCTGACCTGCGCAGCCACCGAGGCGATGCGCGGCGGCTCCGTGGTGCGGGTCGCGGGGGTAGTTTTGGTGCGTCAGCGCCCGGGCAAGGGCAACGCCGTCTTCATCACCCTGGAGGACGAGACCGGCATCACCAACATCGTCCTGTGGGCGCGGATGCTGGAACAGTTTCGCCGCGAGGTCATGGCCGCCCGGCTGATGCAGGTCGAAGGCGTGGTCGAGAAAAGCCCCGAAGGCGTCGTCCACGTCGTCGCCCGCCGCGTCGTCGATCGCACCGCCGACTTGGCTCGCCTGTCAGAGGACCATGTCGCCGACGTCCAGCTGGCCCGCGTCGACATCGTCGCCCACCCGCAGCCGCCGCGTCAGCCGCCCCATCGTCATCCGCGAGACGTGCGCATCCTGCCCAGTTCGCGGGATTTCCACTGAGCCGACTAGAGGTCGTCCGCCCGCTGTTCGGCAGCTTGAATCTCAGTCTTCATCCATCCCACGAAGGCGCGGGCGGGCTCGGATACGCCGCTGCGCCGTGTCAGCACGTGATAGGCCAACTCGGTAGAGAGCGCGCCGTCGGCGAAGGGCGCGACCAGACGGCCCGACGCCAGATCGTCAGCGACGAAGGCGTAGGGCGCCAAGGCGACCCCCTGACCGTGGGCCGCTGCTTCGATCGCCAGCGCGGTCTGATCGAACCGGGGGCCGGCCGAGGCGTCGATCTGATTCAGTTTGCGGGCGGCCAGCCAGGTCGGCCAATCCGGTCGTGGTTCTTCCAGTTCGCCCGGACGCAAATGGATCAGGACATGATGCGCCAGATCCGCCGGCCGCTTCAGCGGATGCGCCCCGGTGAGCAAGGCCGGACTGCAGACGGGGGTCACATCGGCGGACAACAGGCGCTCGGACCGCACGCCGGCATAGTCGCCCCGGCCGTAACGCACCGCCACGTCGACGCGGCCGCCGCCGACGTCGGCCAGACGCATGTCCGCCGACATCCAGACCTCCACCTCGGGGTGAGCCGCCGAGAACCGAGCGATGCGCGGCGCCAGCCATTTGGCGGCGAAGGACGGCGGCACGCTGATCGCCAGGGCGTGACGGCGGTTGGGGCGGTAGAGCAGGTCCCCTGCCCGTTTCAGGTAGTCGAACCCGTCGTGCAGCAGCGGATAGAGCTCGGTGCCCAGTTCAGTCAGGGCGATCTGGCGTCCCTCGCGGTGGAATAGCGGCGCGCCCGCGTGCTGCTCCAGAATGCGGATCTGCTGACTGATGGCGCCGGGCGTGACCGACAGCTCTTCGGCGGCGCGGGTGATGTTCAGGCGGCGCGCGGCGGCCTCGAACGCCTTCAGAGCGTTCAGCGGCGGAATGCGGCTGTCGACGGGCGCGTCCTTCTTGCGGCTCATCGGCTCAGCCACTCCGGCGTCGGCAGGCCGCGCGCGGTCAGGAAGGCCGGGTCATAGACCTTGCTGGCGTAACGCTGCCCGGCGTCGCACAGAACGGTGACGATGGTTTTGCCCGGCCCCAGGTCGCGCGCCATGCGAATGGCCCCGGCGATATTCACCCCGCTGGACGGCCCCAGCGACAGGCCCTCATGCTTCACCAGATCGAACAGGATGGGCAGGAATTCTGCGTCTTCGATCCGATAGGGATGATCGACCGTCAGCCCCTCCAGATTGCCGGTGATGCGGTTGACGCCGATGCCCTCGGTGATCGAGGAGCCCTCGCCGGTCAGCTTGCCCTCGGTGAACCAGCTGTAGAGCGCAGCCCCCGGCACGTCGGCCAGGCCGATCTGCACGTCCGGCTTCTGTTCGCGCAGATAGGCGGCGCATCCGGCCAGCGTCCCGCCCGAACCGACGGCGCAGATGAAGCCGTCAATCTCGCCGTCCGTCTGTTTCCAGATTTCAGGCGCGGTGCCTTCATAGTGGGCTTGGCGATTGGCCAGGTTGTCGAACTGATCGGCGTAGAAGGCGCCGTTCGGCTCGCTTTCGTTCAGTTCCTCGGCCAGGCGGCGGGAATAGGCGACGAAATGGTTGGGGCTGGCGAAGGGCGCCGGATCGACCTCGATCAGACGGGCGCCGTGCAGACGCACCGCGCGCTTCTTCTCGTCCGTCTGGCTGCGGGGCATGACGATAACGACGGGGTGCCCCAGCGCCGCCCCGACGAGGGCCAGGCCGATGCCGGTATTGCCAGCCGTGCCTTCGACGATGACCCCGCCGGGCTTCAGCGCGCCCGACGCGCGGGCCTTCCTAATGATGCTGAGGGCCGCGCGATCCTTGATCGAGCCGCCGACGTTCATGACCTCGGCCTTGCCGAGGATCTCACAGCCCGTCAGTTCCGACGCGCGCTTCAGGCGCACCAGAGGCGTGTTGCCGATCAGGCCGAGAACATCAGGCGCGACGATCATGGAACTTCCGAACCGTGGAGAAGAGGGCGATCCTCTTAGCCACAGTTCAGAAATTCTAACAACCGGATCAGATGTGGATCACGCGGCCATAGGCGTCGAGTGCGGCCTCGTGCATGGCCTCGGACATGGTCGGGTGCGGATAGACGATGCCGTGGATGTCTTCCTCGGTCGCTTCCATGGTGATGGCGGTGACGTAGCCTTGGATCATCTCGGTCACTTCGTGGCCGATCATGTGGGCGCCGATCAGGGCGCCGGTCTTGGCGTCGAAGATGACCTTGACGAAGCCGTCGACCTCGCCCGCCGCCACGGCCTTGCCGTTCACGCGGAACGGGAAGCGGCCGATCTTGACCTCGCGCTTCTCGGCGCGCGCGCCCTGCTCGGTGATCCCAACGGAGGCGACCTGCGGCTGGGCGTAGGTGCAGCCGGCGATGGGCGAATGGACGTTCGGCGTCTTGTAGGCCGCGATGTGCTCGGCGGCGTGGATGCCTTCGTGCGATGCCTTGTGCGCCAGCCAGGGCGCGCCGGCGCAGTCGCCGATGGCGTAGAGGCCCTTGACGTTGGTCTGGCAGTGGCTGTCGGTCTTGATATGGCCGCGGTCCAGTTCGACGCCCAGCGCCTCCAGGCCGATGCCATCGGTGTTGGCGGTGATGCCGACGGCCGAGATGCAGACCTCGGCTTCCAGCGTCTCGGCCTTACCGTTCACTTCAACAGCGACCTTCACGCCCTTGGAATCCTTGGATACCTTCGTGACCTTGGCATCGACCTTGAACTTGATGCCGCGCTTCTCGAAGGACTTCTGCGCGGCCTTGGACACTTCCTCGTCCTCGACCGGCATGATGCGGTCGACGGCTTCAACGACCGTCACCTCGGCGCCGAGGGCGCGATAGAAGCTGGCGAACTCGATGCCGATGGCGCCCGAGCCGATGACGACGAAGGTCTTGGGCAGGGTCTTCGGCGCGAGGGCGTCGCGATAGGCCCAGATCTTGTCGCCGTCAGCTTCCAGACCGATCTGCGGCAGGGCGCGGGCGCGGGCGCCGACGGCCAGCATGACGGTCTTGGCTTCGATGGCGCGCGTGCCGCCGGCCTTCAGGGCGACGACGACCTTGGGCGCGGCTGCGCCCTTCTCGAGCGTGGCCGAACCCTCGATGACCTCGATCTTGTTCTTCTTCATCAGGAAGCCGATGCCCTTGTTCATCGTCGCCGCGACCCCGCGCGAGCGCGCGATGATGGCGTCGAAGTCAAAGGACGCGCCCGAGGCGGACAGGCCGTATTCCTTCAAGTGGCTCAGGCTCTCGAACTTCTCGCCGGACTTGAGCAGGGCCTTGGTCGGGATACAGCCCCAGTTCAGGCAGATGCCGCCCAGGTTCTCGCGCTCGACGATGGCGACCTTCAGGCCCAGTTGGCTGGCGCGGATCGCCGCGACGTAACCGCCGGGGCCCGAACCGATGACGACGAGATCGAATTCAGCAGCCATGGTCAGATCAACTTCTCGATGTCGGCCTTGATGGCCTCGGGTTCAGTCTGGGGCGAATAGCGCGCGACGACGCGGCCTTCGCGGTCGGTCAGGAATTTGGTGAAATTCCACTTGATGGCCTGGGAGCCCAGGAAGCCGCGCTTCTGTTTGGTCAGCCAGGCATAGAGCGGGTGCCGGTTCGGCCCGTTGACCTCCACCTTGTCGAACAGGGGGAAGGTCACGTCGAAGCTGGTGGCGCAGAAGGCGGCGATTTCCGCCGCCCTGCCCGGCTCCTGCGCGCCGAACTGGTTGCAAGGAAAACCCAGAACCTCGAACGGCGCATCGGCGAAGTCCCGGTGCAGCTTCTCCAGCCCGTCATACTGACGGGTGAAGCCGCACTTGGACGCCGTATTGACGATCAGCAGCGCTTTCCCGCGAAAGCGGTCCAGCGCTACGTCCGTGCCGTCGATGGCGCGGGCGGAGAAGTCATAGACCGAGGTCATGACCTCACCCTCCCCTTAGGCCAGCATCGCCACGGGATCTTCGATCAGCGGCTTGAACGCTTGCAGGAAGCGAGCGCCCGTTGCGCCGTCGACCACGCGGTGATCGCAGGTCAGCGTCACGGTCATGACGGTGGCGACCGCCAGTTGCCCGTCCTTGACGACCGGACGTTGCTCGCCGGCGCCCACGCTCATGATGCAGCCCTGCGGCTCATTGATGATCGAGGTGAACTGCTTGATGCCGAACATGCCCAGGTTGGACACCGAGAAGGTGCCGCCCTGGAACTCTTCGGGCTTCAGCTTGCGTTCGCGGGCGCGCTTGGCCAGGTCCTTGGACTCGGTCGCGATCTGCGCCAGACCCTTGGTTTCGGCCTTCTTGATGATTGGCGTGATCAGCCCGCCTTCAATCGCCACCGCCATCGAGACGTCGGCGTTGTGGTGCATGGCGATGCCTTCGGGGGTGTAGGAAGCGTTCGCCTCCGGCACCAGTTTCAGCGCCAGGGCCGCGGCCTTGATGACGAAGTCATTGACCGACACCTTGATGCCTTGCGGCTCCAGCATCTTGTTCACCTTCGCGCGGACGGCCATCAGCTGGTCGATCTCGACGTCGATGAAGAGCGGGAAGTGTGGGACGTTCTGGATGCTGTCGACCATGCGACGCGCGACGGCCTTCTTCATCCCGTCCAGCGGGATCAGGTCGTAGCTGCCGTCCGGGATGCCCATCTGGGCCAGCGACTGAGCCTGACGCGGGGCGATGCCCGAGGTCGCGGCGGCGGTCGCCGTCGAGGCGGCCGGTTGAGCCGCGCCCTTCGGCGCGCCCTCGACATCGCGCTTGACGATACGGCCGTGCGGGCCGGTGCCTTTGACGGACTTCAGCTCGATCCCGGCCTGGGCGGCCAGACGACGGGCCAGGGGCGAGGCGAAGATGCGCTCGCCGCTGTCCGACTTCGCTGCAGCCGGAGCCGGCGTTGCAGAAGCAGCAGCCTTGGGCGCTTCGGCCTTGGCCGGGGCGGCTTCAGCCTTGGCGGCGGGCTTGGGCGCAGCAGCGCCGCCCTCGTCCTTGAGGCGGGCGATCGGAGTGTTGACCTTCACGCCCTCCGTGCCTTCGGGGACCAGGATGTCGGTGACTTCGCCCTCGTCCACGGCCTCGACTTCCATCGTGGCCTTGTCGGTTTCGATCTCGGCGATCACGTCGCCGGCGGAGACGACGTCCCCGACCTTGACGTGCCATTTGGCCAGAACGCCCTCTTCCATCGTCGGAGACAGGGCCGGCATCAGGATGTCGGTCATTGTGCGGACTCCGGTTGAGCGACCTCGGCGGCCTTGGCGTGCGCCGCGTCCCAGCTGTCGCAGATGGCCTTGAACGCCGTGGCCTGGTCGAAGCCGTGGTGCTCGGCGTAGGCGTGGGAATAGTGCCAGGCCAGTTCAGCCAAGACGACGCCGATATTGCCCGGCTCGGCCAGAGCCGGACGGATGTTCATGATCGGACCGGCGCCGTTCCACCAGACGCGGGCCAGTTCGATGATCTGGTCCTCGGGGGCGTTCAGGCCTTCAGGGATCGGCAGGGAACGTTGTTCCAGAGCGGCGGCGTCCATCAGGCGTTCCCCTTCGCTTGGACCGCAGGCTCAGCCACGGTCTGCACATTGTCCGCCTTCACGACATCGGTAAGGCCCTGAAGGATGCGGTTGTAGGCTTCACGCTCGTTGTGGCCATGACGTACGGCGTAGCCGTGCGCCATGTGACGCGCGGCATAGGCCAGCAGTTCGCCGAACTTGATCGGATCGTTGAAGGCAGGCTTCACCGACATGACAGGCTCGTTCTTCGACCACCACATCCGCAGGACCTCAATCGCTTGAGGGTCGGCGGCGACGCTGTCCGGCGTCGTCAGTTGGAACTCTGACGCCTCGCTCACGCCATCACCTGCTTCACGGCGGCGATGATCTTGTCCACGCCCGGCAGCGACAGAACTTCCAGGTTGGCGGCGTAAGGCAGCGGCACGTCTTCCTGGTGAACGCGCAGCGGCGGGGCGTCCAGGTAGTCGAAGGCGTGTTCGATCACGCGGGCCACCACCTCGGCGCCGACGCCCATCGGACCCCAGCCTTCTTCGGCCGAGACCAGGCGGCTGGTCTTCTTGACGCTTTCGACGATGGTTTCGTGGTCCAGAGGACGCAGGGTGCGCAGGTCGATGACCTCGGCCTCGATGCCTTCCAGGGCCAGCTTCTCAGCGGCCTGCAGGGCGAAACCGACCATGCGGGCGTGCGCCGTTATGGTGACATCCTTGCCCTCGCGGCGGACCTTGGCCTTGCCGATCGGCAGGACATAGTCGTCGCCTTCCGGCACGTCGAACTCGGTGCCGTACAGCATTTCGTGTTCGAGGAAGACGACCGGGTTCGGGTCGCGGATGGCGGCTTTCAGCAGACCCTTGGCGTCAGCGGCGTCGTAGGGCGCGATGACCTTCAAACCCGGGATCTGCGCGTACCACGCCGAATAGTCCTGGCTGTGCTGGGCGCCGACGCGGCTAGCCGCGCCGTTGGGACCACGGAAGACGATGTCCGCGCGGATCTGACCGCCCGACATGTACAGGGTCTTGGCCGCCGAGTTGATGATGTGGTCGATCGCCTGCATGGCGAAGTTGAACGTCATGAACTCGACGATCGGCTTCAGGCCCGCCATGGCGGCGCCGACGCCGAGACCGGCGAAGCCGTGCTCGGTGATCGGGGTGTCGATGACGCGACGCTCGCCAAACTCCTGAAGCAGGTCACGGCTGACCTTGTAGGCGCCCTGGTACTGGGCGACTTCCTCGCCGATCAGGAAAACGCGGTCGTCGCGACGCATTTCCTCGGCCATGGCGTCGCGCAGGGCGTCGCGCACGGTCGTCTTGACCAGCTTGGCGTCAGCCGGGATTTCCGGGTCGCGCAGTTCGACCTTGGGCGTAGCCGGAGCGGCAGCGGCGACCGGAGCAGCCTCGGCCTTCGGCGCTTCAGCCTTGGGCGCGGGCGCAGGCGCGCTGTCTTCGCCGGCCAGACGCGCGATCGGCGTATTGACCTTCACGTTCTCGGAGCCTTCCGGCACCAGGATTTCCAGCACTTCGCCTTCATCGACGGCTTCGACTTCCATCGTCGCCTTGTCGGTTTCGATCTCGGCGATCACCTGGCCGGCCGACACGGTGTCGCCTGCCTTGATGTGCCACTTGGTCAGCGTGCCCTCTTCCATCGTGGGGGACAGCGCCGGCATCAGAATGTCGGTCACGGATCAGGCCTCCACGTAGACGTCAGTATAGAGCTCGGACGGATCCGGCTCAGGGCTTTCCTGTGCGAACTGCACGGCTTCGGCGACGATGGCTTTCACCTCGTTGTCGATGGCCTTCAGCTCTTCCTCGGTCGCCTTGGCGGCGGCGAGCAGCATTTTCAGATGGTCGATGGGGTCGCGGGTCTTCTTGACCTCGTCGACCTCTTCCTTGGTGCGGTACTTGGCCGGGTCCGACATGGAGTGGCCGCGATAGCGGTAGGTCTTCACTTCCAGGATGTAGGGGCCGCCGCCTTCACGGGCGCGCTTCACGGCGCGGGCCGTGGCGTCGCGGACCGCCAGCACGTCCATGCCGTCGACCTGCTCGCCCGGGATGCCGAAGCTGGCGCCGCGCATGTAGAGCTCGGTCGTGGACGACGAGCGTTCGATGCTCGTTCCCATGGCGTACTGGTTGTTCTCGATGATGTAGATGGCCGGCAGCTTCCACAGCTGGGCCATGTTGAAGCTCTCGTACACCTGCCCCTGGTTCGAAGCGCCGTCGCCGAAATAGACGAAGGCGACCGAATCGTCGCCGCGGTACTTGCCGGCGAAAGCCAGGCCGGTGCCGAGCGCCACCTGGGCGCCGACGATGCCGTGACCGCCATAGAAGCCGGTCGCGGTGTCGAACATGTGCATCGAACCGCCCTTGCCCTTGGACGAGCCGCCGATGCGCCCCGTCAACTCGGCCATGACGGCGTTCGGATCCATGCCGGCGGCCAGCATGTGGCCGTGGTCACGGTAGCCGGTGATGATCTTGTCGTAGCCTTGCTTGACGCTCTCCTGAACGCCAACCGCCACGGCCTCCTGGCCGATGTACAGGTGGCAGAAGCCGCCGATCAGGCCCATGCCGTAAAGCTGGCCCGCGCGCTCCTCGAAGCGGCGGATGAGAACCATCTCGCGGTAGAAGCGCAGCAGGTCTTCCTTGGAAGCCTGAGGCGTGTTCGGAATCTTGGTGTCGTCCGCGCTGGACGAGGATTTCTGAGCGGCGGCTTTCGCCATCCGGCATCTCCCGGCTGCGCCCCCACTTTCAGGGACTCTTATCGTTACGGAAAGGGGCTTTAGCAGCCTTCGTTCCCGAAACGCAAAGCGCGCCAGCCTGGCTGTAACAATAGTTCAGGAGGTTTGCGTCGCGCCAGGGTTGTGCGCGACAGGGGCGCTTAGCCGTACGACGTAGTCGCGCGGATCGGCAAAGCCCAGCACCGCCCTCGCCCGCTCTTCCAGTAGGTCCTTGGAGAGACTCTCGGTCCGCAGATATCGGACACGAACTTCCAGATCTCGGCGCTGTTCCGTCAGGCGCGCCAACTGCGCCTCGCGCTTGGCGAGAAGGGCATCGCGCTCGGCTCCGCTCAACAGGCCGCGCTGCCCGGTCAGGGCCTGAACGCCCAGATAGACGATCAAGAACAACAGGAACACGGACGGCAGGTAGGGCTTCATCTGCTCGGGCACGACTGACGCTCCTTCTGAGCGCAAACACGGTTTCCTATCCCTGACCGGAAATGCCTAACGAACCGTAGCTTGACCGTAATTGCGAACGCCGCCCCCGAGGTCGGAGGCGGCGTCCTGCACATCTTTGTGAGAGGCGCTTACTTCAGCAGCATACCGTCGCCGAAATAGGCGGCCTGGTCGCCGAGCATCTCTTCAATGCGCAGCAGTTGGTTGTACTTGGCCGTACGGTCCGAGCGGGCCAGCGAGCCGGTCTTGATCTGACCGCAGTTGGTGGCGACGGCCAGGTCGGCGATGGTCGAGTCTTCGGTCTCGCCCGAGCGGTGGCTCATCACCGAGGTGTAGCCGGCGCGGTGGGCCATATCGACGGCGTCGAGGGTCTCGGACAGGGTGCCGATCTGGTTGACCTTGATCAGGATGGAGTTGGCTAGGCCTTCGCCGATGCCTGCGGCTAGACGGCGCGGGTTGGTCACGAACAAGTCATCGCCGACCAGCTGAACGCGGTCGCCCAGACGGTCCGTCAGCAGCTTCCAGCCGTCGAAATCGTCCTCGGCGCAACCGTCTTCGATCGAAACGATCGGGAAGCGTTCGACCAGATCGGCCAGATAGCCGACCATGCCATCGGCATCGAAGCTCTTGCCCTCGCCCGTCAGGTTGTACTTGCCGTTCTTGAAGAACTCGGTCGAGGCGACATCGAGGCCGAGGTGGAAGTCCTCGCCCGCCAGATAGCCGGCCGCCTGACCCGCCTTGGTGATGAAGGCCAGGGCCTCTTCGGCCGAGGCCAGGTTTGGAGCGAAGCCGCCCTCGTCGCCGACGTTGGTGTTGTGACCGGCGTCCTTCAGCGCCTTCTTCAGGGCATGGAAGATCTCGGCGCCCATGCGCAAGGCGTCCGAGAAGGTGTCGGCGCCGGTCGGCAGGATCATGAACTCCTGAATGTCGATCGGATTGTCGGCGTGGGCGCCGCCGTTGATGATGTTCATCATCGGGGTCGGCAGGACGCGGGCCGAGACGCCGCCGATGTAGCGGTGCAGAGGCAGGTTCGAACTGATGGCGCTGGCCTTGGCCGCCGCCAGCGACACGCCCAAGATGGCGTTGGCGCCCAGGCGGGCCTTATTCTCGGTGCCGTCCAGCTCGATCAGGGCTTCGTCCAGACGGCGCTGGTCCTCGGCGTCCATGCCCGACAGGGCGTCAAAAATCTCGCCGTTGACGGCGTCGACCGCCTTCTGGACGCCCTTGCCGCCCCACATGTCCATGTCGCCGTCACGCAGCTCGACAGCTTCGTGTGCGCCGGTCGAGGCGCCCGACGGCACGGAGGCGCGGCCAAAGCTGCCGTCCTCCAGGGTGACGTCCACCTCGACCGTCGGATTGCCCCGGCTGTCGAGAATCTGGCGGGCGACGATGTCGGCGATGTCGGTCATGGAAGGCGCTCTATCAGGAGAGTGAGATCAAGCCTCCGGTTTAGACCGCGCCTGCCGAATCGCCAACCTAGCCGCAGCTTTCAACCAGTTGGATCGACGGGCCGCCGCCGTGGACGGCCTTCACCTTTCCGTTCGCACCGACGTCATAGCGAACCCCGCGCGCCGCCGCCTCGGTGACATAGGCCTCGCCCCTCGGGCCGCCGCTCCAGACGGTGATGTATTCCGATGGCGCTGATTCGTATTTGTGCGGGGAAAGCTGCGCGGCGGCGCCGTAAACGCGCTTCACCTCGGCGGCGGGTGCTCCCAGGCCCAGGGCGCGGTCGGTCCTGACCGACGCGCCGTCGCGCAGAGTCACGCGGCTGACCTTGCCCTCTTCGGTCATAACCCAGACGCCTTCCGGCGCGCGAGCGGGGTGGAAAACGTTGCACCCGTTGGGATCAACGATGGGTTTGGCCGGCGCGCCATAGGCCTGCTCGACCTCGGCCAGGGTCTGACCAACGCGAATGGCGCCGAACCCTTCGGTCGTCAGTTGATCCGCCGCCGGAGCTTCGGCCGCTGCAGGTTTTTCGGCGGGCCCCTTGCATCCCGCCAGGGCGAGGACTGCGACAGAGCCAAGGACGGCGAAACGGGTCATGCGGATCGCTCCAGGTTCAGCTTCGCAGTACAAAACGCACGAAAACGGCGCGCGATGACATCGCGCGCCGCTAAAATCTATCGTCCGACCGAAGCCGGAGCCTTAGTGAAGACTACTCTTCCTTCGGCGTAATGACCTGACGGCCACGATACGTGCCGGTCTTCAGGTCGATGTGGTGCGGGCGCTTCAGCTCGCCCGTGTCCTTGTCCTCGACATAGGCGTTGGTGCCCAGGGCGTCGTGGGCGCGGCGCATGTTGCGACGCGAGGGTGATACTTTGCGCTTCGGAACGGCCATGTCCGTCTCAATCTCTAAGTCGGTGCGCCGTAAAGACGCGAAAACATACAGCAGCGGCCCCCCGATAAGAGCCGCCACGCGAGGGCGGGCTTATGCATGAAGATGCTACCGATTTCAAGGGCGTCAGTCGGATGACAGCCGCTTGATGATCTTGGCCCGGTTCTGACACCCACGACAGCGGCGCTTTCCACGCCGAAACGCCGCTTCTTCGCGTCCAGCGGGTGTTCAATCATCGGCCGCCTGAACCATTTCATTGATCAGGCGAGGCGTTTCTCGCGACCTGGCTCCCGATTGATTCGCCTACCGCTCGCGCTCGCGGCGAATCGCCCGGGTCGTAGTTCAGGCCGCGAACATCTCCGCGCATTCGGCCCTCCTCATGGCCTGGTCAGCGCCTCCGCCACGGCCTCGCCGATGGCCAGTGAACTGGTCAGGCCCGGGCTCTCGATCCCGAACAGGGCCATCAGGCCGTCGATGCCGTGATGCTCGCGGCCATGAAGCTGGAAGTCCGGCTGCGGTTCGCTCGGCCCGTGCAGCTTGGGCCGGATACCGGCGTAGTCGGGCGTCAGCCGCTCGACCGTCACGCCCGGCCAGAAGCGGCGGATATAGAGCGCGAACTCCTCGGCCTTGGCCGGATTGACCGAATAGTCCTCGACCTCGACATAGGCCAGATCGGGACCGAACACCCCCTGCCCGCCCAGATCCTTGCGGTAGTGGGTGCCGAGCGCGCCCGCGATGGGCGGCGGGTAGATCAGTCGATTGAACGGCGCTGGCCCCTTCAGACGGAAATAGACGCCCTTGCCCAGATGCCGTGTCGGGATGTCGCTGGCGGGATAGGTGTCGATGCGAGCGGCCACAGCCTGGGCCGACAGGCCGGGCGCCGTGACCAGCAGCCGGGTCGTCAGCACCGCCCCGCCCTCTCCACCCGCCGTAATACGGAAGCCGCCGCCCGGCAGGGGCTCGGCGCGCTCGAACGGCGTGGAGACCACGACTGAGCCGCCCGCATCCTCAATCTCGCCTTCCAGGGCCAGCATATAGCCATGACTGTCGAACAGGCCGCTCTCGGGCGACAGGATGGCGGCGTGGGCGTTCAACTGGGGCTCCAGCGCCCGCGCCTGGGCCCCGGTCAGATGCGCCAGCCCCTCGACGCCGTTGGCCGTCGCCTGTTCGAAGATGGCCTCGATGCGTGAGACCTCGGCCTCCTCAGTCGCCACGACCAGCTTGCCGCATTTCCAGTGATCGATCTTGTGGCTGGTCAGGAAGTCATAGAGCGCCCGCCGGCCCTCGACGCAGAACCGGGCCTTCAGCGAGCCGGTCGGGTAATAGAGGCCGCCGTGAATGACCTCGGAGTTGCGCGAGGAGACGCCCTGGCCGATGTAGGCCTCTTTTTCCAGCACCAACACCGACTGGCCGCGCTTCGCCAGCGCCCGCCCGCAGGCCAGCCCCACAGCCCCCGCGCCCACGACCGTCGCATCGAAGT
Source organism: Brevundimonas sp. 01N35 (assembly GCF_056399785.1). NCBI lineage: Bacteria > Pseudomonadati > Pseudomonadota > Alphaproteobacteria > Caulobacterales > Caulobacteraceae > Brevundimonas > Brevundimonas sp. 01N35. Next base: position 191,726 of record NZ_JBFTRZ010000002.1, read on the forward strand.
CGAAAGGCGCGCCCATGGGTCCTACCTCTTGCCGTAGAGGGCCTTGGCGCGGTCCTCGAAACACTGGATCAGCTTGTCGACCGCGCGGTCGAAGTTCGCCTGGAGCATCATGTCCAGCATGCGCGACTTGAAGGCGAAGTCGATAAAGAACTCCAGCCGCGTGCCCTCGGGATGGGGATGGAACTCCCAGCGGTTCTTCAGGTGCTTGAACGGACCCCGGATCAGGCCGACCTCGACCTTGGGCGCGTGAATGTCATGTCGCACCCAGGTCGAAAACTTCTCGGACAGGAAGGCGAAGCCCACGCCCGCCTCGGCGTCCAGCAGACGGACGCCCGCCGCCTCATCGCGCTGGTTCCAGACGCGCATCGAGGTGATCCACGGCACGAAGGCCGGATAGGACTCTACGTCCGCGATCAGGCTCGCCAATTGCTCGGGCGCATACGGAAGGATGCGTGTAACGCGATGAACCGCCATTTGGGGCTTAGCGGGCCGAGCGGCCTGCCTGCGCCAGACGCGCGGCCTTCAGACGAGCGAAGTCGTCCCCGGCATGGTGCGACGACCGCGTCAGCGGCGACGACGACACCATCAGGAAGCCCTTGGCGCGAGCGATGGCTTCATAGGCCTTGAACTCTTCCGGGGTCACGAAGCGGTCGATGGCGGCGTGCTTGCGCGTCGGCTGCAGGTACTGGCCGATGGTGATGAAATCCACGCCAGCGGACCGCATGTCGTCCATCACCTGCATGACCTCTTCCTTGGTCTCGCCCAGACCGACCATGATGCCGGACTTGGTGAACTGGTTCGGGTCGCGCTCCTTGACCATCTGCAGCAGGCGCAAGCTGTGGAAGTAGCGGGCGCCGGGGCGGATCTTCAGATAGAGGCGCGGAACGGTCTCGAGGTTGTGATTGAAGACGTCGGGCGTGGCGTCGATCATCACCTCTGCCGCGCCGTCCTTGCGCAGGAAGTCGGGCGTCAGAATCTCGATGGTGGTGTTCGGCGCCTGCAGGCGGATCTGGCGCACCACTTCGGCGAAGTGGGCGGCGCCGCCGTCCGACACGTCATCGCGGTCCACCGAAGTGATGACGACGTGGTTCAGGCCCATCTGTTGGACGGCCATACCGACCTTGGCCGGCTCTTCCGGGTCCAGGGCCTGCGGCAGGCCGGTCTTGACGTTGCAGAAGGCGCAGGCCCGCGTGCAGGTGTCGCCCATGATCATCAGGGTGGCGTGCTTCTGGCTCCAGCACTCGCCGATGTTCGGGCAGGCTGCCTCTTCGCAGACGGTCACCAGACCCTTGGAGCGAACAATCTCCTTGGTCGCATTATACTGGCCCGAGCCGGGCGCCTTGACGCGCAGCCAGTCAGGCTTCTTCAGCACCGCCGATTCCGGGCGGTTCTGTTTTTCCGGGTGACGCAGCTCAGCTGGCTTCTTCGTCAGGGTATCGATCAGCGTGACCATAGCCGGCGGTCTGGCTCCTGTGCAGAAGGGCGGTATGTCGGCTTTCCGACCGGCAATGGCAAGCCACAGTCGGCTTCAGATGCGTCGGTGCGACGCTCACGCCACGTTACGCATCTTTTCAAGCTGACCTTGGGTCACTAGGTTCCGGCCTCTTGTAACCGAGAGGGCCGCGTCAGAGCTCTCCGAAGGAGGACGTGCTTGCGGGCTGCCCTGGACCCTAAGGTCTATGATGAATCCCTGTTCGACGCGCTGATCGATGCGCGCGCCCGCTATGGCGACAAGGAGATCCTGGAAGACCAGGATCGTCATCCCCTGACCTACACCGGCCTGATCCGCGCCGCCTTCGTTCTAGGCCGCAAGATCGCGAAGATGACGAAGCCCGGCGAGCGCGTCGGCGTCCTGCTGCCGTCCAGCGCGGGCGTGGTCGTGACCTTCTTTGGGCTGCACGCCTTCGGTCGCGTGCCGGTCATGCTGAACTTCACCTCGGGCGAGGCCAATCTGAAGGCGGCGCTAAAGACGGCGGGCGTCACCAAGATTCTGTCGGCCAAGCGGTTCGTCACCCAGGCCAAGCTGGACGACCTGATGACCGCTCTCGGCGATGTGGCCGAGATCGTCTGGCTGGACGACGTGCGCAAAACCATCGGCCTGGCCGACAAGCTCTACGGCCTGAGCGCCGGCCTGGCCCCGCGTCGTTTCCGCGTGAAGACCGATCCGGATTCGCCGGGCGTGGTCCTGTTCACCTCGGGCAGTTTCGGCGCGCCCAAGGGCGTGGTCCTGAGCCAGAGAAACCTGGTCGCCAATGCCCGACAGGTCGCGGCCCATATCGACCTGGATCCCGACTGGGTCATGTTCAACCCGCTGCCGACCTTCCATTGCTTCGGCCTGACCGGCGGGGTCATCCTGCCGCTGCTGCAGGGGCTGAAGGCATTTGAGTATCCCTCGCCGCTTCACGCGAAGCAGATCACCGACCTGCTGCCAAAGGTGAAGGCGTCGATCCTGTTCGCCACCGACACCTTCCTGAACCAGTACGCCCGCGTGGCCGCGCCGGGCGACTTCGCCACACTGAAATTCGCGGTGGCCGGGGCAGAAAAGGTGCGCGAGGAAACGCGTGCCGCCTTCGACGCCAAGTTCGGCGGCTTGACCCTGCTGGAAGGCTACGGCGCGACCGAGGCCGCGCCCGTCGTGGCCGTGAACCACCCGGACCGCAACCGCCCAGGAACCGTGGGCCAGATCTTGCCGGGCATGGATTACCGGATCGAGCCGGTCGAGGGCATCGACGTCGGCGGCCGCCTGTTCCTGCGCGGGCCGAACGTCATGGAAGGCTACATCTCGCCGAACGACCCGGCCGGCCTGGAGCCTCTGGACGATGACTGGCTCGACACCGGCGATATCGTCGACATCGACGCCGAGGGCTACATCACCATTCTCGGGCGGGCCAAGCGCTTCGCCAAGATCGGCGGCGAGATGGTCTCCCTTACGGCGGTCGAGGGCATGGCCGGCGCGGTCTGGCCGACCGGCCACCACGCCGTCGTCGCCGTGCCCGACAGCAAGAAGGGCGAGCGCCTGGTGCTGGTCACCGATTACGAGGCCGCCGAAACGGCGCGACTGTCGGAATGGGCGCGCGGCAACGGCGCACCGGAACTGGCTGTCCCGAAAAAGATTTTCAAGATCGCCGCGATCCCGGTTCTCGGCACAGGCAAGACCGACTACGTCGCCATTCAGAATCTGGTCGAGGATCTATTGAGGGCAGCCTAACAGGATGGCTTGCGGCGGCCGCGACTTCGCCTAACCTCCTCTGCTGCGCCTTGCGTCGATCCGGCCCTCCGGACCCGGCGGTCGCGCGTCATCGGGAGGAAAATGAATGGCGAGTTCAACGACTCTTTCGGGCTGGGCCCCGCGCGTCCAAAGCATTCTGAGGATCGTGGCCGGTCTGCTGATCCTGCAGCACGGCTGCCAGAAGATTCTGGGCTTCCCGCCCGGCGGTAACGGCGGCGGCCTCGACCTGACGAGCGCCGCGGGCTGGTCCGGCCCGATCGAACTGGTCGGCGGCGCCTTGATGGTGCTGGGCCTGTTCAGCCGCCCGACCGCGTTCATCCTGTCGGGCTTCACCGCCGTGGCCTACTGGATGGTGCATGCGCCGCAGAGCCCCTATCCGATCAACAACGGCGGCGAGCTCGCGGTGCTCTACTGCTTCGTCTTCCTGTACCTGTTCTTCGCCGGTCCTGGCCCGTGGGCGCTGGACAGCATGATACGCGACGGTCGCCGCCGCTAACCAGCCAGAACAGACCCTAGAGCGGCGCCTGGATCAGCCGATCCGGGCGCCGGTCATCGAGATAGAACCGCCCTCGATGGCGTCAGTGAAGAAGCGCACCGCCTCGCCCGGCGCCTGCTGGGCCGCGACGTAGAGCAGGGGCAGATAGTGCTCGTCGGTCGGCACGCTGAGTTGCGCCTGTTCCGCCAGATGAACCCAGTCGATCAGGGCGTCGTGGTCGCCGGTCGACAGGGCGTGTTTCACCGCCTCGTTGAAATGAATGGCCCAGTCGTAAGGCTCGCCGCCGGCGCGCTTCCACGTCCGCAGATTGTGCACGAAGTCGCCCGAACCGGCGATCAGGACGCCTTCGTCCCGCAGCGGCTGAAGACGCTTGGCCAACTCATAGTGGCCGCGCGCATCAATGGTGCGGTCCAGCGACAGTTGCACGACCGGCACGTCGGCGTCGGGCCAGACGTGGGCCAGCACCGACCATGTACCGTGATCCAGCCCCCATTGCGTCGTCTGATGCGCGCCCGTCAGCTCCGCCACTCGGGTCGCCAGCGAGGGCGAGCCGGGCGCGGGATACTGCATGGCGTGAAGTTCCGGCGGGAAACCTCCGAAATCATGGATGGTTTCCGGCCGTTCCTGCGCCGTTACGCCCAACCCGCGGGTTTCCCAGTGGGCCGAGACCATGACGACGCCCTTGGGCTTGCCGATCTCCTCTCCCAACGCGCGCCAAGCGTCCGCATAGGGACTACCTAGAGCGTTCATCGGAGAACCGTGACCGAAGAAGATGGCGGGCTGTCTCATGGCTTGACCGTTCCTGCGACGCTGACTGCGCCAATGACTGTTACAGATGATCTAGTGCAGTCCGTCGTTCCCGCAAGGGGCTAAATCTCCATACGCCCGTCCAGCGGGCAGACGCGATCATAGAAGGCCTGATCGGCAGGAACCCGCCCGCCGCGCGACAGTACGAAACGATGTTCGACCACCATGGCCTGCTGCTCGATGTTCAGAACGCTCCAGTCGCAACGATCGTCCAGCGGATAGGCATAGGCGGTGGGGCTGTCCCCCGCCCGCAGCTTTTCCGTCAGCAGGTTCACCCCGTTTTGCGCCTGCCAGACGTGGGCCAGTTCGTGAATAAAGACGGCCTGGGTCCGTAGCGGCGCGCGCGACAGATCCAGCTCCAGCGTCTTCTTCGGCCAGACGATCCAGTCCCGTCCGAACCAGCTTCCCGCTACGAAGGCCCGATCGAACGGCCAGGGCGAGGCGAGGAAGCGAACCGCGTCCAGCCTCAGCGCCGCGCCGAACACCTCGCGCGCCAGCGCTGCCTCACCGTCCGCCAGCGGCCGTATCATCGCCTATCCACTCCCAGTGCCAAGGCTCGAAGACATAGGGCGTGAACCCGAAACGGGAAGCATTGGCGACCAGCCAGCGATAAGCCGGCCCCTGCGCCATATGGCGGCGGCTCATCGGATCGGTCGAGTCCACGCCCATCCCGGCGACGTGGCCAACGTGGATGTCGATGGCGGTTCCGGTCCGGTGCGGCGAACAGGCGGCGCGCCGCACACCGTCGCAGTTGCCCAGGGCGGCGCAGCGCGCGGCGTCCGCCTCCGGGTCACGGAAGCCCGAGAAGATCTGCATCAGTTCGGGATCGGCGGCGATGGCCGGGACCTCGGCGCGGGCGGCGGCGGCCATGCGGCGATAGGCGTCCAGCACGTCGCGGCGCAGCAGGCGTGTCATCCGCTCGGCGTGCTCCTCCTGCGGAGACAAATAACCCAGCAGGCTGATCGGCGGCGGCTCGGGACATTCCCCCCTCACCCGCGCCATGACGAAGGGGCGCCGCTCCTGCCACAGGCCGCGAAACACCTGAAACGTCGCCTGATCGAACTGGCCCGTTCCGACCAGTCCATAGCGCGCCTGAAACCCGGCCAAGGCCTCGGCGAAGGCGGGTGACGCCGGATCGCAGGGCGAACCGATCTCGCGCTGGATCAGCGGGGTATAGGTCTCCCATCCCCATTCCGCCGATCCGAACGGCGACCATTCCAGAGTGTAGAGCGAAATCCCGTTGGCCTGAGCCGCGTTGTCCCAGGCGTTGGTCGGCCGGTCGCAGATCTGGGCGTCCTGGGCCTGGACCGCTCCGGCGGCGCCGAGAACTGCGGCAAAGGCTGTGGCGAGGATCGCAAATCGCACTGACATGGGATCAGCAGGCCCCAGCTTGCCCGGAACCGCAAGGCCGTCTTCGCCTGTTCGTAGAAAACCGGCATGGTGAAGCTGCGGCCGACTCAGGCCGACCATGTTCGGACGCCTGATGTCATCGACTGTCGCCGCAGACGCTCCCCGCCGCTCCAACGCCGTTCTGGCCGCCTTTTCCGGCCCCTGCCTGCCGCTGGCGGCCTTCGGCGTCGCCCTGCCCGTCACCCTGCCCGAGTTCTACGCCACCCATGTCGGGATGGAGTTGGGCGTCGTGGCCGGGGTCTTCATGGCCGTGCGGCTGATCGATATCCTGTTCGACCCCTTCATCGGCTGGGGCATGGACAAGACCAAGACCAAGTTCGGCCGCTATCGCCCATGGATGGTGCTGTCGACGCCCATCCTGATGCTGTCGGCGCTGATGATGTTCGTGGTGGTCCAGCCCGGCGCCGGTCCCGCCTATCTGTTCGCCTGGCTGCTGGTCCTCTACCTCGGCTTCTCGATCGGCACCCTGAGCCAACTGGGCTGGGCGGCGGTTCTGGCGCCTCAGTACGACCAGCGCAGCCGGGTCTATGGCTGGTGGCAGGTGTTCAACATCATCGGCGTCATCCTGATCCTGATCCTGCCGACCGTGGTAGTGAAGACGGGCATCGGGACCTATGCCGACGGCGTGCGGATCATGGGCTGGGCCATCCTGATCGCCCTGCCCCTCACCATCGGCCTGGCCATGGTCGCCGTGCCGGAACCGATGACCGTCGGCGCCCCGCCCCACGGCGGACCTAAGGCCTATCTAGCCCTGTTCGGCATGAAGACGGTGCGCAAGCTGCTGATCGCCGACCTGCTGCTGGGCGTGGCGCCCGGCATCACCGGCGCGCTGCTGTTCTTCTTCTTCGGCCAGATCAAGGGCTACGACCACACCCAGGCGTCGCTCTTCATGCTGTTCTATTTCGTGGCGGGACTGGTCGGGGCGCCCATCTGGGCCTGGCTGGCCACCAAGATCGGCAAGGACAGGGCCCTGGCGGTCGCCAGCCTGATCTTTGCGGGTCTCTATATCGCCGCGACCCTGGTTCCCGGCGGCAACTTCGCCCTGACCGCCGTGGTCATGTTCATCGCCGGCCTGCCCTATGCGGCGGGTCTGTTCCTGCTGCGGGCCATGATGGCCGACGCAGGCGACGAGGTGCGGCTGGAGACGGGCGTGGACCGCACAGGCCTGATGTTCTCCATCCTGTCGGCCACGACCAAGATCGGTCACGTCGTGGCGCTGATCCCCTACCTCATCCTGCAATGGGTGGGCTTCAAGGCGCTGCCGGGCCCTGAGGGCAACAGCGAGTTTTCGCTGCTGGCGCTGCAAATCCTGTTCATCGCCGTGCCGGGCCTGCTACTGGCGGCGGCCGCCTGGGTGCTGAAGGGCTATCCTCTGACGCCCAAGCGCCATGATGAAATCCGCGAGGCGCTTGCGCTGCGCGACGCCGGGACCGCCTGAATGACCCACTCCGTCGACCGCCTGAAAGAGATCATGGTTCGCCTGCGCGATCCGGACGGCGGCTGCCCCTGGGACGTCGAGCAGACCTTCGCCAGCATCGCTCCCTATACGATCGAGGAGGCCTACGAGGTCGCCGACGCCATCGAGCGCGCCGACATGGAGGAGTTGAAGGTCGAACTGGGCGACCTGCTGTTCCAGGTCGTCTTCCACGCCCGCATGGCCGAGGAGGCCGGGCATTTCGTCTTCGACGACGTGGCCGACGCCATGGCCGACAAGCTGATCCGTCGCCATCCGCACGTCTTCGGCGAGGAAGCCGCCAAGGTCAGCGGCTCGGCCCAGAAGGTGCGCTGGGAGGACATCAAGGCCGCAGAGCGCAAGGCCAAGGCACAGCACGGCGTGCTGGACGACGTGCCGGTCGGCCTGCCCGCCCTGACCCGCGCCGCCAAACTGACCAAGCGCGCCGGCCGCGTCGGCTTCGACTGGCCCTCGACCGACGAGGTCTTCGACAAGCTGGCCGAGGAGGTCGAGGAACTGCGCGTCGAGATCGCCGCCGGCGACAAGGAAAAGGCCCGCGAGGAACTGGGCGACCTGCTGTTCGTCGTCGCCAACCTGGCCCGCAAGCTGGAGGTCGAACCCGAAGACGCCCTGCGCGCCGCCAACGCCAAATTCATCCGCCGCTTCGGCTTCATCGAAGCCGAACTGGCCAAGGACGGCCGCACGCCGGAGCAGTCGAACCTGGCCGAAATGGACGCACTGTGGAACGCGGCCAAGGCGGCAGAACGGACCTGACGTTGGCGGCCTATGACCTGATCATTTTTGATTTTGACGGGGTTGTCGCCGACAGCGAGGTGTTGAACAACGCCATCCTCGCGGACCTTCTGAGCGAAGCCGGGATGCCCACGACGCTGGACGAGGCTCTGGCGGCCTATGTGGGCCGGCGCTGGTTGGATTGCCGCACCCTGATCGAGGCGCGATTCGGGTCCTGCCCCGAAGATCTCCACGACCAATGGACCGGGCGATGTCACGCCCGGGCGCCGACCGAGCTCAAGCCTGTCACGGGCGCGCTCGACTTTATAGCCTCGCGAGGCGAGCGTCGCTGCATCGCCTCGTCCAGCCCGCTGGACTGGATTCACATGGGCCTGAACCGCTTCGGTCTAACCTCGACCTTCGGCGGGCCGATCTTCAGCGCGACCGTTCATGTCACGCGCGGCAAGCCTCACCCCGACTTGTTCCTGCACGCCGCGGCCGAGATGCAGGTCGATCCCGCCAGAACCCTGGTGATCGAGGACAGCACCAGCGGCGTGGCGGCAGGACGCGCCGCTGGGATGACCGTCGTGGGGCTCTGTGCGGGTGGCCACATGCGCGATGGCGACGGTGATCGTCTGCAGGATGCCGGCGCCCATTATGTCGTCGACGACTATGCAGCGATCGGCGCGATACTCACGGTCTAGATGTAGCGGAGTTCCTGCAGGTCGACTTCGCGGATCAGGCGGCGCGCCGTCTCGTTATCGACCAGGCGCTGCCGACTAAGACGGATCAGTTCCTCGCGTTCCGCTGCCAGACCGGCCAGCCGCAACTGACGCTCGATCTCGTCGCCGCGTCGGGTGCGCGACAGGTCGTCGCCCTCGCCATGGCTGCGGCTTTCGATGCGACGACGATAGACCTCCATCAACCGGGCGGCGGTCTCGGCGTAGAGGTCGGGATCCGCCTTGCCCTCGGCCATGGCGTGCTGGCGATCTTCAATGGCGCGCATGGCCGCCGACGCGGCCGCGACGCGCGAGCGATCCGCATCCTCGAGGTGAGACGGCTCGGGCGGCAGTTCGACGCCCTTCAGCAGGCGCGGCAAGGCGATGGTCGCCAACAACAGCGAAACGATGATCACCCCCGCCGCCAGGAAGATGGCCAGGTTGCGCGCCGGCATGGGCGAACCGTCGCCCAGAACGAACGGCAGGGTCAGGATGCCGGCCAGAGTGATGGCGCCGCGCACGCCCGCCAGGGACATGACGGCCACCAGCCGCAGCCCCACTTTCGGCGGCGCGCGGCGTCCTCGCTTACGGAACAGGGTGAGCTTCAGCGACGTCCACACCCAGACAAAGCGCAGCGTCGCCAACGCCGCTACGATGGCGAGGACATAGACCCCCAGCCACCAGACCTCGCGGTGCTGTGTCGTTTGGATGACCTCGGCCGCGCGCGCCATGATCGACGGCATCTGTTCGCCCAGAATGACGAAGATCAGGCCATTGGCGACGAACTGGACCGTGTCCCAGACGACGGCGCGTCGGATTCGCGTCGCCGCCAGGGCCGAGCCCTGACGCTCGGTGAAGCTCATGGTCACGCCCGCCGCGACGGCGGCCAGAATGCCCGAGCCGTGCACCGCTTCGGCCGCCAGATAGGCGGCGAAGGGGATCAGCAGGCTGATCAGGATCTGCCCGCCCACGTCCTCGCCCCAGCGCCGGCTGATCCAGCCCTTGATCACGCCGATGGCCAGGGTCACGACGATCCCGACCGCGATCCCTGAGACGGCCAGCCAGGCGAAGGTCCCGATCGCGTTCGTCAGCGAGAACACGCCCGTCGTCGCCGCGATCACCGCGATCCGCATGCAGGTCAGGCCGGTCGCATCGTTGAGCAACGACTCGCCTTCCAGGATGTGCATCAGCCGCTTGGGGATCGGCGCGCGAGCAGCCACCGCCGACACCGCGATAGGATCGGTCGGCGACAGGATGGCCGCCAGGGCGAAGGCCACCGCCAGGGGCATGGCCGGGATCATCCAGTGGATCAGGAAGCCCAGCCCCACGACGGTGAAGACTACCAGCCCCAGCGCCAGCTCCAGGATCACCACCCGGTCGCGATAGAGAGCCTCGTTGGGAATGCGCCAGCCGTCCACGAACAGCAGCGGCGGCAGGAACAGTAGGAAAAAGATGTCCGGCTTCAGATCGACCGCTTCGCCTGTGATCAACACCACTGCCGCGCCGAGACCGATCTGCACCAGCGGCAGGGCTATCCGCGTGATCCGCGCCACCCAGCCGGACAGCACCACGGCCAGAAGCAGGAACAGAATGGTCTCGATCAGGTGCATGGGACTAGTCGATGATGTCGGGGTACAGCCGCTCCAGCCGCCCCAGCGCGGAAGGATGCAGCCGCACGACCAGATGGGTCCGGCCATCGGAATCCGTGTCGCGGAAGGTCACCCGTCCGTTCTCATACAGCCAGGCCAGGGCCTCGCCCTGGTGGGCCTGCAGCGTCAGGTGGGTTTCGGGGTCGTCGTCGATCAGGGCGGCGATGGTCTCGCGCAGAGGTTCGATCCCCTCGCCCGTCCAGGCCGACACCGCGACCGCCTTGCCCTCGCGCGCCAGACGTTCGGCCTGACCCAGAACGCCTTCGCGCACGTCGGCGTCCAGCAGGTCGATCTTGTTCCAGACTTCCAGGATGCGGCGCGTCTTGCCTTCCGGTGTCGGGATCTGCTCCAGCACCGCCTCGACGTCCTTGGCCTGGGCGTCGCTGTCTGTGGAGGCGATGTCGCGGACGTGCAGGATCAGGTCGGCCTCGCCCACCTCTTCCAGCGTGGCGCGGAAGCTCTCGACCAGTTCGTGCGGCAGGTCCGAGATGAAGCCCACGGTGTCGGCGATGATGGCCGGACGGCCCTGCGGCAGGCGGATGGTGCGCTGGGTCGTGTCCAGGGTGGCGAACAGCAGGTCCTTGGCGAAGACCTCAGACCCCGTCAGCCGGTTGAACAGCGTCGACTTGCCCGCATTGGTGTAGCCGACCAGGGCCACTGATGGGAAAGGCACCTTCTTGCGGGCCTTACGGTGCAGACCGCGCGTGCGGCGCACCTCTTCCAGTTCCACTTTCAGGCGAACGATCCGGTCGGCGATCAGACGCCGGTCCAGTTCGATCTGGGTTTCGCCCGGACCGCCCGTCGAGCCGGTGCCCCCGCGCTGACGCTCCAGGTGGGTCCAGGTGCGGACCAGACGCGAGCGCTCGTATTCCAGCCGCGCCAGTTCGACCTGCAGTCGGCCTTCCTTGGTACGCGCGCGGCGCCCGAAAATTTCGAGGATCAGGCCGGTGCGGTCGATGACCTTCACCTCCCACGCCTTCTCCAGATTGCGCTGCTGGACCGGAGACAAGTCGTCGTCGATGACCACGGCCTCGGCGTCGGCGGCCCGGATGAGGGCGGCCAATTCCTCGACCTTGCCCGAACCGAACAGGGTGGCGGGCGTGGTTCCGCGCAGGCGCACGATCTCTTCGGCGCGCACGTCGAGGTCCAGCGCACGGGCCAGGCCCGCGGCTTCCTCAAGGCGTTCGGACGCCAGCCGCGGGCTGTCCGAGCGGCGGTCGGGGTGGATGACGACCGCCCGGATCAGCGGGACGGTGTGGTCTATGTGTTTGGAGGTCAATCAGTCTTCTTCGGCATCCGGCTCGTACAGTTGCACGGGCGCGGACGGCATGATGGTCGAGATGGCGTGCTTGTAGACGAGCTGCGACTGGCCATCGCGACGCAGCAGCACACAGAAGTTGTCGAACCAGGTCACGATTCCCTGCAGCTTGACGCCATTTACCAGGAAGATGGTCAGCGGGGTCTTGGTCTTGCGAACGCTGTTGAGGAAGGTGTCTTGAAGGTTTTGTCGTTTGTCTTGCGACATGGCAGGTTGGTCCTGTTCTTGGTTCTTTTTCGCCGGCCGGTTCAGCCAGTGCGGACTCGTCGGTCCGCACCTGACTTTAGACGCGCCTTCGCAGTCGCGGCAACGCCCTAAATGGCCTCGCGGCGCGCCTGTTCCAGATAAACCTCGCGCAGCCGAGTCGCGATAGGACCGGGCTTGCCGTCCGCGATCTTCGATCCATCCAGCGACACGATAGGCATGACGAAGGAACTGGCGGCGGTGACGAAAATCTCTTTGGCCCGCTTGGCTTCGTCCACGCTGAACGGGCGTTCGTCCAGTTCGATGCCCTCGACCTCGGCCAGTTTCAGGATGGCCGTGCGGGTGATGCCGCGCAGGATATTGGCCTGGGCGTCGCGGGTGCGCAGCTTGCCGTCTTCGTCGACGATCCAGGCGTTGGTGGACGACCCTTCGGTCACCAGCCCCATGTCGTCGACCATCAGACACTCATAGGCGCCCTTCTCGCGCGCCGCCTGCTTCGCCAGGACGTTGGGCAGAAGCCCCACGGTCTTGATGTCGCAACGGCCCCAGCGGATGTCGGGCATGGTCACGCCCGCCGCGCCCTTAGCGGCCAGGGCCTCGCCCTTGGCCAGGTCGATCGTCTTGGAGGTGACGATCACGCTTGGCGGCGTGTCCTTCGGGAAGGCGTGATCGCGCGGCGACGTTCCCCGCGTGACTTGCAGATAGACGATGCCGTTGCGGACCCGGTTGCGCCGGATGGTTTCCTTGAGCACGCGCTCCAAAGCCTGAGCGGTCATCGGGATGGGGATGCGAAGCTCAGTCAGGCTGCGGGCCAGACGCGTCATGTGGCCTTGGAAGTCGGCCAGCTTGCCGTCGAACACCGACCAGACCTCATAGACCCCGTCAGCGAACTGGAAGCCGCGATCCTCGATATGAACCGTCGCGCCGCTATGCGGCTGATAGGTCCCGTTGACATAGGCGATCCTGGACATCAGGCGCCCTCTCCTTCTTCGTCTTCGCCGCCGCGAGCGGGCGAAACGCCCAGCGACTTCAGTTTGCGATGCAGTGCGGATCGTTCCATGCCGATGAAGGCGGCCGTGCGCGAGATGTTTCCACCGAAACGCATGATCTGGGCCGCCAGATAATCGCGCTCGAACACCTCGCGCGCCTCGCGCAGCGGCAAGGCGATGATACGGTCAGAGCCCAACGAGGAGCCGCCGCTGGAGGAGGCCACCTCCTGCGGCAGCATGTCGGCGGTGATCGGTTCATCGGCCGCCCCGGTGGCGAGGATCAGCAGGCGCTCCACGTTGTTGCGCAGCTGGCGCACGTTGCCCGGCCACGGATGGACCTGCAGGACGGCCAGGGCGTCCTCGGCGATGCGACGGCGCGGAAGGCCTTGAGACGCCGCCAGGCTCTCGACGAAATATTCGATCAGTTCGCTGATGTCCTCGCGACGCTCGGACAGCGGCGGGACGCGGATCGGCACCACGTTCAGGCGGTGGAACAGATCCTCGCGGAAGCGGCCTTCGGTGATCTCGACCCTCAGGTCGCGGGCGGTGGAGGTGACGACGCGGACATCGACCTGAACATCCTGTTCGCCGCCGACTCGACGGAAACGCTGCTCCACCAGCACCCGCAGGATGCGACTCTGGCTCTCGCGAGGCATGTCGCCGACGTCGTCCAGGTAGAGGGTGCCGTTATGGGCGCGCTCGAAGACGCCGATCTTGCGGGGCCGTCCGTCGCCGCCCTCCTCGCCGAACAGTTCGACGTCCAGCCGCTCCGGCGTCATGCCTGCGGCCGAAATGGCGACGAACTCGGACTTGGCGCGCGGGCTGGCGTCGTGGATCTGGCGCGCGACCAGTTCCTTGCCCGAGCCCGGAGGACCGGAGATCAGCACACGGCTGTTGGCGGGGGCCACCTTGGCGATCGTCCCGCGCAGCAGCTGCGCCGCCGCCGACTTCCCGATCAATCCGGTCAGCGCCATGGTCTGCGTCCGCAGACGACGGTTCTCGCGCTTCAGCGACGCCGCTTCCAGAGCGCGCTCGACCACCACCACCAGACGGTCGGACTTGAACGGCTTTTCGATGAAGTCATAGGCGCCGCGCTTCAGGGCGCTGACGGCGGTTTCGATATTGCCGTGCCCGGAGATCATGACGACCGGCAGGTCCTCGTCCAGCCCCTTGACCACGTCCAGCAGCTCCAGTCCGTCCAGACCGCCGCCCTGCATCCAGATATCCAGCACCGCCAGCGACGGCTTGCGCGCCCGGATCGCGGCCAGGGCCTCGTCCGAGTTGGCGGCCACGCGAACGGAATGGCCCTCGTCCTCGAGCAGGCCTGAGACCAGTTCGCGGATGTCGGCCTCGTCGTCGACGACCAGAATGTCGGCACCGGTATTGCGCATGACGCCTCTCTACTCCGCCGCTCGCGCCGCGCCGGGGGCACGGTGAGCGACCTTGCTGTCTTGGGTCAGGGGGAAGATCAGGCACACGCGAGCGCCTGATAATGTCTCGGCGTCGGCCAGCTTCAGCTCTCCGCCATGGTCTTCACAGATACGCTTGACGATGGCCAGGCCCAGGCCCGTCCCCTTCTCGCGCGTCGTGACATAGGGTTCTGTCAGCCGGTCGCGATTCTTGGCGGGCAGGCCGATGCCGTCGTCCTCGATGACGAAGGTGGCGATCCCGCCCTCGACCGCCAGGCGAGAGATGATGCCCGTGGTTCCCGACGGAACCGAGCCGTCGGCGCGGCGTGCGGCCACGGCTTCGCCGGCGTTCTTCAGGATGTTGGCCAGCGCCTGCCCGACCATTCGGCCATCGCACTGCAGGACCACGTCAGGTAACGGCTCGACCAGGTCGATGCCGATGTCGGCCGCCGCGACGCGCTGGGCGAAGACCGCCTCGCGCAGCATCTCGGCTGGATTCTCGCGGGTGAAGCGCGGCGCCGGCATGCGGGCGAAGGACGAGAACTCGTCCACCATCCGGCCGATGTCGCCCACCTGGCGAATGATAGTCTCGGTGCAACGATCGAACACCTCGACGTCGTCGCCGACTTGAGAGCGGTACTTGCGCCGCAGCCGCTCGGCCGACAGCTGGATCGGCGTCAGGGGGTTCTTGATCTCATGGGCGATGCGGCGCGCCACGTCGCGCCAGGCGGCGTTGCGCTGGGCCGTGACCAGCCGGGTGATGTCGTCGAAGGTCAGAACCATCTCACCGCCCTGCCCGCCCTCGATGCGGACCCGCAGACGCCGCGTCTCGCCATGACGGCTGACGTCTATGTCTTCCTCGATGTGGGCTTCCGCCCGTTCGGACAGTTCGCTCAGTTCGGGCGCGACTTCGGCCAGCAGACGCCCCTGAACATCGGTTTCGCTGATCGCCAGAAGCTGGCTGGCGCTGTCGTTGATGGCCGAGATGCGCCCCCGCCGATCCAGGCCGATCACCCCCGCGCTGACGCCGGACAGCACCGTTTCGATGAATCGGCTGCGGCCCTGGGCGTCGTCGCTGGCGGTCTTCAGCGCCGCCTGTTGGGTCATGATGTCCCCGGTCATCCGGTTAAAGGCCTCGGACAGGACGACCAGTTCGGCCGGCGCTCCGGCATTGTCGACCCGCGCGCTCAGGTCCCCCCCCGCCACCTGATCCGCCGCCTTCACCAGCCGCCCGATAGGCGCAGAGATCGAACTGGCCGCCGACATCGCCAGCCAGACCGCGCCGACCAGCACGAGCAAGGCCGTTTCAAGGTAGCTGAGGGCGAAGGCCGCCTGGATGCGCGCCCGGCTTTCCTCGGCGGAGCGATAGGCGGCGATGGACTCCTCGCCGTTGCGCATCCTCTGGATCAGACCCGGCGCCAGCGGCCGCACGACATAGAGATAGGCGTGGCCATAGTCGGGCAGCGGATAGAGGGCCCGCACCATGTCGGGGTTCTCGGTCACGGTCGTCGGTGCGACTTCGCCCGCCGCCACCGTCTCGAACGCCTCGCGCGGAGGGGCGACATAGGGCGGCGCGCCCGGCTGTTCGCCGCTGGCCAGCACCTCGCCGTCGCTGTCCAGGATGTAGAGCGCCGGATAGCCGAAGAACTCGCCGATCTGAGCCAGGGCGCGCGAAAACTGGATGCGATTGTCGAACAGGCTGCGTACGCCGCCCAGTTCGGTGCTCATGGTCTCCAGGTCCCTCTCGAGCCCGGCGCCGATGTCGGCGACATAGGCCCGGCCGATCTCGGCGCCGTTCTCGACCGCCGAGCGGACGTTGGTGCTGAACCACTGATCCACGCCCCGGTTGACCAGCACGCCGAACACCAGGGCGATCAACACCGCCGGCACCACGGCCACCAGCGAGAACAGGGTCACGAACCGCAGATGAAGCCGCGCGCCGGGATTGTCGCGATTCCGCATCAAGCGCAGCACCCGTCCGCCGATCACCGCCGCCAGGCCGCCGATCAGGATCAGATTGGCGAGAAGGATATACAGGACCGCACGACTGGCCGCCGTGCGCGCATCGCCGCCCGCCGTCGCGCCGGGCGCGATCGCCACCAGCCAGATCGCTGCCGCCGTGATCAGGAAGGCGATGGCGTAGGCCGTGCCGAACAAGGCCCTCACCCGGTTGCCGGAAAGGCGCCCCCAGAGCGATCGCTCGGAGCCGTGACCTTCAACCTGCGCGGTGGGGGAGTCCGTCATTACCTGGCAGCTTCGACCAGCTGTGGCAGGTTTTCAACACCAGAGTTGCTGAATTGATCCACCGCACGCGACCAAAGCGCGGAAAGCGCCTGTTCGACCTCGTTCGGGGTCTCCAATCGGCAGAGCCGCGCCTTGGCGACGCGCCGCTCGGCCGGGTCTTCCGGCCATGGCGCCTGTTCGACATACCAGCCCAGATGTTTGCGGAACATCTTCAGCCCCAAGGGCAGGCCATAGAAGGCGACCGAGCCGCGCAAATGCTCGATGACGATGGCCAGCCGTTCTTCCCGGCCCGGCTCCTGCAGCCGGGTTCCATCGGCCAGCGCCCGCTCCAGATGCGCCGCCAGCCAGGGGCGGCCATAGACCCCGCGCCCCAGCATCAGGGCGTCGGCGCCCGATTGGGCCAGCGCCTCGCGCGCCTGTTCGGCCGTGATGATGTCGCCGTTGACGATGACCGGTATGGCGGACACCGCCGCCTTGACCTCGCCCACCGCGCTCCAGTCCGCCTGGCCGGTGTAGAACTGTTTGCGGGTGCGTCCGTGAACCGTAACGGCCTGGACGCCTAAGTCCTCGGCCCGGCGCGCGAGTTCGGCGGCGTTGCGGTTGTCGTCGTCCCAGCCCAACCGCATCTTGACCGTCACCGGGCGGCTGACGGCCTTGACCGCCGCCTCCATCAGGCGACAGGCCAGATCTGGCGTCCGCATCAGGGCCGAACCGCAGGCCGAGCCGGTCACTTCCTTGGCCGGGCAGCCGAAGTTCAGATCGATGATGTCGGCGCCCGCAGCCTCAGCCATGCGCGCGCCCTCGGCCATGATCTCCGGATCACGCCCGACCAACTGGATCACCGTCAGCGGCAGACCGCCGCCGACCGCCGCCCGCCGCACCACGTCAGGCCGCCCGCGCGCCAGCTCGGCCGAAGCCACCATCTCGGTCGCCACATAGGCCGCGCCCAGCTTCGAGGCGAGCAGCCGAAACGGCAGGTCGGTGATCCCGGTCATCGGGGCCATCAGCACCCGCCCGGCGATCCGCACGTCTCCGATTTGCAATCCTGCGCTCATGCCGCCCTTACCGCCGACTGTTGAGCCTCTCGTCAAGCGGAACTGGGGCGCTTAGAAGGCCGACATGGCATTCTCAGCAATCGTGGTGGCCGCCGGTTCAGGGTCCAGGGCCGGTGGAGACAAGCAGTGGCGGGCCGTCGGCGGCCGGCCGATGGTGCGCTGGTCCGTCGAAGCCCTGCTTGCGGCGGGGGCCGATTCGGTCGTCGTCGTGGTCGCGCCCGGCGCCGAGCCGCGCGCCGCGGATGCCCTGGGCGGCCTATCGGGCTGGCGTGCCGTCACGGGCGGCGCCACGCGGGCCGCCTCGGTGTGCGCCGGCCTCGCAGCGCTCGACTGCGCCGACGATTCGCCGGTTTTGATCCACGACGCCGCTCGGCCCTTCCTGAGCCCGGCCGTGATCGACCGCCTGCTGGAGGCGCTGAAAGACGCCGACGGCGCCCTGCCCGCCCTGCCCGTGGCCGACAGCTTGCGTCGCGGGCTGGACGGTCTGGTTGTCGGCGGGGTCGAGCGCGACGGCCTGTGGCGCGCCCAGACGCCGCAAGCCTTCCGCCTCAGGACGATCCGCGGCGCCTACGCCGCCTGGACCGCCCCTGACGCCCCCACGGACGAAGCCGCCGTGCTCGAACGCGCCGGCGGACGCGTGCGTCTGGTCGAAGGCGAGGCCCGCCTGATGAAGCTCACCTATCCCGAGGATTTCGCCATGGCCGAGGCCCTGTCTCCCAAGACCATTCGCATCGGCCAAGGCTATGACGTGCATCGCTGGGGACCGGGAACCTCGGTCTGGCTGTGCGGCGTCGAGATCCCCCACGATCAGACCCTGATCGGTCATTCCGACGCGGACGCGGGCCTGCACGCCCTGACCGACGCCATCCTGGGCGCCATCGCCGACGGCGATATCGGCGATCACTTCCCGCCCAGCGATCCGCAGTGGAAGGGCGCCTCGTCCGACCGCTTCCTGGTCTATGCAGCCGAACGCGTGGCCGCGCGCGGAGGCCGGATCGTCAACGTCGATGTGACCCTGATCTGCGAGCAGCCCAAGGTGAAGCCCCATCGCCAGGCCATGCGCGAGCGTCTCGCCGACCTGCTGAGCCTTCCGCTCGACGCGGTCAGCGTCAAGGCGACGACGACCGAGGGCCTGGGCTTCACCGGTCGCGGCGAAGGCCTGGCGGCTCAGGCCGTCGCCCTGGTGGAACTGCCCGCCTAGGCGTTCGCCAGATCGGCCGACGCTCGTTCCAGAACCGCGGCGGGCGTTTCGCCGTCCTGCATCTCGGCCACGCCGACGTCGAACTCGACCACGAAGGGCGAGCGGTCCTGACCGGCGTCGAAAGCGGTGCAGGCGATCACCGCCGCGATACGTTCAGCAGCCCTCCTCGCCTCCGATTCCGCCGTCGCGGGCAGGACCAGGGCGAATATCTCCGGCCCCAGGCGCGCCGCAGTATCCTCGACCCGCACCAACCGCGACACCATGGCGCCGATCTGCGGCATGGCGCGATCCAGCCAGCCGCCGCTCCGCGCCTGAACGACCGGTTCGTGCTCCGCCACCCGCAGGACACAGACCGACAGCGCCCGGTCACGCAGGCGCGCGCCCTCCGCCACCCGCGCCAGATGGGCGGCGAACAGGTCGCGCGTGAACAGGCCCGTCGCCGCGTCCATCAGGTCGGAACCGCGCACCGAATCAAGTGCGCGACGGATAGCCTGACGACGGCGGTGGTTACGAGCCAAGGCCAGGACCCGCTCCGCAGTTTCATCCTCGGGGGTGTCGGCCGCCGCCACGTCGGCGAAGCCCCGGCTGAAGAGCTCGGCCAATTCAACGTCGGCCGAGCCCCGCAAATAGAGTGTCAGCGGGATATGATAGAGGCGCGTGTTCCGCTTCATGCCCGAGGCGATGGACAGCGCTGGCGCATGACCCTGCCCGCCCCAAAGCACGGCGGCGTCAAAGGCGCGCTCATGCAGATAATCGAAGGCGGTATAGGGCGTCGGCGCAGCCACGACTTCGGCGCCCGCTTCCGACAGCGCATTGGACATGGCGAGGAAACGACGGTCGGCCGCCCCCGCGGTCAAAATCTGCAGCGGAGTCTCGCCGACCTCGGGCGCGTTCAGCGTCACGCCATGCGCGGCGAAGGTCGCCTGGCGCAGTGCGAACTCCTCTTCGGCGATCCCGGCGCGTGTCAGTTGATCCAGCCGCAAGGCGGCCTGCGCCGGATGCGGCGGCGATGACATCGTCAGGTCGACGCCCTCACGATCAGCAGGTCCCGGTGCGCCGATCGCCAGGATCGGCAGATAGCGAGGCGCCGCGGCCTGGCGCAATCGGGCGACAAATCCCTCGGCTTCCGCCCGAGCATCGACGATGGCTGCATCCAGCGAAAGGTCGTGCAGCGTGAGGATTGCGGCGTCCAGCGTGCGCGCCGTCACCGTGGGCCAGCCCAGTTGGTCCAGTCCCTCGCACAGGGGGCCGATCAGGGCGTCATCAGCGGCGACGACCAGTAAACGCGGATCGGAATCCAAACAGTTCTCTCCATGAGCCTGAGCGGCTCGCCCCCGACGCCGACACCTCAAGCCATCGGATGATACCGAGCCGCCCCCCTGTGTAGCAATGGACGGATCAGCAAAATCCGTCCCGCGCCCCTAAGGGTTTCGTCGCAAGCCAAATGAGGTTAATCGGTCGCTTTGACGACTGCCCGAGGTCAGGCTTGAACCCTCCTATTCGTTTGATAGCCCAACCCCTGCTCTGGGGAAGGTTGGCAGTCCGCGCCTTCGCCCGAAGCTGGGGGCGCGACGTCATGCTTTACACCGGGGGCGTGTCCTTCTTCGCCCTGCTGGCGGTGTTTCCGGCCATCGCCATCCTTATCGGTTTCTACAAGGTCGTCCTGTCCATCGGACAGGTCAGCGAACAGGCCGCAGCACTGGCGGATGTCGTGCCGCACGCCGCGCGCGCCATCTTCCTAAACGAGATCGACCGGCTGGCGAACGCCTCCGCGCGCACGGTTTCGGCCCAGAGCGCGCTTGCGTTGCTGATCGGCGCCTATGCCGCTCACCGTGGTTTCAAAGCCTTGCTGGCGGGTCTTAACCTGATCCACGATGAAACCGAGCCGCACGGCTTCTTCAAATTCAACATGCTGGCCTTCCTCGTCGCCCTCGCCGCCTTCGTCCTGTTCACCATCGTGTCGGGAGCGGTCGTGACCTCGCGGCTGATGGAGCATGCCCACGCCCAGGACCCCGTGGCCTGGCTGGTTCAGCCGCTCGACGGCCTATGGCCGGCCCTGGGCCTATGGCTAGGCCTGACCATGCTCTACCGCTACGCCATGTCCCATGCGACGCGCGTGGCGTGGAAGGCCGCGGTCATGGGCGGGCTGATCGCCACGATCATGTCCAGCTTCTTCTCATGGCTGTGCGCCATCTACGTCGAACAGATCGCCCAACTCGGCGCCACCTACGGCTCGGTCGGCGCGGTGGTGGTGCTGCTGATCTGGCTGTCGTGGAACGTCAACGCCATCTTCTACGGCGGCGCCTTCGCCACCGAACTGGAGATCGCCTGGAAGCCGGAAGAGCCGGAAATCGAAACCAGGGGCTCGGTCGTCAACCTGTCGGAGCGGCGCCAGTCTCGACAGTGATGCGCAGGACGCCGTCCTGTTCCTCCACCCCGCACACGGTCCCGCTCAAATCGGTCATCAGATAGGGCACGTCGATCCGGGCCATGGGGTCGGTCGCCAGCAGGATCAGCCGGACGCCTGGCGCCAGCCCCTCCATCGCCTTGCGCAGCCGCAAACTGGGCACCGGGCAGCGGTGGCCCCGCGCGTCGACCAGAATCGGCTCGCTCACGCCGTCACCGCATCCAGCAGCAGACCCAGCGCCACGCGGACGCTTTCCAGCCGAACCCCCTCGCGCCCGATGTCGCCGAAGCGGCGCTCGACATGAACCACGCCGCCGCGCGGGCCGACGGCGGCGAAATGCACCAGACCGACCGGCTTGTCCGCTGAACCGCCTCCAGGCCCGGCCACGCCGGTGATGGAAACCGACACCGAGGCGCGCGACCGTTCGACTGCACCCAAAGCCATCGCCCGCGCCACGGGCTCCGACACCGCGCCAAACTGCGCCAGCAGGTCGTCCGAGACGCCCAGCATCTCGCCCTTGGCCTCATTGCTGTAGGTGACGAAGCCCCGGTCCAGCACCGCGGACGACCCCGCCACCGCTGTCAGCACGCCTGACACCAGGCCGCCGGTGCAACTCTCCGCCGTGGCGACCATGACGTTTGCCTTGATCGCCGCCTGGATCACGGCGGCGGCCGAGGCCTCAATATCTTGCGGGAACATGGCTATGCGCTCCGTCTGCGAGTCGGTCTAAACCTGCTGGACAGGGGGCGGGTCAGACGACCACGCCGAAGCCAGCGGATCGCGAATGACCGATTCCACCATGACCACGGCCTTTCGCAAGGCCGATGCGATAACACCCGCATTGTTCGCCGTCGCCATCTTCACGTCGGCGTCGCTGGTTTTTGTCGTCCAGCCCATGGTGACCAAACTGGCCTTGCCCATGCTGGGGGGATCGCCGTCGGTATGGAACACCTCGATGGTCTTCTTCCAGACGGCGCTGCTGGTCGGCTACGGCTACGCCCACCTGCTGCAACGTGTTCGGTCGCTGAAGTGGCAGGCGGCGATACACCTCAGCCTGTTGCTGGCGGCGGCGCTCTTCCTGCCGCTGCAGATCAACGGTCTGCTGGGCGAGCCGAACCCTTCGGCGCCCACCGCCTGGCTGCTGGCGACCCTGGCCTTGTCGGTCGGGGCGCCGTTCGCCGTCCTGTCGGCCACCGCGCCCCTGCTGCAAGCTTGGTACGCAAGGGTGCGCGCCGGCCATGCCGACGGCCAGAACCCTTATGTCCTCTATGCCGCCTCCAACCTCGGCAGTTTCCTGGCCCTGCTCGCCTACCCCGCCCTGATCGAGCCGCTGATGTCCCTGTCAGGGCAGAGAACGGGATGGACCGGGGGTTACGGCCTGTTCGTCGTGCTGGTGGTCGGTCTGGCCGCCCTGGTCTGGCGACGGCGAGTTCAGAATGCGCCCGAGCCGGCGCCCCTGGCCGTCAGCGCGCTGATCCCCTGGCGCGAGAAAGGCGTTCTGGTCCTGCTGGCCGCCGCCCCGTCCAGCCTGCTGCTGGGCGTCACGGCCCACCTGTCGACCGACGTGGCCTCAGCCCCCTTCCTCTGGGTCGCGCCCCTGGCGCTCTACCTCCTGACCTTCGTCATCGCCTTCCAGGCCAAACCGTTGGTCAGACTGTCCACGACCCTTGTGCTGCAGGCGGCGCTCGGCGTCATCGTCGTCAGCATGATCGGCATGAACACGGGCCAATGGGTGATGCTGCTGCTGGCGCACTTGGGCGCCTTCTTCATTACCGCTCTGATGTGTCACCAGAGACTGGCCGCGCGACGGCCGGCGCCTGACCGGCTGACGGAGTTCTACCTGCTGCTGTCGCTGGGCGGCGTCGTCGGCGGGGCATTCAACGCCCTCATCGCCCCCGCGATTTTCAACGTGGTGTGGGAATATCCTCTGGTCATGGTGCTGGTCGGCCTGGCGCGGCCCTGGGGCGAAGGCGCGCTGTCGCGCCGTGAGATCATTATCCTCCTGCTGGGCGTCGGCATCGCCGCCGCGCCGCCGATCGTGCTGGAGTTCATGCGCTACAACCCCGACTTCAGGGCCCTGCTCAGTGATCAGGCGCGGCTTCAGGTGGTGCAGTTCATTCTGGGCGGCGCCGCCATATGCGCCTTCCTGGTGCGGGACCGCGCCGTGCTGTTCACGATCATCATCGCCGTCATCACCCTGTCGGCGCACCACGTCGGCCGCGGCTATGACTGGAGCCTGAGCGAGCGCAGCTTCTTCGGCGTCATGCGGATCGCCGTCACCCAGGATCCGGGCATGGGCGGCGACGTCCACGTGCTGATGCATGGCACGACCCTGCACGGCGCCCAGGCTCGCGCGCCCGACTTCGCCTGTAGCCCGACGATGTATTACGCGACCGCCACGCCTCTGGGCCAGGCGGCGCAGCGTATTCAGGCGCGCAGCCCGGCGGTAAAGATCGGCGTTGTGGGCCAGGGCTCGGGCGCCATGGCGGCCTACAAGCGGGCCGAGGACGAACTGACCTTCTTCGAGATCGACCCCATGGTGAACCGCGTCTCGCGCGATCCGTCCTGGTTCACCTATATCTCGAACTGCGCCCACGGCCCGATCCGCACGGTTCTGGGCGACGCCCGGCTGACCATGGCCAAGGAAGCGCCCGGCACCTACGACCTGCTGGTCATCGATGCCTTCTCGTCGGACGCCGTGCCGACCCACCTGCTGACGGTCGAGGCCATCCAAGGCTATCTGCACCTGCTCAAGCCTGACGGCGTGGTGGTGCTGCACCTGTCCAACCGCAACCTCGAGATCACCATGCCGGCGGTCGCCGCCGCCCGCCAGCTAGGCGCAGCGGACCTGCATCAGATCTACATCGAACAGCCCAACGCCCCGGAAATGGCCGAGGCCTCGACCGAGGCCCTCGCCCTCTCGCCTACCGCCGAAGGCCTGGCCGACTTCAAGGGCGACGGGCGCTGGCGCAAGCTGGCCCCGACCGATGTGCGGCCGTGGACCGACGACTACGTCAACCTGTTCGGCGCCCTGATCCGCCAGATGAAGGGGCGCGGCTAGGAAGGTTTCGCTTGCATTTACGGCGTCATCCCGGAAGCGGCGCAGCCGCTATCCGGGACCGCAAGAGACGCGGCGCTCAGGTCGTTGCAACCCAAACCGTCGCGCCCAGGGCGGTCCCGGCCTAGGGCGGTCCCGGCTCTTCGGCCGGGATGACGGTCACAGATGACTAGGCCGCCCCCGCCACCCGCGCCAGGTCGGTCGTGATCCGCTCGGCGACCTTCAGGCGGTCGCTGGGGGTGGGCCAGTCGCCCTTGACCACGATCTTCTGATCCGGCCGAAGCTTCCAGAAGGCCTGGTTCTTCTGGATCAGGCCGACCAGCCCCATTGGATTGGGGAAGCTGTTGTTGCGCAGGGTCAGCACCGCCCCCTTGGGCCCGATGTCGATGCGTTCGATCGAGGCCGTGCGGCAATTCGCCTTGATGCCCACGATCCGCAGAAGCTGCTGCGCCTCGTCCGGCAACGGGCCGAACCGGTCGATCAGTTCGGCGGCCAGGGCTTCGCGGTCCTCGCTGCGTTCGGCGTCGGACAAACGGCGATAGAGGCTGAGGCGGACATTCAGATCTGGGACGTAGACCTCTGGAATCAGGACCGCAGCGCCGACGTTGATCGCCGGCGACCAGCCCCGGTCGGCCACGCCTTCGCCCTGCTCGCGCAGTTCGGCGACGGCGTCTTCCAGCATCTGCTGATACAGTTCGACCCCGACCTCGCGGATGTGGCCCGACTGTTCGTCGCCCAGCAGGTTGCCGCCGCCGCGCTGATCCAGATCGTGGCTGGCCAGCTGGAAGCCAGCGCCCAGGTTGTCCAGCGACTGCAGAACCTGCAGGCGCCGCTCGGCCGACAGGCTCAAGGGACGCTTGGGATCCGTCGTCAGATAGGCAAAGGCCCGCGCCTTGGACCGACCGATGCGGCCCCGGATCTGGTGCAACTGGGCTAGGCCGAACATATCGGCGCGGTGGACGATCAGGGTGTTGGCCGTCGGAATGTCGATGCCGCTCTCGACGATGGTGGTCGAGACCAGGACGTCATAACTGCCGTCGTAGAAGGCGCTCATCACGTCTTCCAACTGGGTCGGGCTCATCTGGCCGTGACCGACGACGAACTTCACCTCGGGCACCTGCTCGCGCAGGAATTTCTCGATTTCCGGCAGTTCCTTCAGGCGGGGGGCGACATAGAAGGCCTGACCGCCGCGATACTTCTCGCGTAGCAGGGCCTCGCGCACCAGCACCGGATCCCACGGCGTGACATAGGTCCGCACCGCCAGACGATCGACCGGCGGCGTCGCGATGATCGACATCTCGCGGATGCCCGACAGCGCCATCTGCAGGGTGCGCGGAATGGGCGTGGCGGTCAGGGTCAGCAGGTGAACATCGGCCCGCAGGGACTTCAACTTCTCCTTGTGCTTGACGCCGAAGTGCTGCTCCTCGTCCACGATCACCAGGCCCAGATCGCGGAAACCCACCTGTTCGGCCAGCACGGCGTGGGTGCCGACCACGATCTCGAACGTGCCGTCTTTCAGGCCCGCGCGCGTCTCGTTGGCGTCCTTGGCGGTGACCATGCGCGACAGGTGCCGCACCGTGATCGGCCAGCCGGCGAAGCGCTCGCTGAAGGTCTTGAAATGCTGACGCGCCAGCAGGGTCGTCGGGCAGACAATCGCCACCTGCTGCCCCGTCATGGCCACGACGAAGGCGGCGCGCAGGGCCACTTCCGTCTTGCCGAAACCGACGTCGCCGCAGATCAGGCGATCCATCGGGGTACCCTTGCCCAGGTCCTCCAGTACGTCGCCGATGGCGTTCAACTGGTCGTCCGTCTCCTCATAGGGGAAGCGGGCGCAGAACTCGTCGAACAGGCCGGACGGCGGCACGATGGCGTCGGACACGCGCATCGCCCGCTTGGCGGCCAGTGCGATCAGCCCCTCGGCCATGGCGCGCAGACGCTCCTTGGCCTTGGCCTTGCGGCCCTGCCAGCCCGCGCCGCCCAGACGGTCCAGTTGCACCCCGTCGGCGTCGGTGCCGTAGCGGGTCAGCAGATCGATGTTCTCAACCGGCAAGTACAGCTTGCTGTCGCCGGCGTAGAGCAGTTCCAGACAGTCGTGCGGCGCCTCCTGGATCTCCAGCGTCTTCAGGCCCTCATAGCGCCCGATGCCGTGATCCAGGTGGACGACCAGATCGCCCGCCGTCAGAGCCGAGGCCTCAGCCAGGAAGTTGGAGGCCCGACGCTTGCGACGCGGCCGCGCCAGACGGTCGCCCAGGATGTCGGTCTCGGAAATCACCGCCACGTCGTCGGTGACGAAGCCGTGTTCGACCGGCAGAACGGCCCGCAAATAGATGTCCTTGGGCGCGTCTAGGACATCGTCCCAGTCGCGCACTGGCAGGACGTGTTCCAGCCCGTGGTCCGACAGCATGGCCGCCAGACGCTCGGACGAGCCCTCGCTCCACGAGGCGAACAGAACCTGCTTGCCCGCTGATTTCAGGGTCTCGGCGTGTTTGGCCACGGCCGCGAACAGGTTGACGCTGTCCTGGGTGCGCTCGGCCGCGAAGCTGTGGCCCAGACGCCCGCCGGCGTCCTCGCCGCCCAGGGCCGGATCGGCGGCCAGCGGCGACAGGCGGCGCACGGCGCGACCGGCCAGGGCGCTGTTCCAGTCGCCTTCGTCCAGGTAGAGGCTGCGCGGCGCTGGCGCGCGATAGGCTGCACCGCCCTTGCCCTTGGCCGCCTCGCGCCGCGCCTCATAGGCGTCGGTGGTCAGGCTCCAGCGTTCGGCGCGCGCCTGCTCGACCTGGCTGTCGAGGAAGACCGGGGCGCTGTCGGGCAGGAAGTCGAACAGGGTGTCCAGCCGGTCGTAAAAGAGGGGCAGCCAGTGCTCCAGCCCCTGACGACGCGCGCCCTCGCTGACGGCGGCGTACATGGGCTCGTCGCCCGCCGCGCCGAACAGGTTCAGATAGCCGGTGCGGAACCGCGAGATGGACTCGGCGTCCAGCAGGATCTCGGACACGGGCAGCAGGACGACCTGCTTCAGCTGTTTGGTCGAGCGCTGGGTCTCGGGATCAAAGGCGCGGATCGATTCCAGCTCGGTCCCGAACAGGTCCAGACGCACAGGCTCGTCAAAGCCCGGCGGGAAGACGTCGATGACGCCGCCGCGAATGGCGTATTCGCCGCGCTCGGACACGGTCGAGGCGCGCATATAGCCGTTGGCCGAGACATAGCGTTCCAGCGCCGCCGTATCCAGATCGCGGCCGACGCGGGCCTCGAACCCGGCCCCGGTGACGGCCTGACGCGGCGGCGTGCGTTGGGTCACGGCGGCGATGGTGGCGACGACCAGCAGCGGCCTGGCGTCCGAGGGATCGCGCTGAGCCAGCCGGGTCAGGGTCGCCATGCGCTGCGCGGCGACCGATGCGGTCGGGCTCAACCGGTCATAAGGCAGGCAGTCCCAGGCCGGATATTCAAGAACTTCAATGTCCTTGGCGAAGAAACTAAGCGCCTGGGTGAAATTGCCCGACCGCTGATAGTCGCGCGCCACCAGCAAGCCCGCCCCGCCGTGCGCCCTCAGCCGTTCGGCGACGACCAGCGCGTCCAGCCCCTCGGGCGCGCCGCCCAGTTCGACGTCGCGCCGTGCCATCGCCTTGGAACTCATCAACCGATACCCTTGGCCACTTCCGCCGCTACATGTTCACGCATGAAGACCCGGATGCGCGCCAGCATAGGTCCGTCAAACTCGGGAGGCGTCGGCTCCTTCTCGATGATCCAGGCGTAGAGGTACTGGTCCTCTTCGTTCAGAAGGAACTCCAGTTCATCAAGCTCCTCGTCGCTCAGCGTCGGCCCGACCTGATCGGTGAACGGCCCCAGCACCATGTCGGCCTCGCGGAAGCCGCGTCGCCACGCGCGATAGGAAATCCGGCCCAGGCGTTGGTGCTTCAGAGTGTCCTCTGGACGTGCGTCAATTTCGGCCACGCGGTTCCTTGCCCGGTCCGTTCATGTGAAGAGTTCGATCAGATAGCGTTCCCGTTCCGTTTTCGCCAGCTATGCTGAGGCTAATGCGGCCTGAGATTCTCTTTCCCCTGTTTGCGGACGTCTCCACCCTGAAAGGCGTGGGGCCTCGAAGCGCGCCTCTGGTGCATAAGCTGGCGGGTCCGCTGGTGCGCGACGTGCTGTTCCTGTCGCCGTCGGGGATCATCCAGCGCCGCCGCACGACCGCCGCCGCCGCTGTCGAGGGCGAGATCGGCATCTTCGACGTCCTGATCGACCGGCTGATCCCGCCGCACAAGATCGGCGCGCCGCTGAAGATGCGGGCGTCCGACGACACCGGCTTCGTCCACCTGATCTGGTTTGCTGGTTCCCCCCGCCATATCGAAAGCCTGGCCCCACGCGGGGAGCGTCGCCTGGTGACCGGCAAGGTCGAACGCTTCAACAACGAGGTGCAGATCGCGCACCCCGACTACATCCTGCCGCTGGAAAAGGCGGACGAAATTCCCCTGTCCGAACCCGTCTATCCAGCGACCCAGGGCCTGACCTCGCGCGTGGTGCGAAAGCTGGCGCAGGGCGCGCTGGCCGCCGCGCCTGAACTGGCCGAGTGGCAGGACGCGGCATGGCTGTCGGCGCGGCGCTGGCCCGGCTGGCGCGCGGCGCTGGAGACGCTGCACGCCCCGACCTCGGAAATGGACCTGACGCCCGAGGCCCCCGCACGTCAGCGGCTGGCCTATGACGAGTTGTTCGCGCATCAGTTGGCCCTGGCCCGTCGCCGCCGGGCGCGTCAGATCACGCCCGGAGCGCGCATCACGGCGGGCGAAGCCTCGCAGCGGATGCTGGCCGCCCTGCCCTTCACCCTGACCGGCGCCCAGACCCGCGCCGTCGAGGAAATCCGCACCGACCTGGCCTCGGGCGAGCAGATGGGCCGGCTGCTGCAAGGCGACGTGGGCTCAGGCAAGACAGCGGTTGCAGCCCTGGCCCTGGCCGACGCGGCTTCCAGCGGCTTCCAGTCCGCCCTGATGGCCCCGACTGAAATCCTGGCCCGCCAGCATTATCAACGGCTGGCCCCCATGTTTGAAGCGGCCGGCGTCTCGACCGTCCTGCTGACCGGCCGCGACACCCAGGCCGAGCGGCGGCAGCGATTGGCGGCGCTGGCCTCGGGCGAAGCCCAGGTCGCCATCGGCACCCACGCCCTGTTCCAGGACGCAGTCCAGTTCAAACGGCTGGCCCTGGCTGTCATCGACGAACAGCACCGTTTCGGCGTCAACGAGCGTCAGCGGCTTCAGGCCAAGGGCGATCCGCGCTTCGGCGGGGTCCACCTGCTGACCATGTCGGCCACGCCCATCCCGCGCACGCTGGAACTGACCCAGTACGGTGAACTGGAAGTCAGCCGCCTGATGGAAAAGCCGCCGGGTCGCACGCCCGTCGCCACCGCCGTCCTGCCACTGGTCCGCATCGGCGAGGTCGCCAAGCGGCTGAAGGCCGCGATCGACAGCGGCGCGCAGGCCTACTGGATATGCCCCCTCGTGGCCGAGTCCGAAGCCATCGATCTAGCCGCCGC
The DNA here is from genome assembly GCF_056399785.1 of Brevundimonas sp. 01N35. Classification (NCBI taxonomy): domain Bacteria; kingdom Pseudomonadati; phylum Pseudomonadota; class Alphaproteobacteria; order Caulobacterales; family Caulobacteraceae; genus Brevundimonas; species Brevundimonas sp. 01N35. Next base: position 221,630 of record NZ_JBFTRZ010000002.1, read on the forward strand.
CGAGGAGCGCGCCAACGACCTGCGCCGCATTCTTCAGGTCGAGGTCGGCCTTGCCCACGGCCAGATGCCCGGGGCCGAACGCGAGGCGGTGATGGCCGAGTTCGCCGAAGGCCGCATCCCGCTTCTGGTCGCCACCACGGTCGTCGAAGTCGGGGTCGATGTGCCCAACGCCTCGATCATGGTCATCGAACACGCCGACCGCTTCGGCCTGGCCCAGCTCCACCAGTTGCGCGGCCGCGTCGGGCGCGGGGCCAAGTCCAGTTCCTGCATCCTGCTCTACGGCGGCCAAGACGGCGCCCTCGGCGAGACCGCCCGCGAGCGGCTAGAGACCCTGCGCCGCACCGAGGACGGGTTCGAGATCGCCGAGGAGGACTTCCGCCTGCGCGGCGGCGGCGACCCGCTGGGCCTGAAACAGAGCGGCTTCCCCGCCTATCGCTTCGCCGATCCGATCAAGCATCGCTTGTTGATGCTGGCGGCGTCCGACGACGCGCGCCTGATCCTGGGCCGCGATCCCGACCTGACCAGTCCGCGCGGTGAGGCCGTTAGGGTATTGGAATCCCTGTTCGACTGGCGCAACGACCGGCCGGGGGTCGACTAGGAGGCCGGCTTCGCGTTCCAGGTTGCCAACCGCGCCACCGCATCGGCCTCGATGTCGGCGTAGAACAGGTTATAGGGCCGCGCCTTGCGGCGGTCGGCCCAGCCGCTGAACTCGCGGAAGGATTCCGACTTCAGCACCGTGTGGCGCAGCAAGCCGTCGCGGCATTGGGTGGCGATCTGGCGGTCGAGGAAGGCGGGGCGAACCCCCCACTCCAGTCCCGTGGCGTTGGCCGCGCCCAGATGCCGACGCGCGGGAACCGCAGCGCCATCGTCGCTGCCGGACACCGGATTTACGCACAGGGCCGGGCGATCCCCCAGTTCGACCAGTCGCCCCCGATCATCCCAGACCAGGGCGCGCCGAAGCCGCCGACGGGCGGCGCCTTCATCGCCCTCGCCCACCTGCGACCAGCCGACGACGCAATCCGTCTGGTCCCGCGCATGACAGGCGATGATCGGCGCGGTCTGGTCCAAACTGACGATGGCGTCCATCAGATAGACCGCGACCAGCCGTTGGCGCAGCCCAGCATCCCTGGCGACGCGCTCATGCACCAGACGCGCGATCAGATCCGCCCCCTGCTCCACGCCGGCCAGGATGATCGGCCCGCGAGGGTGATCGATGAGCCATTGATCGAAGGCCTTCTCCACGTCGCCATAGGCGAAGGCCCGGGCTTCGCGCGCGTCTTCGCGCATCGTCAGGCGGGTGTAGAGGCTGGCCTGCCGATAGCGCGGCGCGCTGATGGCCCCGGCGCGCGCGAAGGGGCCGGCGTAGTTGGGGATGACGACCCGTTTCAGATAGGTGTCAGCCTGGCGGTCGCCGATCGGGCCGTTCCACCCGGCCCCGCCGTCGTAGGTCGTCGAATGAAGAAAGAAGATCGCGGCGTTTTCGGCGCCGGGCGCCCGCGCGTCCAGCAGGGCCCAGGCTGCGGGCTGACGATAATCAGGCGCGGGGGGCGGCTCATAGGTCTGGAACGGAATCTGGGGATCCAGAGCGGCCTTTAGAATATCGCCGCGCCAGACCACGACGGCAGCCACCAGAATGAAGACGAGCGCAAAGCCCGTGTAGCCGACCCATTGGCGAAAGGTCAGGCCGGGCTTTTTCATCGATAGGAATCCGGCTGGGACAGGAAGTCCTGAACGTAACGACGGACGCCTTCTTCCAGCGGGGTCGACTGGCCGCCGAAGCCGACCGCGCGGATGCGGTCCATGCTGGCCTCGGTGAAATACTGATACCGATCGCGGATCGCCTCGGGCATGTCGATGTAGGCGATGGACGCCTCTTTGCCCGCCGCCGCGAAGGTCGCTCTCGCCAGATCGGCGAAGGACCGCGCCTGACCCGAACCGGCGTTGAACACGCCCGACACGTCCGGCGTCTGCAGCAGCCAGTCGATGATGTTCACCACATCATCGACATAGACGAAGTCGCGCAGTTGGCCGCCGTCGGGATAGTTGGGGTTGTGCGAGCGGAACAGGCTGACGGTCTCGCCCGCCTGAACCTTGGGCCAGATCTGGGCCACGACCGACTTCATGCCGCCCTTATGGCCCTCGTTCGGGCCATAGACGTTGAAGAATTTCAGTCCTGCCCACTGGCGCGGTGCCTGACCGCGATCCGCTTGCCGCACGGCATACTGGTCGAACAGGTATTTCGAATAACCATAGGCGTTTAGAGGGCGAAGCGCATTCAGGCTCTCAGGATCGTCGCGATCCTCGAACCCCGTCTCGCCGTCGCCGTAGGTCGCCGCCGACGAGGCGTAGATCATCCGCACGTCGCGAATGGCGCACCAGTCCCAGATGTCGCGCGACAGGCTGAAATTGGTGCGCAGGATCAGGTCCGCGTCCGGCTCGGTCGTCGAGGAGATGGCGCCCATATGCACCACGGCCTCGATGCGCTCGGCGTGGCGCTCCAGTTGCTCGAACAGCTCTTCCGGCGCCCACAGATCGGCGATGGGGTGCTTGGCGATGTTCTTCCACTTGGCGAGGTCGGCGGTTTCCAGCCGGTCGCAGACGACCACATCCCAAGCGTCGCTCGCGCACAGGCGCGCCACGATGTTGGAACCGATGAAGCCAGCCCCGCCCGTCACCACGATCATGCGCGGGGTCATGCCTTGTCTCCGGTCATCTTCTCGATCGTCTTGGTGGTGGAATAGCCATCGGCGAAATCGGCCAGACGGACGACGCCGCCCCAGCTCTCGACCTCGGTCGCGCCGACCACCTTGTCCTTGGTGTAGTCCGCGCCCTTGATCAGGACGTCGGGCCGCAGCCGCTCGATCAGGGCCATTGGCGTCGGATCATCGAAGGCCGTCACCCGGTCCACGCTGGCCAGACCGCCGATGACGACGGCGCGGCTGTCCAGATCATTGACCGGCCGCCCCTCGCCCTTGAGACGGCGCACCGAGGCGTCGGTGTTCAGCGCCACCACCAGTCGGTCGCACCAGATGCGCGCTTGGGCCAGATAGGCGACGTGGCCGCGGTGCAGGATGTCGAAGCAGCCGTTAGTGAAGCCGACCTTCAGGCCCTGACGCTTCCACGCCTCGACCTGATCCGACAGTTCGTCCAGCGGCGTGACCTTGGACTGGGCCAGGGCCGCGTGCTGGCTCATCTCGGCCTCGATCAGCTCGGCGGGCGACACGACCGCCGTGCCGCTCTTACCGACCACAACGCCCGAGGCGAGGATGGCGAACTGCACCGCCGCCTCCAGCGACGCGCCCGCGCCGAGCGCCAGACCCAGCGCCGCCAGCGAGGTGTCGCCCGCGCCGGAGACGTCAAAGACTTCGCGCGCGCGACCGGGGAAATGCACCACGTCCCCGCCGCGTCGGGCCAGGGTCATTCCCTTGCCGGCGCGGGTGACGACGACCGCCTTGGCCGTGGTGGAGGCCAGCAGGGCCGCCAGCGCCGCCTCGACCTCGACGTCCGCCTCGACCGGCAGGCCCGTGGCGCCGGCCAGTTCGCTGGCGTTCGGCTTGATCAGATCGACCGCGCCATAGCGGGCGAAGTCACGGCCCTTGGGGTCCACGATGACCGGCGCACCGTATTCACGCGCAGCCCACAACGCCGCCTCGATCAGGGCGTCGTCCACCACGCCCTTGGCGTAGTCCGACAGCAGGATCGCCTTGGCACCCATGAAAACCGATTTGTCGCCATAGGCGCTGGTCGCCTGCTGTTCGTCGTCCAGCCGCAAAAGTTGCTGACCGGCCGCGACGAAGCGCGTCTTGACGATAGTGGCCGCGCCCTCGGGGCGGACCAGCACGTCTTCGACCCGGTCCTCGGCGGCGATCAGGTCGGTCAGTTCTGCGCCCGCCGCATCCTGTCCCGCCACAGCGCCCAATCGCGCGTGACCGCCCAGCGCCGCGACGTTGCGCGCCACATTGCCCACGCCCCCGGGCATGGCCACGGTGCGGCGCGCGCGCAGAACCGGGATCGGCGCCTCGGGTGAAATCCGGCTGACCTCGCCATAGACATAGCGGTCCAGCATCAGGTCGCCCACGCAGGCGACCTTCAGCTCATGCACCTGCGCCAGCAAACCCTGCAGCGCGCCCAAATCCAGTGATCGTTCAGCCATGACGCCGAACTACCGGATTCAGGCCAGGTTCGCCATCGGCGCCTTGACGCCAACCTTGATAGCCAGGTCGTCGAAGGCGATCAGTTCGGCGGCCAGGGCCTCGAACTGGTCCAGCGGCACCATGTTGGGACCGTCCGACGGGGCGTTGTCGGGGTCTTCGTGCGTTTCCAGGAAGACGGCGTCCACGCCCACGGCCACGGCGGCGCGCGCCAGAACCGGCACAAACTCGCGCTGACCGCCCGAGGACGTGCCCTGCCCGCCGGGCTGCTGCACGCTGTGGGTGGCGTCGAAGACAATGGGGCAGCCGATCTCGCGCATGATCGGCAGGGACCGCATGTCGCTGACCAGGGTGTTGTAGCCAAAGCTGGCGCCGCGCTCGCAGGCCATGACGTTGGGGTTTCCAGCGTTCACCACCTTGGCGATGACGTTCTTCATGTCCCACGGGGCCAGGAACTGACCCTTCTTGATGTTGATCGCCTTACCCGTGGCGGCGGCGGCCAGCAGCAGGTCGGTCTGACGCGACAGGAAGGCCGGGATTTGCAGCACATCGACGGCCTCGGCCACGCCTTCGCACTGCGCCTCGGAATGAACGTCGGTCAGGGTCGGCAGGCCGGTGACTTCGCGGATCTCGGCGAAGATCGGCAGGGCGTCCTTCAGGCCGATGCCGCGCGCTGCGGTCGCGCTGGTGCGGTTCGCCTTGTCGAAGCTGGTCTTGTAGATGATGCCGACGTTCAGCCGGTCGCCGATTTCCTTCAGCCGATGCGCCGTCTCCAGCGCGTGCTGGCGGCTTTCCATCTGGCAGGGACCGGCGATGAAGACGATACGGCGGCCGCCGCCGATCACGACGGGCTTCTTGAGGCCAGCGGACAGTTCGATGACGGCGTTGGGACGGTTCACGGCGGCGCTTTCGTCTGTTTGAATCAATCAGGTCGCGAGCCTGTGCCGCAACTTTGCGTCCGACAGGTGGCGTCGAACCCTCAGTTTCGCAACCTACAGGGCGACTCAGCGCCTGACCACATAGGTCGACAGCCTGTGTTATCCTGCCGCCATGTCTAGCCTCTCGAACAGCCCCCTGATCTCCACGCAAGCGTTGGCGGATAGCCTCGGCGCTCCCGACCTGCGGATCATCGACGCCAGCTGGTGGTTGGACGGCCGGGACGCGCGCGCGAGTTTCGAGACTGAGCGTCTGCCGGGGGCGGTGTTCTTCGATCTGGAGGAGACCTCCAACCACGCAAGCCCCTATCCGCACATGCTGCCTACGCCGACGGCCCTTGCCGAGGCCATCGGCGCCTTGGGCGTTTCCGAGAGCGACGACATCGTCGTTTATGACGCTCAGGGCCTGTTTTCGGCGGCGCGGGTCTGGTGGACGCTGCAGATCATGGGCGCGAAACGGGTGCGCGTACTGGACGGCGGCCTGCCCAAATGGCGGGCAGAGGGACGGCCTGTGGAACAGGGCGCCGTCGCCCCCGGAAAGGCGTCGCCTTTCCATCCCGCCTTGGACGCTAACCGCGTTGTCGATCTGGAACAGGTTCGGCAGGCGCTGGGCGGCGAGGTTCAGGTCGTGGACGCCCGAGGAGCGCCCCGGTTTCGCGGCGAGGCCGCCGAACCGCGCGCGGGCGTACGCTCTGGTCATATTCCGGGGTCGATCAACCTGCCCTTCGGCCAACTCCTGAACGCGGACGGCAGCCTGAAACGCGGCGCGGCGCTGGAAGCCGCCTTCCGCGACGCCGGGGTCGATCTGGACCGTCCCGTCATCACCAGTTGCGGCTCCGGCGTGACCGCCGCCATCATCAGCCTCGGCCTGGCCGAACTGGGCCGGTCGTCGCGGCTCTATGACGGTTCATGGGCCGAATGGGGCGCGCGTGAAGACGCCCCAATCGAGGTCGGCTGATGTTGGAGGTCAGCTAAGGAACCCCGAGGGCGTCGCCGCCGATGGTCAGGGTGACGATCAAGCCGCCCTCGCTACCTGTCGTCGGCGCGCCTAGCGGATGGGCAGACCATAGACCAAGCCTCCCGACCGTGCGCTCCATTGCGCATTCAGGCCCCGCGCGAGGTTCAACGGAGATTGCGCGCCCAAATTCCGTTCAAAGATCTCGCCGTAATTTCCGCCTGCGGCGATGGCGTCGCGCGCCCAGGTCCGGGGAAGACCCAGCGACGGACCGAATTCCCCTTCCTGGCCCAGCAGGCGGCGAATGCGCGGATCCTGGCTGTCACGCTCCAGCGCCGCGACATTGGCTTTCGTCACGCCCAGTTCCTCGCCCAGGATCAAGGCGTTCAAGGTCCAGCGGATCACCGCCGTCCACTGATCGTCGCCCCCGCGAACGACCGGCCCCAACGGCTCCTTGGAGATCACGTCCGGCAGGATGACGTGCTGCTGCGGGTTCGGCAGCGTCGTGCGCGCGGCCGCCAGGGCCGAGATGTCCGCGGTGAAGGCGTCGCACGCCTCACGCGCATAGGCCTGCCGCGCCTCCTCCTCCGTTTTCACCACGACCGGGCGATATTCGATGCCCCGCGTCCTGAAATAATCCTCGACGTTCAGTTCGGTGGTCGATCCTGCCTGGACGCAGACCCGTGCCCCGTTCAGTTCGGCCGCGCTGCTGAGGTTGAGCGCGCGACGCACCAGGAAGCCTTGCCCGTCGTAATAGTTGACGCCGGCGAAGCTGAGCTCACCGCCAGTGTCGCGGCTCATGGTCCAGGAGGTGTTGCGCCACAGCACGTCGATGCGCCCGTCCCGCAGAGCCTCGAATCGCTGCTCGGCCGTCAGAGGCACGAAGCGCACGGCATCGGGATCGCCGAAAATGGCCGCCGCCGTGGCCCGGCAGAAATCCACGTCAAAGCCGCGCCAGGCGCCGCGATTGTCGGTGTAGGCGAAACCGACCAGGCCCTGATGCACGCCGCAGTTCAGCCGGCCGCGCTGCTTGATCGCCGCCAGGGTCGGGCTTTCGGTATTCGTCGGCAGAGCGACGGGCCTTGCAGGAAGGGCCTCGCTCGCGTCGGGTTTATGAGTCTCGGCGCGCCGTTCGCAACCGCCCGTCGCCACCGCGAAGGCTACCGCCGCTCCCGTCGCTATCCTTGACGCCCGCATTCCATCACCCTCGCCAGCTTGCGCCCCCGAAGACTTTAGAGCCCTCTAGGCGCGGAACCGCAACCCGCTGGAGATTTCATGCCTCGTCTTTCCGACCGCACCCGCTTGATCGCGTCGGCCACGCGTCGAGGCCAGGGACGGCGGCCGGTCAGTCCGCCGCTCGAGCGCGCCTCGACCATGCTCAGCGACGATCCGGCGACCATGCAGGATGCGACGGACGGCCCCGTCTATGGGTTGGAGGGGACCAGCGCGGCGAGAGAGTTGCGGGCGGCTCTGGCCGACCTGGAAGGCGGGGACGAGGCTTTCCTGCTGCCTTCGGGTCTGGCCGCCGTCACCGTGCCGCTGAGCGCCCTGCTACGGCCTGGCGACGAGGTTCTGGTCACCGACGCCGTCTATGGTCCCACACGACGGTTTCTGACCCGGCACATGGCGGCGCGCGGCGTAACGGCTCGTTTTCACCCAGCCGAGGCCTCGACAGCAGACATTCTCGGGGCTCTGAGCGAACGCACCCGTCTGCTGCTGATCGAAGCGCCAGCGTCGCTGACGTTCGAGATCGTCGATGCCCCGGCCCTGGCGACCGCCTGTCGCGAGCGCGGCGTGCTGACCGTCATGGACAGCACCTGGGCCGCCGGACTGTCGTTCCGGCCGCTCGAACACGGCGTCGACGTCAGCGTTCAGGCCCTGACGAAATACGCCGCAGGCCATTCGGACCTGTTCATGGGCGGCGTCGCCGTTCGGGACCGGGAGATCGGCCGCGCCATAGCGGACACCATCGACGACATGGGCTGGCACGTCTCGCCCGACGACGCCTGGCTGGCCTTGCGCGGCCTGCGGACCTTGCCGCTGCGCTACGCCGAACAGGCGCGCTCGGCGCTTGCGGTCGCCCAATGGCTGCAACAACGGCCAGAGGTGGCGCGCATCCTCTATCCGCCCCTGCCCGGCTCGGTCAGCCATGACCTGTGGCGACGCGACTATTCAGGGGCGGCGTCGCTGATGGGCCTGGTCATGAAGGGCGGCGACAAGGCCGCCGCCCATGCCCTGATGCGCGCCCTGTCCCTGTTCGGCATGGGTTATTCCTGGGGCGGGTTCGAAAGCCTGATCACCCACGAGACCCCGCAACTGCCCTATCGCCGCCACGCGCCGTCGCTGGAGGGCCAGCTTCTGCGCCTGCATATAGGGCTGGAGGATCCGGCCGATCTGATCGCGGACCTGGAAATGGGTCTGGAGGCGTGGCGCGCCCTGCAGGACTCGAACCTGCAACCGTCCGCTTAGAAGGCGGGTGCTCTATCCGGTTGAGCTAAGGGCGCGTTCAGCCAGGGCCGCAGCGAGAAGCCGGACTTAGTGCGTCCAGGACTGCTTGCGGTTGGTGGCGAAATTGTCGGCATAGGCCTTGAGGATGACCGGCGCTTCGTTCGGTTCATGCAGGCGGAAGGCGATGCCGTGACGCTCGGCGTATTCGACCGCTTCTTCCTTGGTCTCGAAGGTCAGGCGGACCTGACCGTTCATGTCGGACGAACTGGTCCAGCCGGTCAGCGGGTCCTGCGTCCGCGCCGAGGCGGGTTCGAACTCAAGGCGCCAGTCGTTGGTCTTGGCCTTGCCCGACTGCATCGCGGTCTTGGCCGGGCGATAGATGCGAGCGAGCATGAGCAGGAATCCTTCGGCGACTTGTCTTGGCCGGGTCAATAGCCCGCCGTCGCCGTCCGGTCCAGAGTCCGCCGCTACAAGCTTCAGGCAGCCAGAGTGGTCGAGCCCGCGTCGATCCAGCGGCGCGCGGCGCGCTGGGCCTCGGCGATCTCGTCGTGCTCCATCTCCTGGCTCATCTCGCGGCGATAGATGCGCGCCTCGATCGACCCCTTCATGGCCGCCAGGTTGAAGATCATGTGCGCCGAGACCCGGTCGATGGGACAGCCGTCCAGCCCGGCTGAATAGGCCAGCCCCAACCGGAACAGGGCGTCGCCGTCCATTTCGACGGTCGGCAGCGGCAGGGCCGCGGGGTCGATAGCTTCAGGCGCTCTGTCTTGCGCGGTCATGGCCAGATCCTCCAGGCGCCGGTCGTTCTGACCCTGCCTTTCGAACCTCATTCAAATACCGGCGGTTTGAAATTAGAGTTAACGGGCGCGTTGGCCGAACAGGACGCTCCGCGCGGCCTCCGCCGCCTTGCCCGAGGCGGCCAGATTGGCGCGCCATTCCTCGCCCACCGCCCTGCCCGCCTTCACAGCCGGCCGCGCCCCGACCCGCTCCATCCAGGCGGCGAGATGCGGAAACTCGATCAGGCTTTGTCCCTGATGCGTCGGCAAGATCCAGGGCCAGATCGCCATGTCGGCGATGGAGTAGTCGCCCGCGACATAGTCCCGATCCGCCAGTCGCCGGTTAAGCACGCCATACAGCCGGTGCGTCTCATTGGTGTAGCGCCGGACGCCATAGGCGAGCTGGCGCTGATCCTTGATGAGGGTCGGCGCGTACTGTCGGAAATGATGCGTCTGGCCCGCCATCGGCCCCAGGCCGCCGACCTGCCAAAAGAGCCACTGATCGACCTCGGCCTTGGAGCGCGCATCGGTCGGATAGAAACGCCCCGACTTCACTCCCAGATATTGCAGGATGGCGCCGGACTCGAAGATCGACAGCAGCTGGCCATCAGGCCCGTCAGGATCGACGATGGCGGGCATCCGGCCATTCGGACTGATCGCCTGGAACGTCGGCGCGAACTGTTCGCCTGCGCCGATATTCACCGGCTTGACGACATAGGGCAGCCCCATCTCCTCCAGCGCAATGGAAATTTTCCAACCGTTGGGCGTGGGCCAATACCAGAGCTCTATGGGCTGGGTCATGGTCGCCTGGTCCTTCGTGTTTCAGCGATCAGAGATGGCGCGCGCGACATGAACAGACAAGGCTGAAACCTGACATCTCCGTTCAGGACGAGTTCATGCGCCAGGGCCGACTTTGGCCTCCTGTTTCAACGGGCCGTCCGCAGCTTACCTTCGGCGCCCAGACCAAGGAGACGTACAGATGAACCGCCTGACCAAGGCTGCCCTCGTCGCCCTGGCGCTGACCACTACGGCCGCGCCGCTGGCGGCCCAGGCCCAGAACCGCCAAGATCATCGCGAATGGCGTCAGGACCGACGCGACGACCGCAATGATCGTCGCGACTATCGCCAGGACCAACGCAATGACCGTTGGGACCGCAACAACCGCGACTGGTGGCGGGGGCGCTCCGACTTCCGCGACTATCGCGGCGCCCGCAACGGCTACTGGTATGCGCCGGGCCACGGTTATTACCGGGTTGATCCACGCTACGCCGGCTATCGCTGGCGTCAGGGCGGTTATCTGCCCTCGGCCTACCGCGGCTACTATGTGAATGACCCTTACTACTACGGTCTGCCTCCCGCGCCGCGCGGCTATCGCTACGTCTACGCCGGCAACGACATCCTTCTCATCGCCGTCGCCAGCGGCCTGATCGCCAGCGTTTTGAGCAACATCTACTAGGTTCGATCACAGTCTGCTGAAGCCCCGCAAAGCCTTGCTTTGCGGGGCTTTTTCTATGCAAGCTGTCAGTTTCCAACGACCGATGTTCAGCCGCGGTTCATGGCCATGGCGCCAGATTACCCTTCAAGCCGCCGTTCTTGGCGCGCAAGGAACAAGACCATGAAACGTTCCCTGATGGTGTTCACGGCCATCGCCAGCTTCGTCCTTCCGGCCGCCGCCCCCTTGGCGGTCATGGCTCAGGACCAGCAGGCGCAGGCGGAAAACTCACCACGCCCTGCCCGCGCCCAGCGGAGGGCCGAACGCGGCGATCAGGCTGTATCGCCTCAACAGCGCCAGGATGCCCCCCGCGCGAACGATCCCCGGCCTGATCGGGCTCAATGGTCGGGCGGAGAAAGTCGCTTGGACAGCCAGCCGCGCCCGGACAGACCCAGCCGTCCGGAACCTGCCGGTGACCAAGGCCGCCCCGACGGTCAGGGGCGTCCCGAGGGTCAGTGGCGTCCCCAGACCCCGCAACCGGATCAACCGAACAGCCGCCCTGGCCGTCCCGGCAGCCAAGCGCCGAGCCGTCCGGACCAGATGGGAAGTCCGGATCGATCGAACCGAGCCGACCGACCTGGCCGACCCGACCAATCGAACCGCCCTGATCGTCCCGGTTCGCAGCAATCTGGCCGCCCGAACCAACCGGATTGGAACCGGCCCGATCGCCCTGGGGCGCAACAACCGGGGCGCCCGAACCGGCCCGGCGGGAACCAGAACCGCGACTATCGTGATTTCCACAATCGCTGGAACCAGGATCAGTGGCGGCGCAACTGGAACCAGCGCCACCGCAGCGACTGGTGGCGCAACGACCAGCGCTTCCGCGGCTGGAACGGCGTGCGGCTCGGCTTCTATTTCGCGCCAGGCTACGGCTACTACAGCGTCCCCCGCGCCTACTGGAACCGTCAGTATTATGTCGGCCAGTATCTGCCGGACATTTTCTGGCGCTATCAGGTCAACGACTGGCGGACCTACGGCCTTGGCTACCCGCCTCCGGGGACGCGCTGGGTCTATGTCGACAACACGATCTATCTGATCGACGACTACGACGGCTACATCATCGACGTCGTCCGCGACGCCTGGAACTGGTAGCCGGCGTCGCAACGAAAGAGGCCCCGGAGAGCAATCTCCGGGGCCATTTTTGTGGGCCGCGGTCAAAAGGCTCTGCCTTTTCGACCCGACGCGGCCTGGCGCTTCGCGCGCGCTCAAACAGCGAGCGACCGCGTCGCGAGCGTTAGCGACCAACGGGGGTTTGGGCGCGCAAGCCCCCAAGCGAACGCCTTAAATCAAAGCCCAAGCTTTGATTTAAGGATGTCATTCACCGCGGCCGGGTTGGCCTTGCCGCCCGTCGCCTTCATCACCTGACCCACGAACCAGCCCAGCGCTTGCGGCTTCTCGGCCACGGCTGCGGCCTTGTCCGGGTTGGCGGCGATGATGTCGTCAACGGCCTTCTCGATGGCCCCGGTGTCGGTCACCTGCTTCAGGCCGTGCTTCTCGACCACCTCGGCGGGGCTGCCCTCGCCGTTCCAGACGTGGTCGAACACCTCCTTGGCGATCTTGGACGAGATGACGTTGGTCTCGATCAGTTCGACCAATTGGGCGACGTGCGCGGCCGGCAGCGGGTTCTCGCTGAAGTCCTTGCCGTCGGCGGCCAGACGCGCTGAGACCTCGTTCGTGACCCAGTTGGACACCAGCTTGGCGTCGCGGCCCTTGGCGGCGGCTTCGAAATAGTCGGCCTTGGCCTGTTCCGAGATCAGCACCACGGCGTCGTATTGCGACAGGCCATAGTCGGCCATCAGGCGACGGCGCTTCTCGTCCGGCAGTTCCGGCAGCTTGGCCTTGATGCCGTCGATCCAGGCCTGTTCCAGCTCCAGCGGCAGCAGGTCGGGGTCAGGGAAGTAGCGATAGTCCATCGCCTCTTCTTTGGAGCGCATCGAGCGCGTCTCGCCCGCCGTCGGATCGTACAAGCGGGTTTCCTGGGTGATCTTGCCGCCGTCCTCGAGGATCTCGATCTGGCGACGCGCCTCATAGTTGATGGCCTGGCTGATGAAGCGGAACGAGTTGACGTTCTTGATCTCGCAGCGCGTGCCCAGATGGCTGAAGTCGCCGGTCGCCTTGTACTTTTCGTACTGGCCTGCGCGGCAGACCGAGACGTTGACGTCGGCGCGCAGGTTGCCCTTGTCCATGTCGCCGTCGCAGGTGCCCAGATAGATCAGGATGGTGCGGATCTTCTTGACGTAGGCGACCGCCTCTTCCGGCGAGCGGATGTCGGGCCGCGAGACGATCTCCATCAGGGCCGTGCCGGCCCGGTTCAGGTCGACATAGGATTCAGTCGGCGACAGGTCGTGGATCAGCTTGCCCGCGTCCTGTTCCAGGTGCAGGCGCTCGATGCCGACGTTGAAGAAGCTGCCGTCTTCGGCCTCGACCTCGACCACGCCCTCGCCCACGATCGGGAAATACAGCTGGCTGATCTGATAGCCGGTCGGCAGGTCGGGATAGAAGTAGTTCTTGCGGTCGAACTGGCTGCGCTTGTTGATCTGGGCGTTCAGGCCCAGGCCGGTCTTCACCGCCTGCTCGACGCAATAGCCGTTCAGGGTCGGCAGCATGCCGGGGAAGCCGGCGTCGACCAGCGACACCTGCTCGTTCGGCCCCGCGCCAAAGCCCACGGCCGCGCCCGAGAACAGCTTGGCCTTCGACGCCACCTGGGCGTGGATTTCCAGCCCCATGACGATTTCCCAAGCGCCCGTGCGGCCTTGGATCAGTTTCGAGTTCTCAGTCATGCTCACCACCAACGATCCGGCTTGGCCACGAAGCCGGCAGACTCTTCCAGCGCGCTCGCGACCTGGAAGACGGTCGCTTCATCCAGCGCCTTGCCGATGACCTGCAGACCCAGCGGCAGGCCGTTGGCGTCGACGCCCGCGGGCACCGAGATGCCCGGCAGGCCGGCCAGGTTCGTCGTCACCGTGAAGATGTCGTTCAGATACATCTGCAGCGGGTCGATCTGCTTGTCGCCCAGGGCGAAGGCGGCCGACGGCGTCGACGGGGTCAGGATGGCGTCCACCTTGCCCCAGACGTTGTCGAAGTCCTCGGCAATGCGGCGACGCACCTTCAGCGCCTTGACGTAGTAGGCGTCATAGAAGCCCGCCGACAGCACATAGGCGCCGATGATCAGGCGACGCTTGACCTCGGCCCCGAAGCCCTCGGCGCGCGAGGTTTCGTAGAGGTCGGTCAGCGAGGTCGGGCCCTCGGCGCGATGGCCGAAACGCATGCCGTCATAGCGGGCCAGATTCGACGACGCCTCGGCCGGGGCCACGATGTAGTAGGTCGGCAGGGCGTATTTGGTGTGCGGCAGACTGATCTCGACGATCTCGCAGCCAGCGGCCTTCAGCCACTCGACGCCCTGCTCCCACAGCTTCTGGATCTCGGCGGGCATCCCGTCGATGACGTATTCAGCAGGCACCCCGATGCGCAGCCCCTTGACCGACTTGCCGACCGACTGGGTCCAGTCGGGCGTCGGAATGTCGAGGCTGGTCGAGTCCTTGGCGTCGAACGAGCACATGGACTTCAGCAGGATGGCGGCGTCGGCCACCGTCTTGGTGATCGGCCCGGCCTGATCCAGCGAACTGGCGAAGGCCACCATGCCGAAGCGGCTGGCGCGGCCATAGGTCGGCTTGATGCCCACGGTGCCGGTGAAGGCCGCGGGCTGGCGGATCGAGCCGCCGGTGTCCGACGCGGTCGCGGCAAGGCAGAGGTCAGCCGCCACGGCCGAGGCCGAACCGCCCGACGAACCGCCCGGCGTCAGCTCGGCGTTCGAGGTCTTGGACTTCCACGGGTTCTTCACCGGACCAAAGGCCGAGGTCTCGTTGGACGAGCCCATGGCGAACTCGTCCATGTTCAGCTTACCCAGCATGACCGCCCCGTCGCGCCACAGATTGGCGGTGACGGTCGATTCATACGGGGGCTTGAACCCGCGCAGCATGTTGGAGCCGGCGGTCGTCTGCACGCCCTCGGTGCAGAACAGGTCCTTGATGCCCAGCGGCGCGCCTTCCAGTGCGCCAGCGGTCCCGGCGGCGATCCGGGCGTCAGAGGCCCGCGCCTGTTCCAGCGCCTTGTCCGTCGTCACCTCGACAAAGGCGTTCAGCGCCGGGTTCGAGGCTTCGATATTGGTCAGGAAGGCCTTGGTCAGTTCCTCGGAGGAGAAGGTCTTGGCCTTCAGCCCGTCCAGGGCGTCCTTCAGGTTCAGTTTGGTCAGATCAGTCATGGCTTACTCGACCACCTTGGGCACGACGAAGAAGCCGTCGGCCGACTTCGGGGCGTTCGACAGGACGGCGTCCACCTTACCGCCGTCGGTGACGACGTCTTCGCGCAGGCGCAGGGGCTGGGCGACGTTGGAGGTCATCGGCTCGACACCCTGCACGTCGACCTCGTTGAGCTGCTCGATCCAGTTCAGGATGCCGTTCATCTCCTGGGCCAGCGGCTCCAGGCGGTCCTCGGGGGTCTTGATGCGGGCGAGGTGGGCGACACGCCTCACCGTCGCGGCGTCGATAGCCATGGAAATCTCCGAAATTCCTCCAGCCGCAACGAAAGGGAGTCGTCGCAGACTGATGATTGTCGTGGGTTAACCGCCCGATGCGGCTTCGACAAGCGTTCCGCATTGCAATATGGGACGTCCGTGCCCGTATTTGACCTTGCCGACCTGCCCGCCGCCTGCCCGCCCGGCACCCCCTGGATGGGGCTGGATCTGGGCGAGAACACCATTGGCGTGGCGGTGTCCGACACCAGCCGCATGATCGCCAGCCCGCTGCAACTGATCCGCAAGGTGAAATTCAGCCAGGACGCCGAACAGCTGATCAAGCTGATGAACGTCCGCAACGTCTCGGCCCTGGTCATCGGCCTGCCGTTGAACATGGACGGCTCCGAAGGGCCGCGCGCCCAGTCCTGCCGCGCCTTCGCCCGCAATCTGGAGCGTCTGCGGCCCGTCAACGTTGCCTTCCAGGACGAGCGCCTGTCGACCAGCGCCGTCGAACGCTTCCTGATCGAAGAGCTGGACCTGAACCGCAAGCGCCGCGCCAATGTCGTGGACCGCACCGCCGCCGCCTGGATCCTGCAAGGCGCGCTGGACCGTCTGCGCGACTACTGATGCTGGCCTTGCTCGCGGGCATCGTGCCCGTCTTCCTGCTGATCGCGCTCGGCTACGGGCTGAGGAAATCCGACTTCCTGCCGGACGCCGCCTGGCGGCCAATCGAGAAGCTGTCGATCCACGTCCTCTATCCGGGGTTTCTGATCCCGGCGATCTGGCACGCCGATCTTTCCGGCGGCGGCGCAGGCGCGGCTGGCGCGGCGGCTGTCAGTTCGGTCGTCGTCATCGCGGCCTTCACCCTGGCGATGAAGCCGCTGCTGAAGATCGAGGGGCCCGCCTACACCAGCGTGTTTCAGGGCGCGATCCGCTGGAACAGCTTCGTCTTCCTGCCGGTGATTCAGGCGACCTTCGGCCAGGACGGACTGGCCCTGGCCGCCGTGGTCATCGCCGCCATGATCCCCGTGACCAACATCCTGTGCGTCATCGTCCTGGCCAAGTGGGGGGCGGACCAGCGCGGCACCTCGCCGCTGGCCCTGACGAAAGCCATCCTGGCCAACCCCATCCTGCTGGCCTGCATCATCGGCCTGGCGCTGAACGTAATGGGCGTGCCGCAACTGCCGGGCATCTCCAACACGCTGAAGCTTCTGGGCGCCAGCGCCCTGCCCCTGGGTCTGATCGTGGCCGGCGCGGGTCTCAGCTTCCGCGCGGTAGCGCGCACGCGCCTGACCATCGGCGCCGTGACCTTCGTCAAGCTGATCATCACCCCGCCGCTGATGTGGGGCCTGTGCGTCCTCTATGGCGGCGACGAGATGGCTCAGGGCGTCGCCCTGATGTGCGGCGCCGCTCCGGGCGCCGCCGCCTCCTATGTCCTGGCGCGTCAGATGGGCGGCGACGCCCCGCTGATGGCCGGGATCATCGCCCTGACGACGGTGCTGTCGGCGCTGGGGATTCCGCTGGCCTTGACCCTGTTCGGCTACGCCTGACCTTCCCCTGAAGCAGACTCGGCTCTATAGCGGCGTCTCGATGACCCATGCCGCTTCCGTCACCGAAACCATTGAGGAACGGCTGCTGCCGTTTCCCCGTAATCATTTCCTCGCCGCCGGCGATCTGAACCCGCCCGCCGCCCTGGCGCTGCTGGATCTCGCCGACGCCTTCGTCGACTTCAACCGACAGTCGGCCAAGGGCATCGACCTGATGCGCGGCCAGACGGTCGTGAACCTGTTCTTCGAGAACTCGACCCGCACCAGTTCCTCGTTCGAGATCGCGGCCAAGCGTCTGGGCGCCGACGTTGTGACCATGCCGGTCTCGGCCTCCTCGGTCGCCAAGGGCGAGACCCTGATCGATACGGCGGTGACGCTGAACGCCATGAAGCCGGAAATCCTGGTGGTCCGCCACGCCTCCTCGGGCGCTGTGGACCTGCTGTCGCAAAAGGTCGGCTGCGCCGTCGTCAACGCCGGCGATGGTCGCCACGAACACCCGACCCAGGCCCTGCTGGACCTGCTGAGCCTGCGCCGCGCCTTTGGCGACGTGGGCGGCCTGACGGTGGCCATCTGCGGCGACATCGCCCACAGCCGCGTGGCCCGCTCCAACGTCGCCCTGTTGTCGATGATGGGGGCGCGGGTGCGCCTCATCGGCCCGCCGACCCTGGTGCCCGGCGACGCCGACCGCTGGGGCTGCGAGGTCTTCCACGACATGAAGGAAGGTCTGGCCGGCTGCGACGTGGTCATGATGCTGCGCCTTCAACTGGAGCGGATGACCGGCGCCCTGATCCCCTCGACCCGCGAGTATTTCCGCTTCTGGGGTCTGGACCGCGAGAAGCTGGCCTGGGCCGCCCCCAACGCCAAGGTCATGCACCCCGGCCCCATGAACCGGGGGGTCGAGATCGATTCCGATGTGGCCGACGACCTGAGCGTCTCCCTGATCCAGGATCAGGTCGAGATGGGCGTCGCCGCCCGCATGGCCGTTCTGGCCGCCCTCGCCCACCGCCGCGCGGGAGCCGCCCCATGAACGCTGCCTCTACCCCGCTGGCCATCGTCAACGCCCGCCTGCTCGACCCGGCCAGCGACTATGACGGCCCTGGCGCGGTCCTGATTCAGGGGGGGCGGATCGTCGAGGTCGTCCACGGCCAGGCGACCCAGCGCCCTGACGGCGTCACCGTCATCGACGCGCAAGGCCGCTGCCTGGCGCCCGGCCTGATCGACATCCGGGTCAAGACCGGCGAGCCGGGCA
Organism: Brevundimonas sp. 01N35; assembly: GCF_056399785.1. Classification (NCBI taxonomy): domain Bacteria; kingdom Pseudomonadati; phylum Pseudomonadota; class Alphaproteobacteria; order Caulobacterales; family Caulobacteraceae; genus Brevundimonas; species Brevundimonas sp. 01N35. Next base: position 239,696 of record NZ_JBFTRZ010000002.1, read on the forward strand.
ACGAGCCCAAGGAAACGCTGAAGTCGGCCAGTCTATCGGCGGCGGCGGGCGGCGTCACCACCATCGTCATTCAGCCCGACACCGATCCGGCCATCGACGATCCGGCCCGGATCGACCACATCCAGCGGCGCGGCGCGGCGCTCGATCTGGTCAACGTCCGCGCGGCGGGCGCGGCGACCCAGGGCCGCGACGGCCAGCGCATGGCCGAGATCGGCCTGATGCACGAAGCGGGGGCCCTCTATTTCACGGACGGCGACCGGGTCATCGTCAACACCCGCACCCTGCAACGGGTGATGAGCTACGCCGCCGCCTTCAACGCCCTGATCGCCTGCCGCCCGGCCGAGCCCTGGCTGTCGGAGGGCGCCGTCGCCACTGCGGGCGAACTGGCCACCCGGCTGGGCCTGTCGGGCTCCCCCGCCATCGCCGAACGTATCCAGCTGGAGCGCGACCTGGCCCTGGTCGAACAGACCGGCGCCCGCTTCCTGGTCGACCAGATCTCGACCGAGGGCGCGCTGGAGACCCTGGCCCGCGCCCGCGCTCGCGGGCTGGAAGTCTCGGCCTCGGTGTCGATCAACCACCTCTGCTTCAACGAGATCGACATCGGCGACTACCGGACCTTCTACCGGCTGGACCCGCCGCTGCGCGCCGAGAGCGACCGTCAGGCCCTGGTCGAGGCCCTCCGCGACGGCCTGATCGACGCCATCACCTCGGCCCACGCGCCTGAGCCTGCCGAGAACAAGCGCCGTCCCTTCGCCGAGGCCGCGCCCGGCGCCGTCGGTCTGGAAACCCTGCTGCCCGCCGCCCTGATGTTGCACCACGAGCACGGGCTGGACCTTCTGGACGTCCTGCGCCCCCTGACCCAGGGTCCCGCCGGCCTGCTGGGTCTGGACGCCGGGGTTCTGGCCCAAGGCGCACCCGCCGACCTCGTCCTGTTCGACGCGGGCGCTCCGGTTGTCATCGACGCGGCCACACTTCGTTCGAAATCGAAGAATTCGCCCTTCGACGGCCGTCGTCTGCAAGGGAAGGTCTTGCTCACGGTCGTCGGGGGACGCATCGTCCACGACGCACGCTAAACGGGAGCGAATCACTTGCAGGATCTGGCGGGGCCGGCGCTCCTTACGCTCGGGCTTGTGGCTATGGGCGGATACCTGCTGGGCTCGATTCCGTTCGGGGTCATCCTGACGCGCGCCGCAGGCGCCGGGGACGTGCGCAACATCGGCTCGGGCAATATCGGCGCGACCAACGTCCTTCGCACCGGGCGCAAGGATCTGGCCATCGCCACCCTGATCCTCGATGCGGGCAAGGGCGCGGTCGCCCTGCTGATCGCGCGGCACCTGTTCGGCGAAGCGGCCGGCGCCATCGCCGGCGGCGCGGCCTTTATGGGGCACCTCTTCCCCGTCTGGCTGGGCTTCAAGGGCGGCAAAGGCGTCGCGACCTTCTTCGGCCTGATCCTGGCCGCCTGCTGGCCTCTGGGCCTGATGGCGGCGGCGACCTGGCTGATCGTCGCCTTCGCCCTGCGTTATTCGTCGCTAGCGGCCCTGGTCGCGGCGGCGGCGACGCCCTTCTATGCGCTTCTGCCCCTGGCGATGCTGGGCCTTCCCGCCCCCGCGCCCATCCTGATCCTGGCCATCTTCACCGCCGTCCTGATCTATATCCGCCACCATGAGAACATCGCCCGGCTGCTGAAAGGCGTTGAGCCGCGCATCGGGGCCAAGAAGGCTTGACCCCCCTGTCCGACGCCGAGCGCTTCGCCCGGCTTCGGCTGGCCCGCACCGACCGCGTCGGTCCCGTGGCCTTTTCCCAACTGCTGCAACGCTTCGGTTCCGCCGTCCGCGCGGTCGAGGCCCTGCCTGATCTGCTGCGGCGCAACGGCCGCGACGGCTACGCCCTGCCCGCCGTCGAGCGGGTCGAGGCCGAACTGACGGCGGGCGAGCGCGCGGGCGCGAAGCTGATCCTGCTGGGCGACGCCGCCTATTCGGCCATGTTGGCCGCCGTCGACCCGCCGCCGCCCCTGCTCTGGACGCGCGGCGATGTAGCCTTGCTGTCGCGCCCCTGCGTCGGCGTCGTCGGCGCGCGCATCGCCTCGGCAGGCGGTCAGCGCATCGCGCGCGGCCTGTCGCAGCAGTTGGGCGAAGCCGGCCACGTCATCGTGTCCGGTCTGGCGCGCGGCATCGACGCCGCCGCCCATCTGGGCGCCTTGCCGACCGGCACGGTCGCGGTGCTCGGCGGCGGCGTGGACGACGTCTATCCCGCCGACAACACCGACCTCTATCGCCAGATCGCCGAACAGGGCTGCATCGTCTCGGAAAGCCCCATCGGCGCCCGCGCCCAGGCGCGAGACTTCCCCCGTCGCAACCGCATCATCTCGGGCCTGTCGCGCGGCGTGATCGTGGTCGAGGCGGAAATTCGTTCCGGCTCCCTGATCACCGCCCGCCTGGCCAATGAACAGGGCCGCGACGTTTTCGCCGTGCCGGGGTCGCCGCTGGACCCCCGCTCCAAGGGCCCCAACGAACTGCTGCGTCAGGGCGCCATCCTATGCGAGGGTCTGGAAGACGTGGAGCGCGCCTTCAACACCCTGCGCACCCTGGGCGAACCGCCTGCCGGTTCTCCCTTCGACGGCGCGCCCGACGATCTGGACGACGCCGTGATCGAACAGATCGCGGCCTTGCTGTCGCCCACGCCAACGCCGCGGGACGAACTGGCGCGGGCGGTCGGGCTCCCGATCGGCGTCGTCGCCTCGGCGCTGCTGGAGCTTAACCTCACGGGCCGCGCCAACCTTCTGCCCGGCGGGCTGGTCTCGTCCTAGACGGCTGTCGCCTCATGCCTGGCCAGATCCGCCGCGACATCCAGCGCGCTCGCCAGTTGTTCGTCCCCGTCCCAGCGCGCCATGGTCGCCAGTTCCCTCGCCATGGCGGCGACGTATTCACGAACAGGATAGTCCGCCATATCCGGCGGCGACACAGGCTCTTCCTGTCGCCGACCCGCCTCGAGATCATGGGATCGCGCCGCTTCAGCCATATCCAACCCTCCTGACAGAGCAGCAGTAAGACACAACTTATAGTCGAATAACAGAGAGATGTTACACCCTTACCGCGCACCCCTTCAACGTCGTGATTGACTTCCCTCGCGACGCCAACCACGTTCGCGCCCCGATTTCCCGAACAGAGCGCCATGAATCTCGTCATCGTCGAGAGCCCCGCCAAGGCCAAGACCATCAATAAATACCTGGGCTCCGGCTACGAGGTGCTGGCTTCCTACGGCCATATCCGCGACCTGCCGTCCAAGGACGGCTCCGTCCTGCCTGACGACGATTTCGCCATGGTGTGGGAGGTCGACGCCAAGGCGTCCAAACGTCTCGCCGAGATCGCGGAGGCGGCCAAGCGCGCCGACCGCGTTATTCTCGCGACCGACCCCGACCGCGAGGGAGAGGCGATCAGCTGGCACGTTCTGGAAGTTCTGAACAAGAAGAAGGCGCTGAAGGACACCGAGGTCCAGCGCGTCACCTTCAACGCCATCACCAAGGCCGCCGTGCTGGAGGCCATGGCCAATCCGCGTCAGCTGGATATGGAGCTGGTCGAGGCCTATCTGGCCCGCCGCGCGCTGGACTATCTGGTGGGCTTCAACCTGTCGCCCGTCCTGTGGCGCAAGCTGCCCGGCGCCCGCTCGGCGGGGCGGGTGCAGTCGGTCGCCCTGCGCATCGTCGTCGATCGCGAGATGGAGATCGAGAAGTTCAAGGCCCAGGAATACTGGTCGGTCGAGGCCGATCTGGTCGCCGACAGCCCGCCCTTCACCACCCGTCTGGTCAAGCACGCCGGCAAGCGAATCCAGCGCCTCGACATCCCGACCGAGGAAATGGCCTTCGCCGCCCGCGACGCCATCAAGGCCGGCGACTTCACCATCAAGTCCGTCGAGAAGAAGCCGGCCAAGCGGTCCCCCGCGCCGCCCTTCACCACCTCGACCCTGCAACAGGAAGCCTCGCGCAAGCTGGGCTTCACCGCCCAACGCACCATGCAGGCGGCTCAGAAACTGTATGAAGGCGTCGACGACACCGGCGGCCTGATCACCTACATGCGTACCGACGGCCTGTTCGTCAGCCCCGAGGGCATCGCCCAGGCGCGTGAGGTCATCGCCGACCGCTTCGGCCCCGCCTACGTCCCGGCCGAGCCGCGCTACTACAAGACTAAGGCCAAGAACGCCCAGGAAGCGCACGAGGCGATCCGCCCGACCAACCTGGCGCGTCATCCCGACAGCCTGCGCATCGATTCCGACCTGCAGCGGCTCTACGAGCTGATCTGGAAGCGGATGATCGCCTCGCAGATGGAGAGCGCGCGTCTGGACCGCACCTCGGTCGAGATCGAGACGCCGGACGGCCAGACCGGCCTGCGCGCCACCGGGCAGGTCGTCGCCTTCGACGGCTTCATCGCCGCCTATGAAGAAGGCCGTGATGAGAAGCAGAAGGGCTCCGAGGACGAAGAGGACGAAGGCGGCCGCCTGCCCGCGCTGAAGGAAGGCGCCAAGGCCAAGGTCGAAGCCGTCCGCGCGGACCAGCACTTCACCGAGCCGCCGCCGCGCTTCTCGGAAGCCACCCTGGTCAAGAAGCTGGAAGAACTCGGTATCGGTCGTCCCTCGACCTACGCCTCGATCCTGACCACCCTGCGCGACCGCGAATACGTCCGCATGGACAGGAACCGCTTCTATCCCGAGGACAAGGGACGGCTGGTCACGGCCTTCCTGGAGCAGTTCTTCAGCCGCTGGGTGGAATACGACTTCACCGCCGCGCTTGAGAGCCAGTTGGATGAGGTCTCCGCGGGCGAACTGGACTGGAAGGCGCTGCTGCGCAGCTTCTGGACCGACTTCCATGCCGCGACGCAAGCCGCCGGCGAACTGCGTACCACGGCCATCCTGGACCACCTCAACGACGCCCTGGGCGCCCACATCTTCCCGGACAAGGGCGATGGGTCGGACCCGCGCGAATGCCCCCTGTGCCATCAGGGCCAGCTCAGCCTGAAGACCAGCCGTTTCGGCGCCTTCATCGGCTGCTCGCGCTATCCCGACTGCAAATACACCCGTCCCGTGGCCTCGCCTGACGGCGCCGAAGGCGGCGCAGACGGCGGCGACCGTGAACTGGGCGTCGATCCGGCGACCGGCCAGCCGGTGCAACTCAAGATCGGCCGCTTCGGCCCCTATGTCGAAACCACCCCGCCGGGCGAGGAGAAGCCGAAACGCTCGTCCCTGCCCAAGGGCTGGGGCCCCGCATCCCTGACGCTGGACCAAGCCCTGCGCCTGCTGGCCCTGCCGCGCGAGGTCGGGGTTCACCCCGAGGACGGCAAGATGATCACGTCGGGCCTGGGCCGTTACGGCCCGTTCGTCCTGCACGCCGGCACCTACGCCAACGTCTCGGACATCGACGAAGTGTTCGAGGTCGGCATCAACCGCGCGGTCGCCCTGCTGGCGGAAAAGCGCGCGGGTCGTCCGGGTCGCGGCTCGACCACGGCGCCGCTCAAGGAACTGGGCGCCCACCCGGAAGACGCAGCCCCGGTTCAGGTCATGGCTGGTCGCTTCGGCCCCTATGTCAAATGGGGCAAGGTCAACGCCACCCTGCCCAAGGGCATGGCGCCCGAAGATCTGACGCTGGAAGAGGCCCTGCCCCTGCTGGCCGCCAAGGCCGGCGCCGCCCCGAAAAAGAAGGTGGCTGCAGCCAAGAAACCCGCCGCGAAGAAGGCTCCGGCTAAGGCCGCTGCGGACAAGAAGCCTGCGGCAGCGAAAAAGCCTGCGGCCAAGAAACCCGCCGCTAAAAAGGCCGCGTCCAAGAAGGCCGCCGACGCCGAGTAACGTGATGACGCCTCCCGGTTCGCCCAGCGGATCGGGAGGTCGCCTAGCGCCCGGCCACCAGTTCGTTGCGAACCCGACGCCCCAGCGGATCCCGCCCGGGCCAGGTCTGGCCCACCGACGCTTCGACCATGGCCGTGCAGAACCGCGACAGCAGCATGCGGGGCCTGATCCCGTTCAGGCAGACCCGTTCGCCCTCGACGGCCCAGCGCGCCGAAAGTCTCCGCCCATCCGAAAACTGCGCCTGATAGCTGCCGTCACGGTTGAACCAGTGCTTGACCCAGGCGCCGTCGGGATAATGCGACACGACGGTATTGCCAAAAGCGGCATCCATTTCCGCCTGAGCCGGCAGCGCCGTCGCGCAGCAGGCAGCCAAGGCGAACGCAAGCGTTTTCATACGCATACGACAACCCTTCCCTTCCCCGAGGCGACCTTACAGACCTCAAAGGCTTTGCCAACCGTCTGGTTCCCGAACGGAAATACTTGACTGCGACGTAGGGCTTTCCATATACCGCCGCAGGCTCGGGACAGGACTGGCGATGCGCGCCGCCCACTCGCCCACGAGGGGCGGTTCCGCAAGGCCGAAGACGTTACGACGTTTCCTCCGTTCCTAAGGTTTCATGACAGAATTCACTAAGCTGGGCCTTTCGGCCACGACCCTGCAAGCGGTCGCCGATACAGGCTATACCGTGGCGACCCCGATCCAGGCCGCCGCCATTCCCGTGGCCCTCGCCGGCCGCGACGTCCTGGGCATCGCCCAGACCGGCACCGGCAAGACCGCCGCCTTCACCCTGCCGATGATCGACCGCCTCGGCTCCGGCCGCGCTCGCGCCCGTATGCCGCGCGCCCTGGTGCTGGCCCCGACCCGCGAACTGGCTGACCAGGTCGCCGAGAATTTCGCCAAGTACGCCAAGGGCACCAAGCTCAGCTGGGCGCTGCTGATCGGCGGCGTGTCGATGGGCGACCAGGTGGCGCTGCTGAACAAGGGCGTCGACGTCCTGATCGCCACGCCCGGCCGTCTGCTGGACCTGTTCGAACGCGGCAAGATCCTGCTGACCGGGGTCGAGATGATGGTGGTCGACGAGGCGGACCGCATGCTCGACATGGGCTTCATCCCCGACATCGAGCGTATCTTCAAACTGACGCCGCCGCGCCGTCAGACCCTGTTCTTCTCAGCCACCATGCCGCCCGAGATCACCCGCCTGACCACGCAGTTCCTCAAGGATCCGACCCGGATCGAGGCCTCGCGTCCGGCGATGACCGCCGACACCATCACCCAGTATGTCGTCCGCATCCCGACCTCGGACCCCAAGGCCAAGCGCACCGCGCTGCGCGCCCTGGTCGGACGTGATGACGTCAAGAACGGCATCGTCTTCTGCAATCGCAAGTCGGAAGTCGACATCGTCGCCAAGTCGCTGAAGACCCACGGCTTCGACGCCGCGCCGATCCACGGCGACCTGGACCAGTCCCTGCGCATGAAGACCCTGGCGGACTTCCGCTCGGGCGCGCTGAAGATTCTGGTGGCCTCTGACGTCGCCGCGCGCGGCCTGGACATCCCGGACGTCAGCCACGTCTTCAACTACGACGTCTCGCACCACGCCGACGACTATGTGCACCGCATCGGCCGCACCGGCCGCGCCGGCAAGCTGGGTCAGGCCTTCATGATCGTCACCCCGTCCGACGACAAGTCGCTGGATAAGGTACTGAAGCTGATCAAGATGGATCCGCAGGAGCTGACGCTGGAAGGCATCGACTTCGCGGCCATCAAGGACCGTCCCCGCACCGACGACAGCCGTTCCAGCGGCCGTGGTCGCGCCCGCAGCGACCGTCCCCGCCCGATCCCCAAGAGCGACAACGTCGCCTCGATGGAGCCCATCACGGCCCCTCTCCCCAAGGCCGAAAAGGCTGAGGAAGCTCCGCGTCGTTCGCGCAGCCGTCGTTCGACCCGGCCAGAAGCCGCGCCCGAAGGCGTTGAAGCCGTCGTCGTCGCGGCCCCGGAATCGACGCCCCAAGCCGAGGCCGCTCCCGCCAAGGCCGCGACTCAGCGTCGCGAACGCACCCGCGACCACGCCCCGCGGGAGGCCAGGAAGCCCGAGCCGGCCAAGGAGCAGCCCGTCCAGGCTGCTCGCGGCGGCTTCGGCGACGACGTCCCCGCCTTCCTGCGTCGCCCGGTGATCTTCTCGGACTGACGACCGTTCGACGGGCGTGGCCTCGCACTTAACCGCTCATTACGGATCGCTGTCCTAGGGTTCTCACACTGGAACTAGGGGCGCGAGAATCAGAATGACGGCGCAGGTCGAGACCACGCTTCGAGGCCCGGACGCTTATTCACTGGCGCACCGTGTGGTGGATGCGATGCAGGAGGCCTCGGTTTGGCCGACGCCTCTGAATTTTGAGCTGTGGCTGCACTATGTCAGCGACCCCGAGGGGCCGTTGGGCCGCGAGATGCATCGCCTGCTGACCGGCGACACGCCTTTCACCGACGCCACCGCCGAAATGCTGGCCGCCGAGTTCCTGCCGCGCGGCCGCTTGTCCGAAGAGATTCGCGACGTCGGCGCCGTGCTGAACCGCGAACTCGCGGCCGTGGCGGAAGCCATCGACAATGCGCGCAAGACCCAGGCGTCCTATGGCGAAACCCTGACCAACGCCTCTGCGAAGATGGCCGCGGCCGAGGACGCGACGGTCCTGACCGCCATCGTCACCACCCTCTCGACCGCCACCCGCAAGGTCCAGCGGCATACATCCGCGCTGGAAAAGCGCCTTGAATCCTCGAACCGCGAAGTGGTCCGTCTACGCGAACACCTGGAACAGGTCCGGCGCGACGCCATGACCGACGCCCTGACCAATCTGGCCAATCGCAAAGCATTTGATGAGCAGTTAGCCCGCATCTGCGATGAAGCGGAAGACGGCGGCAAGGGCGTCACCCTGGCGATCGTCGACATCGATCATTTCAAGCGCTTCAACGACACCTGGGGCCACCAGACCGGCGATCAGGTGCTGCGCTACGTCGCCAGCGTCCTGGGCCGCATCTCCCGCGCGCCCCGCGTCGCCGCCCGCTACGGCGGCGAGGAGTTCGCGGTTATCTTCCCCGGGGAAACGCCTGGAACAGTCGAGGCGGCCCTGAACGCCATTCGCGAAGAGATCGCCTCGCGCTCGCTACGCCGTCGCTCGACCAACGACGATCTGGGCGCGGTGACCATTTCGGTCGGGTTCGCCGAACGACAGGCCGGCGAGACCGCCCTGGCTCTGCTCGAGCGCGCGGACGAGGCCCTCTACGCCTCCAAGCGCGGCGGCAGAAACCGCGTCACCAACGCTGAAACCATCGCTCGCGCCGCCGCCTGACGGTTGTCGCCGGGCCAATATTCCATGTCATAGCGCCACCATGAGAAGCTTGGCCTTCCGTCTCGCCTATTGGGCGCTATCCATCACCTACGGCCTGGCCGCCGCCTTCGCCGCCCTGGCGCCGGGCCGGCGCGCGACCAGTTGGATGATCCGCCGCTATGTCCGTCGCATGGTGCAGGCCATGGCGCTGTTTGCGGGTATCAAGATCCAGACGCGCGGCAAGGAATGTCTGCCGACCGGCGCCTTTATCATCGCCTCCAAGCACCAGAGCTGGGGCGACGGATTCGCTGCGTATGATCAGTTCGACGACCTGGCCTTCGTCACCGGCGACCACCTGGAGAAATTCCCGCTGCTCGGCACGGTGCTGAGGAAGCTCGGCGCCATCGTAGTCAACAGCTGCGGCGGCCACACGGCCCGCGCCGCGCTCAAGGAACGCGCCGCCGACGCCCATCGCGAAGGCCGCAAGATCCTGATCTATCCTGAGGGCCACCTGGCCAAGGTGGGCGAGAAGTTCCGCTATCGCTCGGGCGTCTGGCACATGTACCGCGACTTCGACATGCCGGTCGTGCCGCTGGCCACCAACCTGGGCCTGTTCTGGCCGCAGAAAGAGGCGCGCACCACACCAGGGACCGCCACCCTGGAGTTCCTCGACCCCATCCCCACCGGCCTGACGAAGGACGAGTTCCTGGCCCGGCTGGAGGCTGCCATCGAAGGTCGGACCGCCGAACTGATCGCCGAGGCCACCGGTCGCCCGGTCGCGCACGCCGTCCAGGTCCCGACGCCGAACGAAGCGGCGCTGGCGATGGAAGCAGCGGCGGCTTAAGCCGCCGGGATCACCGCACCGTCGTACTTCTTGGCGATGAAGTCCTTGACCGCCTGGCTGCGCAGCGCCGCCGCCAGGGCCTGGACGCGCGGGTCGTTCTGGTTGTCGGGACGCGCCACCAGATAGTTGACATAGGGGCTGTCTGCGCCTTCCAGCGACAGGGCGTCGGTCTTGGGCTTCAGCCCGGCGTCCAGCGCATAGTTGGTGTTGATCACCGCCGCATCGACCTGGGGCAGGATGCGCGGAATGGTGGCGGCCTCAACCTCCTGAAACTTCAGTCCCTTGGGGTTGGTCGCGATGTCGCGCACCGTCTGCAGCGGATTGGCCGGATCGCGCAGGGTGATGAGGCCGGCGCCTTGCAGCAGCAGCAGCGCCCGTCCGGTGTTCGACGCATCGTTCGGCAGGATGACCTGCGCCCCGTTCGGGATCGCCGCCAGCGTCGTGTGCTTCTTGGAATAGATGCCCAGCGGCTCGACGTGGACGCCCGCCACCGTCACCAGATCGGCGCCGCGCGCTTTGTTGAACTCATCCAGATAGGGCTTGGTCTGGAAGTAGTTCACATCCAGCCGTTTTTCAGACAGTTGCACGTTGGGCTGAACGTAGTCGTTGAAGACCTTGATCTCGATCGGCACGCCCTCGGCGGCCAGGATCGGCTTCACCACCTCCAGGATTTCGGCGTGCGGCACGGCGGTCGCGCCGACCAGCAGCGGGGCGGCGCCCGCCTTCTTTTCCGCGCCCTGCCCGCACGCGGCGAGCATCAGGACAGCGGCGGCGGACAGCAGAAGCGAACGGCGGATCATGGCGTCTCTCTAACTCAGCGGTGCGAGACCTTAGCGACCAGACGGTCGCCGATCATCTGCAGAATTTGTACGAGGATCAGCAGCAGAACTACGGTCACGACCATGACGTCGGTCTGGAACCGCTGATAGCCGAAGCGCACGGCCAGGTCGCCCAGCCCGCCCGCGCCGACCACGCCCGCCATGGCGGTATAGCTGACCAGGGCGATGGCCGTGACCGTGGCCCCGGCGATGATGCCCGGCATAGCCTCGGGCAAGAGCGCCCGCGTCACGATCTGGAAGGTCGAGCCGCCCATGGCCTGGGTCGCCTCGACCACGCCCTTGTCCACTTCGCGCAGCGCCGTCTCGACCAGACGCGCATAGAAGGGCGCGGCCCCCACGACCAGCGGCGGAATGGCCCCGGCCACGCCCAGCGAGGTGCCGACCAGCAGCACCGTCACTGGCAGCATGACGATCAGCAGGATGATGAAAGGCACCGAGCGCAGCACGTTGACGATCAGCGACAGCACGGCGTTCAGCACCGGATTGGACGCCAGCCGTCCCTTGCCCGACAGATAGAGCAGCACGCCCAGCGGTATGCCGAGGATCACGGTCAGCACCAGCGACCCGCCCAGCATCAGCAGGGTGTCCACGGTCGCACGGCCGATCTCGGGCCAGTTCACATTGTCGAACATCAGGCGGCTTCCACCGTCACGCCGCGCGCGGTCAGTTGCGCCACGGCCGCCCCGGCGTCGCCGCCGGTGAAGGCCACGACCAGCTGGCCATAGGGCTCGCCCCGGATGCGGCTGATGCGGCCCGACAGGATCGAATAGTCCACGCCCACGGTCCGCGCGACGCGGCTCAGCTCCGGCTCATAGGTCGAGCCGCCGCGGAAGGTCAGCTTGGCCAGACGCGCCCCCACCGGCACGACTGAGGCGTCAAACGCCTCCTCGCCCTCGGCCAGCATGGCGCGGGTCACGGGGTGCTGCGGGTGCAGGAAGACGTCGGCCGTCGCGCCCTGCTCCACGATCCTGCCGTCCTTCAGCACCGCCACCCGGTCGCAGACGCGGCGCACCACCTCCATCTGGTGGGTAATCAGAACGATGGTCAGGCCCAGATCGCGGTTCAGCCCGTCCAGCAGGGTCAGGATGTCCTCGGTCGTCTCCGGATCCAGGGCGCTGGTCGCCTCGTCGCACAGCAGGACGCTGGGACCACAGGCCAGGGCGCGGGCGATGCCGACGCGCTGCTTCTGGCCGCCCGACAGCTGGGCCGGGTGCTTCTTGGCGTGCTCGCCCAGACCCAACTGCTCCAGCAACTGCGCCGTCCGCGCCTTCACCTCGGCCTCGGGCCGCCCTTCCAGCCGCAGGGGAAAGGCGACATTGTCCTCAATGGTCTTGGCGTTCAGCAGATTGAAATGCTGGAAGATCATGCCGATCCGACGCCGCGCGGCGCGCAGTTCGGCGGGTTTCAGCGCCGTGATCTCCTGATCGTCGACGAAGATGCGGCCCGCGTCGGGCGTCTCCAGCCGATTGATGGCGCGGATCAGGGTCGACTTGCCGGCCCCCGAACGCCCGACCACGCCGAACACCTCGCCGCGCCCTATGGTCAGGTCAACGGCGTCCAGCGCCGTGCGCTCACCCGCCGCGCTGCGATAGCGCCGGGTCACGCCCTCCAGTCGGATCATGTCAGTCGGCGTCCAGAGCGGCGGCAGGGATGATGGTCACGCTCTCGCCGCAGCCGCAGGCGTCGGTCTCGTTCGGATTGCGGAACACGAATTTCGAGGCCAGCTTGGTCGTCTCATAATCGATCTCGCTGCCGATCAGGAACAGCACGGCCTTGGGCTCGATCAGGATGGTGACGCCCTTGTCCTCGACCACCTCGTCCAGCGGCTCGATCTTCTCGGCATAGGCGAAGGTGTATTCCTGCCCGGCGCAGCCGCCGTTCTTCACCCCGACGCGCAGGGCGACGTAGTTCTTTTCCGCATTGGCCATGATCTCGCGCACGCGTTCGGCGGCCGCGTCGGTCAGGGTCACGGCCTTGGGCCGGGGCCGGCGTGGTCGGGCGGCGGTCTGAAGCTCGGTCATCGACGCATCCCTAGAACATGTTGAGGGCCAGCTTGGCCTCGTCGCTCATCTTGGAGGAATCCCACGGCGGGTCGAACACCAGATTGGCCCGCGCGGACTTCACACCCTCGACCTTCTTCACCGCATCCTCGACCCAGCCCGGCATCTCGCCGGCCACGGGACAGCCCGGCGCCGTCAGCGTCATCTCGATCAGGACGTCGCGGTCGTCGGACACGTCCACCTTGTAGATCAGGCCCAGCTCATAGATGTCGACCGGGATTTCCGGGTCGAACACCGTCTTCAGCGCTTCGATCAGGTCGTCGGTCAGCTTGTCCAGCTCGGCTTGCGACAAGGCGCTTTTCTGCGGCTCGTCCCAGGTGGCGGCGAAGGCGTCGCTGTCGCTGATGGCGGTGTCGGTCTTGGCGTCGTCCATACTCGTCACACGAAGAAGTTCCGCGCCTTGATCAGCGCATCCACGAAGGCGTCTGTATCCTCCATGGTGTTATATAGGGCGAAGGACGCGCGCGTGCTCGAGGTCACGCCCAGTCTTTTCGCCAGCGGTTCGGCGCAGTGCAGCCCGGCCCGCACGGCGACGCCGTAACGGTCCATGATCTGGGCCACGTCGTGAGCGTGCGCGCCCTCGACGGAGAAGGTCAGCAGCGCGCCCTTACCCTCGGCCTCGCCCAGAACCCGCAGCCAGTCGGCGTCGGCCAGTCGTGCGCGGGCGTGGTCATAGAGCGCCATCTCATGCGCGGCCACGGCCTGACGGTCAAAGCCCGACAGCCATGCCAGCGCCGCGCCCAGACCAATCGCCTCCAGGATCGGCGGCGTGCCGGCCTCAAACCGATGCGGAGGCTTGGCGTAGGTAATTCGGTCCTTCGTGACCGTCTCGATCATCTCGCCCCCGCCCTGATAGGGCGGCAGGCTCTCCAGAGCCTCGGTCGTGCCGTACAGGGTGCCGACGCCCGTGGGGCCATACAGCTTGTGGCCGGTGATGACATACCAGTCGCAGCCGACCGCCTGAACGTCCGGCGTCGCATGGACCGCACCCTGGCAGCCGTCGATCAGCACCCGTGCGCCAGCGGCGTGGGCCAGACGGGTGATCTCGGCGATCGGGTTGATGGTCCCCAGCACGTTCGACATATGGGTGACGGCGACGACCTTGGTTTTCGGCCCCAGCAGCTCAGCAAAGGCCGCCATGTCCAGCGAGCCGTCGTCGTTGATCGGCGCCCATTTCAGCACCGCGCCCTTGCGCTCGCGCAGCAGGTGCCACGGCACGATGTTGGAGTGGTGCTCCATCTCGCTGACGATGATCTCGTCGCCCGGCTCGATGCTCAGCCCAATGCCGTTGGCGACCAGATTGATCGCCTCGGTCCCGCCCTTGGTCCAGACGATGTTCTCGGCCGAGGGTGCGTTCAGGAAGCGGGCGACGATCTCGCGCGCGGCCTCGAACGCCTCGGTCGCCTCGTTCGACAGGGTGTGCAGGCCGCGATGGACGTTGGCGTAGCTGCCCTCCATCGACGCCACCAGGGCGTCGATCACTGCGCGGGGCTTTTGCGCCGAGGCGGCGTTGTCCAGATAGACCAGCGGCTTGCCGTTCACCTGTCGCGACAGGATCGGGAACTGCGCCCGCGCGGCATAGGGATCAAAGGTCTTCACAGGCGAGCCGTCAGCCATTCGCGCACAACCTCCCTCGCCGCCTCGTCCTCGATGCGGTCGACGACCTCGATCAGGAAGGCCTGGGTCAGCAGGGCGCGGGCCTCGTCGGCCGGAATGCCGCGCTGCTGGATGTAGAACAGGGCGCTTTCGTCCAGCGTCCCGACCGTATTGCCGTGCGCGCACTGCACGTCGTCGGCATAGATGATCAACTCGGGCTTGGCGTCGACCTCGCCGCGCTCGCCGGCGATCAGGGCGTGGTGGCCCATGCGGGCGTCGGTGCCGTCGGCCCCGCGCTCGACGATGATCTTGCCCTGGAACACGCCGCGCGCCGTGTCGTGAACGACGCCCTTGGTCAGTTGGCTGGTGGTGCCGTCGGCGGCCAGGTGGTCAACCACTGTCGTCAGGTCGGCGTGACGCGACCCCTTCAACAGATAGAGGCCGTCCAGCCGCACGTCGGCGCCCTCGGCCCCGTGGCTCACCTGGGTCTCCAGCCGCTGCAGCTTGGCGCCCGTCGTGACGATGGTCTGGCGATACAGGCCGCCGGCCTCGACCCGCACCACGGCGTTGGTAACGGAAATGGCGTCTTCCGGCTCGTCCATCAGCACGATGCGCGTGACCTCGGCGCCCGCCGGCACGTCCAGTTCGACGCGGTTGTGGGCCACATAGGCCGAGCCCGCGCCCTCATGGCTTTCCAGCAGCAGCAACTTGGCGCCCGCCCGCGCCGCGATCCGCACCGAGGCCGTGTGGCCGGTGTTCACCGCGTCCGAGACAAAGCGCAGACGCAGCGTCTGCACCCCCGCAGCGACAAAGGCGTCCGCCCCCGTCGCCCGCCCGTTGGCGAAGGCTAGGCCCTCGCCGCCCAGCGTCTCGAAAGGCCCCTCGCCGCTGACGGTGATTGGCCCCGAAGGTTCAGGCGCTTCACGAAGCCAACGCTTCAGGTCGCTGTATTTCCACGTTTCCGTGCGTCGAGAAGGAAAGGTCTCGGCGTTCTTCAGGTCGATCTGGACGGCGTTCACGCGGCGGTCGGCAGGAACTTGTCGTACCCTTCCGCCTCCAGCTCCAGCGCCAGTTCAGGTCCGCCCGAGGCGACGATGCGGCCGGCGGCCAGCACATGCACCTTGTCCGGTTTGATGTAGTCCAGCAGGCGCTGATAGTGGGTGATGACCAGCATCGACCGGTCGGCGCGACGCAGGGCGTTCACCCCCTCCGACACGATGCGCAGGGCGTCGATGTCCAGACCCGAGTCCGTCTCGTCCAGGATCAGCAGCGACGGCTCCAGCAGTGCCATCTGCAGGATCTCCATCCGCTTCTTCTCGCCGCCCGAGAAGCCGACGTTCAGCGGCCGCTTCAGCATGTCAAAGTCCATCTTCAGCGCCTGCGACGCCGCCTTGACCTGCTTCAGGAAGGCGGGGGCCGAGACCTCCTCCTCGCCGCGCGCACGCTTCTGGGCGTTCAGCGCCGTGCGGATGAAGGTCATGGCCGGCACGCCGGGGATCTCCATCGGATACTGGAAGGACAGGAAGACGCCCGCCGCCGCGCGCTCGGCCGGGGCCAGACCCAGCAGGTCCTGACCGTTCCACGACGCCGAACCAGCCGTGACCTCATAGCCGGGACGCCCCGACAGGCTGTAGCCCAGCGTCGACTTGCCGGCCCCGTTCGGCCCCATGACGGCGTGCACCTCGCCCGCCGGCACTTCGAGCGTCAGGCCCTTGAGGATCGGCTTGTCAGCGACCGAGACGTGGAGGTTGTTGATAGAAAGCATGGTTCTCACAGGTCCGAACGAGTGGACACAAAGCCGTTGTAAGCGATGATCAAAATGACCAGTCCGCCGAGGACGATCTGGCCGAAGGTCTTCTGCCCATTGAAAAGCAAGGCGAGGCCGGTCGCGCCGAGAGCAAGAAAGACGCCGAGGCCGATAAGACCAAAACGCCGCGCCTTTGGCCCTTTGGGATAGAAGCCGGTCAGCCGACGATTGAAGAAGCGCTCGTGGAAGCTCGTCACCCCACGCTCCCCTCAAGGCTGATCGCCACCAGCTTCTGCGCTTCGACGGCGAACTCCATCGGCAGCTTCTGCATCACGTCGCGGACGAAGCCGTTGACCAGCAGGGCCACCGCCTCTTCCTGCGACAGGCCGCGCTGCTGGGCGTAGAAGAGCTGGTCTTCCGACAGACGGGTCGTCGTCGCCTCGTGCTCCAGCTGGGCCGAGCCGTTGCGGGCCTCGATATAGGGGATGGTGTGCGAGCCGCACTCCTTGCCGATCAGCAGGCTGTCGCACTGGGTGAAGTTGCGCACGCCCGTCGCCTTGGGATGCACCGAGACCAGGCCGCGATAGGTCGAGTCCGACTTGCCCGCCGACACCGCCTTGGCGATGATCCGCGACTTCGAGTTCTTGCCCAGGTGGATCATCTTGGTGCCGGTGTCGGCCTGCTGATGCCCGTTGGTGATGGCGATCGAGTAGAACTCGCCCGAGCTTTCCTCGCCCTTCAGGATGCAGGACGGGTATTTCCAGGTGACGGCCGAGCCGGTCTCGACCTGGGTCCAACTGACTTTCGAGCGATCACCGCGGCAGTCCGCGCGCTTGGTCACGAAGTTATAGATGCCGCCCTTGCCCTCGGCGTCGCCGGGGTACCAGTTCTGAACCGTCGAGTATTTCACCTCGGCGTCGTCCAGGGCCACGATCTCCACGACCGCCGCGTGCAGTTGGTTCTCGTCGCGCATCGGCGCGGTGCAGCCTTCCAGATAGGAAACGTAGCTGCCCTTGTCGGCGATGATCAGGGTGCGCTCGAACTGGCCCGTCTGGCTGGCATTGATGCGGAAATAGGTCGACAGCTCCATCGGGCAGCGCACGCCCGGTGGGATATAGACGAACGACCCGTCCGAAAAGACCGCGCTGTTCAGCGCCGCGAAATAGTTGTCTGACACCGGCACGACCGATCCCAGATACTGACGCACCAGATCAGGATATTCGCGCAAGGCCTCGGAAATCGGCATGAAAATCACACCAACCTTGGCCAGTTCGGCCTTGAAGGTCGTGACCACGCTGACGCTGTCGAACACGGCGTCCACGGCATAGCGCGGCGCGCCTTCGACCCCGGCCAACACCGCCTGCTCGCCCAGCGGAATGCCCAGCTTGGCATAGACGGCCAGCAGTTCCGGATCGACTTCGTCCAGCGACTTGGGGCCTTCCTTCTGCTTCGGCGCGGCGTAGTAGAAGAGCGACTGATAATCGACCGGCTCATACTTCACCGCCGCCCAGGTCGGCTCTTCCATCGCCAGCCAGCGCTCATAGGCGGCCAGACGCCATTCCAGCATCCACTCCGGCTCGCCCTTCTTCTCGGAGATGAAGCGGATGATGTCGGCGTTCAGGCCGCGCGGCGCATATTCCGTTTCGATGTCCGAGGTGAAACCGTGCTCATACTTCTCGAGAGCGGCGACAGCTTCGACAGTTTCCTTAACAGCAGCCATGACTTACGCGACTTCCTTCACGCGCTCAGACACGCGCGCTTGATGCTTGTTCCAGGCGGAGACCCAGGCGTCGGCGAACCGATCCCAGTCCGCCTCGGTCGTGCCCCAGCCGCCGGAAACGCGCACGCCCCCAGTCGCCAGATGATCCAGGCCCATGGCGCTGATCGCCTTGGACGGCTTGACCTTGCCCGACGAACAGGCCGAGCCGGCCGAGACCATGACCCCGACCAGATCCAGCGTGATCAGCTGCTGCGGGCTGTCCCAGCCCTCGACGGCCATGAACAGGGTGTTGGGCAGACGCGGCACGGCGCCGCCGATGATGGTCGCGCCCGCCGCCTTGACCTTGGCCTCGGCCGCATCGCGCCAGGCGACGTGCGCCATGGCCGCGTCCAGATCGCGCGCGGCGCAATCGGCGGCCGCGCCAAATCCGGTAATGCCCGGCACGTTCTCGGTTCCGGCGCGCAGGCCGCGTTCCTGCCCCGCCCCATGCAGAATCCGCACGGC
Organism: Brevundimonas sp. 01N35; assembly: GCF_056399785.1. Lineage (NCBI taxonomy): Bacteria > Pseudomonadati > Pseudomonadota > Alphaproteobacteria > Caulobacterales > Caulobacteraceae > Brevundimonas > Brevundimonas sp. 01N35. Next base: position 258,156 of record NZ_JBFTRZ010000002.1, read on the forward strand.
GGCGACGCCTTCCTTGAGCACCAGAGCGCCCACGCCCTGCGGCCCGCCCAGCTTGTGCGCCGACAGGGTCAGGCTGTCCGCGTCCAGCGCGCGCATGTCGACCGGAACCTTGCCCGCCGACTGGATGGCGTCGACGTGCAGCCAGCCGCCCGCCGCGCGAACCAGAGCCGCCGCCTCGACGATCGGCTGGATCACGCCGCTTTCGTTGTTCGCATGGTGGATGGCCACGACCGCCCGGCCCGGTCGCGCAAGCGCCTCGGCCAGCCAGGCCAGATCGACCACGCCGTTTGCATCGACCGGCAGAACCTCGACCGGCGCGCTCGACGCCGTCGCCGCCTCGGCTACGCAAGGGTGTTCGGTCGCGCCGACGATCAGCCGCTCGCAAGCCGCCGACAGAGCGCTGACGATGGCCTGGGCGTTGGATTCCGTGCCGCCCGAGGAAAAGACCACGGCGGTCGGATCAGCCCCGACCAGTTCGGCCACCTGCGCCCGCGCCGTCTCGACCCGCGCCCTCGCCCGGCGTCCGGCCGCGTGAACCGCCGACGGATTGCCGTTGTCGGCCAGAGCCTTGGCCATGATGTCCTGCACCTCAGGACGAACCAGACCCGAGGCGTTGTAATCCAGGTAAACGCTCACGCCGCAGCCTCCATGCGCCCATCAGTTGTCACCGCGCCCATGCGGGCCTTGCCCGTGCGGTTCTGGATCACGTCCTCCAGACTGACGCTGGCGAGATAGCGGTGGATCTCTTGGCCCAGGTCTTCCCAGAGGTGGTGGGTGATGCAACGCTCGCCCTTGATCATGCAGCCCTTGGGCGAGCCGGCGCCGACGCAACGCGTGGCGCGGATCGGTTCATCGACCGCCAGGACGATCTCGGCCACGGCGGTTTCACAGGCCTTGCGCGCCAGTCGATAGCCGCCGCCAGGGCCGCGCACGCTCTTGACCAGACCGCCCTTGCGGAGCCTTGCAAACAGCTGTTCCAGATAGCTGAGCGAGATTTCCTGACGCGTCGCGATCTCGGCCAGCGACACCGCCCGGTCCGCGCCGTTGCGCGCCAAATCGGCCATCGCCATCACGGCGTAACGTCCCTTTGTCGACAGGCGCATAGAAAGCCCTCAAAAATTTCGCGCTTTTCGGGGCTCATGTGCTAGAACCCGCGCCCTCGCAGACAAGTGCGCCGCGCAGGGCCGACTTAGAAAGTCCTACTGCGTTGGTCAAGTATTGTCCGCCCGCGAAACGACAGTTGAAGACAGGATTCCGCTGATCCATGCCTGAAGTCATTCTTCCCGGCGCCTCGGGCCGTATCGAAGGCCGCTATTCGCCCGGCAAGCGCCCCAACGCGCCGATCGCCCTGATCCTGCACCCGCACCCCAAGGCGGGCGGGCATATGAACAACCCGGTGACGGTCACCCTGCACCAGTTGTTCGTGCAGCGCGGCTTCGCCACCCTGCGCTACAACTCGCGCGGCGTCGGCAAGTCCCAGGGCGAGTTCGACAGCGGCATCGGCGAACTGGCCGACGCGGCGACGGCCCTGGACTGGCTCCAGGCCAACAACCCCGCCGCGACCCAGACCTGGGTCGCGGGCTATCAGTTCGGCGCCTATATCGGCATGCAACTGCTGATGCGCCGTCCCGAGACGGACGGCTTCATTTCGGTGTCGCCGCCCTCGAACATGTACGATTTCAGCTTCCTGGCCCCCTGCCCGGCCTCGGGCCTGTTCCTGCACGGCACCGCCGACACCGTCGTGCCGCCGGTCGAGGTCGAGCGCGTGGTCAACAAGCTGCGCACCCAGAAGGGCATCATCATCGACTACGAACTGGAAGAAGGCGCGAGCCACTTCTGGCAGGACCACATCGGCGCGGTCGAGCGTCGCGTCGGCGCCTATCTGGATAAGCGTCTGGAAGAAAACCCGGCCTGATCGGGTCTTCGGCCCAGGACTTCAAACGCCGCCGTCGGTCATCGACGGCGGCGTTTTCGTATCCGGACCCTAGTGATCGCCTTCCGCCGCCGCGACGGCCGCCGGACGGTGCGCGCGCACGCACCAGACCACGCTGACGACCATCAGGATCATGGCGACGACCTCGATCACCGTCGGCCCGCGGCCCTCCCACAGGAAGCCGTAGAGGAAGGCGAACAGGGTCTCGGACACGATCATCTGACCCAGCATGGTCAGGGGCAGCAGGCGGCTGGCCTGGTTCCAGAAGGCGTTGCCGATGATGGAGGCGAAGATGGCGACGCCGATGCTGACCCCGATCAGCCGCATCCAAGCCTCGCCCGACCAGACGCCCATGGTCAGGACCGCAGGGACCGCCAGCAGCAGGGCGAACCCGCCCGTCACCACCCCGGTCAACAGGGACCAGTCGTGCGGTGAAACCTCGGGCAGCCGCCCCATCCAGCGGCTGTTGCCGACCGCGAAGGCCGACCAGGACAGCAGGGCCGCCAAGGCGCAGGCCAGGCCGATCAGGGTCTGAACGCCGTCATGGCCCGCGCCCCCGCCCTGGCTCAGCGATTCCCAGCCGATCAGGCCGACCGCCAAGGCCGCGACCCCAATGGGCGGCGCCACGCGCGACAGCGGCGGCGAGTCCTTGTCCTTCAGGCCCCACAGGGCGACCACGACCGGCACCATGCCGACGATCAGAGCCGAGGCCCCGACGCCCGCGAAATGGACGCCGACCACCAGGAAGACGAAATAGACGATGTTCCCGGTCAGGCTCAGCCAGGCCAGCGCCCGCCAGGCCTTCCAGTCCAGCGCCGCCGTCACGCGGCGCCAGCGCGGCGCGATCAGCAGGGCCGCGATCAGGCCATAGGCCAGGTAGCGCCCCGCCGTCAGCATCATCGGCGAGGCCTCGGGCGCGACCTTGGGCGCCAGGAAGACCAGCCCCCACAGGGCCCCGGCCGCCACGCCGCTGGCGACGCCCCAGAACCGCTGGGATTGGGCCAGACTCACTGTTCGCCGGGCTCTACGATACGGCCGCCGGTCATCGGCTCGGCCACGCCCGTCGTGCCGGGGAAGCTGATCGGCAGGCCCAGCAGGCAGCGCGCGGCCAGGAAGGCGAAGGCCTCGGCCTCGATCGAGTCGCCGCGCCAGCCCTCCTCCTCCGCGGTCGTGACCGGCACGCCCGCGCGCTCGCGGATCGCCGCCAGCAGCACCGGATTATGCCGTCCGCCGCCGCAGGCCACGACCTTGGTCGGCCGCTCCGAGCAACGCGCCACGCCCAGCGCCGCCGCCTCGGCCGCAAACGCCGTCAGCGTCGCCGCGGCGTCTTCCAGCGACAGGTGCGCCGTGGCGTCCAGCGAGAAATCGAACCGGTCCAGCGACTTCGGCCCCGTCGCGGCGAAATAAGGATGGGCCAGATAGGCGTCCAGCACGGCCTGATCCACGGTCCCCGCCGCCGCCAGCCTGCCGTCTTCATCCATCCGCTTCTTGCCGCGCGACTGAACCAGCAGGTCGACCATGCCGTTGGCCGGGCCGGTGTCGAAGGCCTCCAGCCCACCATCGGCTCGGATCAGGGTGATGTTGCCGACCCCGCCCAGGTTCAGCACGGCGACCGGCCCGCTCAGGCCCGACTTGCGCACCAGGGCCGCGTGATAGACCGGGGCCAGCGGCGCCCCCTGCCCGCCCGCCGCCACGTCCGCGCTGCGGAAATCATAGGCCGCGCGCACGCCCAGCCCCTCGGCCACGCTCAGGGCGTCGATCAACTGCACCGTCCGGCCCGGCAAGTCCGGCGTCGGCGCCTCGTGCAGCACGGTCTGGCCGTGCACGCCGACCAGATCCAGCCCGCTGGCCTTGACCCCATTGACCGCCATGAAGCTGAGCGCCGCCGCCAAATGGGCGTCGGCCACCGCCATGCGGGCGTCCTCGAAGCTGTCCGGCTCTTCCTCGTCGCGTTCCCAGTCCAGGGCGTCCTCGATGGCGTCCTCGACGATGGCGCGCGTCTCGGCGTCCAGCTTCATCTCGCCGGCGGGGCCGAAGCTGATGATGTTCTCGCCATCGGTTTCGATCACCGCCATGTCCACGGCGTCGAGCGAGGTGCCGGTCATGAAGCCGAGCACGCGGAGGGTCTTTGTCGGAGAGGTCGTCATGGGCGGGTTGACTGCCACGTCAGGCGCGCCGTAGCTAGCGCCCATGATCGCCGTTCGCGCCCTTTCCGGCCTGTATTACCGCCCGCTGAGCTAACGAGCGGCCGCGATCTCGTGCCGCCTTCGCTGGCGGCGCGGCTTCCCGAAAGGAAGACGGCCGCCGGCATCCCTGCTACGGAGCCGTCCATGACCGACCAAGCTTTCAAGTCCGACTTCCTCAAGACCCTGCAATCGCGCGGCTATATCCACCAGGTGACCCACCCGGTGGAGTTGGACGAGGCCGCCTCCACGGGAATCGTGACGGCCTATATCGGCTTCGACGCCACGGCCCCGTCCCTGCATGTCGGCAGCCTGATCCAGATCATGATGCTGCGCCGTCTGCAGCAGGCCGGGCACAAGCCCATCGTCCTGATGGGCGGCGGCACCACCAAGGTCGGCGATCCGACCGGCAAGGACGCCTCGCGCCCGCAACTCACCGACGAGACGATCCAGGCCAACATCGCCTCGATCAAGACCGTGTTCGAGAAGTTCCTGACCTTCGGCGACGGCCCGTCCGACGCCGTCATGGTCGACAACGACGTCTGGCTGTCCAAGTTCGGCTACGTCGAGTTCCTGCGCGACTTCGGCACGCATTTCACCATCAATCGGATGCTGAGCTTCGACTCGGTCAAGCTGCGCCTCGAGCGCGAGCAGCCGATGACCTTCCTCGAATTCAACTACATGCTGATGCAGTCGGTGGACTTCTTGGAACTGAACCGCTCGCTGAACGTGACGCTGCAGATGGGCGGCTCGGACCAGTGGGGCAACATCACCTCGGGCGTCGATCTGGTGCGCCGCGTGGACCAGAAGGCCTCGTTCGGCCTGACCACGCCGCTGCTGACCACGGCCTCGGGCGGAAAGATGGGCAAGACGGCCCAGGGCGCGGTCTGGCTGAACGCCGAGCAACTCAGCCCCTATGACTACTGGCAGTTCTGGCGCAACGCCGAGGACGCCGACGTCGGCCGTTTCATGCGCCTGTTCACCGACCTGCCGCTGGACCAGATCGCGCTTTACGAAGCCATGGAAGGCGCGGGCATCAACGAGGCCAAGAAGGCCCTGGCCGACGCCGCGACCTCGATGCTGCACGGCTCGGACGCCGCCCACGCCGCCCGCGCCGCCGCCGAGGCCGCCTTCGAGAAGGGCCAGTTGTCGGCCGACCTGCCGACGGTCGAACTGCCGCGCGACGAGGTGATCGGCGCCATGATCGCCGCCGTCGTCACCAAGGCCGGTCTCAGCACCTCCAACGGCGAGGCCCGTCGCCTGGCCCAGGGCGGCGGTCTGCGCCTCAACGACGAAGCCATCGCTGACGGCGCCCGCCTGATCGAGGCCTCGGACGTCAACGCCGATGGCGTGCTGAAACTGGCTGCCGGCAAGAAGAAGATCGTCCTGGTCCGCCCCATCTAACCCGCTCATCCCGGCGGACGCCGGGATCCAGTGCTTTGGCTTCAACCGCAGCAGTTGGTTCGCTGCAAATCACTCAACCGGCGCCGCCGAGGCTCTCACTGGGTCCCGACGTCCGCCGGGATGAGCGGAGATTGAGATGACCGACATCACCGAAGGCCAAGCCGCCCCCGCGTTCGACCTGTCCACCGACGGCGACGGCGGCGTCACCCTCGACGGGCTGAAAGGTAAGTCGGTCGTCCTCTACTTCTACCCCAAGGCCGACACCCCCGGCTGCACGACCGAGGGCCTGGACTTCTCGGCCCTGGCCGACCCGTTCGCCGCCGCCAACGCCGTCGTCATCGGCGTCTCGCGCGACGCGGTGAAGAAGCTGGATCGCTTCATGGCCAAGCACGACCTCAAGGTGGTGCTCGGCTCGGACGAGGACGGCCTGGTCTGCGAGGCCTACGGCACGTGGGTGCAGAAGAAGCTCTACGGCCGCGAGTACATGGGCGTCGAACGCGCCACCTTCCTGATCGACGGGGCCGGCGTGGTTCGCCGCGTCTGGCGCAGCGTCAAGGTCAAGGGACACGCCGAACAGGTGCTGGAAGCGGTCAAGGCGCTCTGATCAACGAATGCTCTGTGGCCAAGCTTGCCTCTCTCGCCAACCTGACCCTAACTGCCGCCCAAGGGGCTATGAGTAGGATTAGGCCGGCCTTGCTGGCGAGATGCGGAGAGCACCATGTTCAACAAGAGCAAGCCTTTCGACAATAACCCGTCCAGCGGATTGGGCATCCCGCCTGCGCCGGAGCCCACGCCTTCGGCGGCCCCCGCTGCGGCGCCGCGCCCGCCTGAAGCCGCCCGTCCGGCGTCGCGGTCGTCCAGCCTGTCGACCCTGTCGGCCGGCGTGAAATACGAAGGCAATATCTCGGGGGCCGGCGAACTTCAGGTCGACGGCTCGCTGAAGGGCGACATCCGCGTCGTCCGCGTCACCATCGGCGAAGGCGGCTCGGTCGAGGGCACGGTCCACGCCGACGTGCTGGACGTGCGCGGCCGTGTCTCGGGCGCCATCGTCGCCAAACAGGTCAAGCTGTTCGCCACCGCCCGCATCGAGGGCGACATCACCCAGGAGCAGCTGTCGATCGAACAGGGCGCCTGGTTCCAGGGCCGCTGCACCCAGGCCAAGCGCGACACGCCCGGCGCCAACATGCTGGAAACGCCGACGACAGCTGAAAAGCCCGGTGCCGCTAACGCCAAGACCGACAAGGTCGAGACCAAACCCGCCGCCTGATCCGGGCGGCACGCCAAATGAAAAGGGGCGGCCCGCCTGGGCCGCCCCTTTTTTTAGGTCGCGTCGCGGGTCTCGCCGACCCGGGCCGCCAGGGCCGCGCCCATGAACGGATCAAGGTCGCCGTCCAGGACCCCTTGCGTATCCGAGGTCTCGACCTCGGTGCGCAGGTCCTTGACCATCTGATACGGCTGCAGAACGTAGGATCGGATCTGGTGGCCCCAGCCGATGTCGGTCTTGGCGTCGGCCAAAGCCTGAGCCGCCGCTTCACGCTTCTGCAGTTCCAGTTCGTACAGACGCGCCCGCAGCATCTTCCACGCCTGTTCGCGGTTCTGGTGCTGCGAACGACCGGCCTGGCAGGCCACGACCGTGTTGGTCGGAACGTGGGTCAGACGCACGGCCGAGTCCGTCTTGTTGATGTGCTGACCGCCCGCGCCGGACGCGCGATAGGTGTCGGTGCGCACGTCGGACGGGTTGATGTCGATCTCGATCGTATCGTCCACGACCGGCGAGACGCCGATGGAGGCGAACGAGGTGTGCCGCTTGGCCGCCGCGTCATAGGGGCTGATGCGGACCAGACGGTGCACGCCCGATTCCGACTTCAGCCAGCCGTAGGCGTTGGGACCCGAAATCAGGATGGTGGCCGACTTGACCCCCGCCTGTTCGCCCTCTTCGTAGGCCTCGATCGTGACTTCGTAGCCGTGGGCCTTGGCCCAGCGCGAATACATGCGCAGCAACATGCCGGCCCAGTCGTTGGACTCGGTGCCGCCGGCGCCGGAATTCACTTCCAGATAGGCGTCGTTGCCGTCGGCCTCGCCGGACAGCAGGGCCTCCAGTTCGGCGCGGGCCGCACGATCCTTGACGCCGCGCAATTGCTCGCGGGCCTCCTCAAGGGTGGCGTCGTCGCCTTCCTCGTCGGCCATCTCGGCCAGCATGACGCCGTCTTCCAGACCGCTCTCCAGCGCACGAACGCTGTTGATCTGAGCTTCAAGACGCGAGCGATCGCGGCTGACAGCCTGGGCCTGTTCCGGGTTGTCCCACAGGGTCGGATCTTCGACCCGAGCGTTCAGCTCATCCAGTTTTCGAAGCGCGACATCCCAGTCAAAGACGCCTCCTGAGCAGAGCGACGCTCTGCTCGATGTCGGCCTTCATGGCCTCGACATCCGGTCTCATCGCAATCTCCTGCGAATAACGACTCTCCCCTCAAGCAGGCCCGCGCCGCGCGCGGGTCGATAGGGGAAAGACAATGGAAACGGCGCGCCTGCGGACAGGCGCGCCGAATGATGGGCCTAACTAGAGCCTCAGTAGAGTCCGCTCAAGTCCTCGGCCGGCGGCTTCTTCGGCGGCGGAGGCGCGACGGCTGCGGGCGCGGCGGCTGACGGGGCCTGTGCAGCCTCCTGCTCGCGGCGGACCACGTCATTATAACTCTGCGGTCCTTCCGGCTGGACGGGACGCGGCGCTTCCTCGCGGATCTGACGTTCGGTGCCCGGACGGAAGGCCTCCTCGATGCCGTTGACCGTGCGGAAGACGGCGTTCTTGGGCCGCACGAAGGGCCGCGCCGGACGTTCCTTCAACGCGACCTGCATGAAGTCGGTGAAGATCGGCACGGCGGTCGCCGCCCCGGCCTCGCCGCCGCCCAGCGAGCGGTTGTCATCAAAGCCGACGAAGACGCCGACCACGATGTCGCTGGAGAAGCCGACGAACCAGGCCGAGCGATACTCGTTGGTCGTGCCGGTCTTGCCGCCGACCCACGGCCCCAGGCTGCGCGCCCCGGCGCCGGTGCCGCGCTGGATCACGCCCTCCAATATGGAGCTCATCTGATAGGCGGTGATCGGGTCGATGACCTGCACGCCGCGCTCCGGCAGGCGCGGCGATTCCTGGCCGCTGAAGCCCCGGCTGCAGTCGCGGCACTGGCGACGGTCGGCCCGGTGGATGGTCTGGCCGTTCCGGTCCTGCACCATCTCGATCAGATAGGGATCGATCCTGCGCCCGCCGTTGACGAAGGCGGCATAGGCGGCGGTGATGCGATAAGGCGTCGTCTCCCCTGCCCCCAGCGACATGGCCAGGTTCGGCGACATATCGTCCACCACGCCCATCTTCTTGGACAGATCGACGACGTTCTTCATGCCGACCGCCTGGGCCAGACGCACGGTCATGACGTTGCGCGACAACTCCAGTCCGCGACGCAGGGTCTGCGGACCATAATACTGGCGGCTGTAGTTCTCGGGCGTCCACCGGCCGCCGTTGGCGCCGCCGGCGAAGCTGATCGGCGCATCCAGCACGATCGACGCTGGGGTGAAATCGCCCTCCAGCGCCGCGGCATAGACGAAGGGCTTGTAGGCCGAACCCGGTTGCCGCTTGGCCTGGGTCGCGCGGTTGAAGCTCGACAGGGCGTAGGAATAACCGCCGACCATCGCCAGCACCCGACCCGACTGCGGCTCGATGGCCACCAGGGCGCCGTTCACGGCCGGCACCTGTTTCAGGGCGAACTGGCCGCCCTGCGGCTCGACGAAGATCAGGTCGCCGCGCTTCAGCGGGCGGTTGGCGTTGGCCCAGGCGGCGTCGGAGACGATCATCGACCCTGTGCGGTCGTCCCGGGCCGTGCGGACGCGGACGTTGTTGCCGACGACGCTTTCGACGGCGGCCGCCTGCCAGGTCCGGCGCTCGGGCGGGGTCGCCTTCCTCAGGGCGGCGGCCTGCCAACCCTCGGCGAAATCGGTCGTGCCCCAGGCGCCGCGCCAGCCGTGACGGCGGTCATAGCGTTCCAGCCCGTTCATCAGGGCGTCGCGCGCGGCGGACTGCAGCTTGGGGTCCAGCGTCGTGCGCATATAGTAGCCGCCGCGGTTGACCTCTTCCTGACCGAACAGAACGATGGCGCGACGGCGGGCCTCCTCGACGAAGAAGTCGGCGTCGGCGTATTCGGCGCGACGCGGGGCGGAGCGGGTGTTCAGCGGACGGGCCAGAGCGGTCGCCAGTTCTTCGTGCGACAGCCACTTGTTGTCGGCCATCTCGCCCAGAACCCAGTCACGTCGGCCCTTGGCGGCGTCGGGATAGCGTTTCGGATTGTAGTTGTTCGGCCCCTTGGGCAGGGCCGCCAGGAAGGCCGCCTCGTCCGGCGTCAGTTGGTTCAGCGACTTGCCGAAATAGTTGTAGGCCGCCGAAGCCACGCCATAGGAGCGATAGCCCAGGTAGATTTCGTTCAGATACAGCTCAAGGATCTGTTCCTTGGTCAGGGTCGCTTCCAGACGGCTGGAAAGGATCGCCTCCTTCAGCTTGCGGTTCAGGCTGGATTCGTTGGTCAGCAGGACGTTCTTCGCCACCTGCTGGGTGATGGTCGAGCCCCCCTCCAGGCGTCGTCCCGACAGGACGTTGAACACGTTCTTGAACATGGCCCGGCCGATGCCGGACACGTCGATGCCGCCGTGCTGGAAGAAATGGCTGTCCTCGGCCGCCAGGAAGGCGTGGATCACCTGCTCCGGCACCTGGTCATAGGTGACATAGATGCGGCGCTCGTCCGAGAACTCGCCGATCAGCGTGCCGTCGCCAGCGAAGACCCGCGTGGCCGTCGCCGGACGGTAGTCGGCCAGCTCGGACGCGTCCGGCATGTCATGCAGCACCCAGGCCGCATAGATGGCCACGACCAGCCCGGCCACGGCGATGGCGCCAAGCAAGGCGACGCCCGCCATCACGAACCAGCGTTCGGCTATCTTCACCGTGAACTCCGCAAGACGCGCCCCATGAATTGTCGTTTATCGCGCGTCGGTCCCGCCGCAAAGCGGAACCGTCCTTGATGTCCGCCCCCGGCCCTAGCCCTTGTCGCGCATCAGGCGAGCCTTGTCGCGCTGCCAATCGCGTTCGGCCGAGGCCTCGCGCTTGTCGTGCAGCTTCTTGCCCTTGGCCAGGGCGATCTCGAGCTTGGCCTTGCCCTTTTCGTTCAGATACAGCCGCACCGGGATAATCGTGCGTCCGTCGCGCTGGACGGCGCCGATCAGCTTGTCGATCTGCTTGCGGTGCAGCAGCAGCTTCCGGTGACGACGCGGCTCGTGGTTGAACCGGTTGGCCTGTTTGTAGGGCGGGATGTCCGAGTTGATCAGAACGATCTCGCGCCCCTCCACCGCCGCGTAGCTTTCGGCGATATTGGCCCGCCCGTCGCGCAGCGCCTTGATCTCGGTGCCCAGCAACTGGATCCCGGCCTCGATATAGTCCTCGAGGAAATAGTCGAAGCGCGCGCGCCGGTTCTCGGCGATCACCTTCTTGGGCGCGTCAGCAGCCATCAGGCGACCCCGGCCTCCACCATGGCCCGGTCGATGTGCGGTTTGACCGCATCGCGGGTCAACGACAGCGGCAGGCGGACTTCCTCGCTGCACAAGCCCAGCTTGGCCAGGGCGTACTTGGCCGGCGACGGCGAGTTGTCGAGGAAGAGCGCCTTGTGCAGGTTGATCAGACGGTCCTGCCAGGTCCGCGCCGTGGCGAAGTCGCCGGCGGCGACCGCCTCATACATGGCGACCATGGCTTCGGGCGCGACGTTCGAGGTGACCGAGATCACGCCCACGCCGCCGCTGGCGGCATAGCCCAGCCAGCTGGCGTCATCCCCGCTGATCAGGTCAAAGCGCCCGCTGATGTTGGCGCGCATCCAGCTGACCCGCGAGATGTCGCTGGTGGCGTCCTTGATGCCGACGATATTCGGATTGTTCGCCAGGTGCGCAACCGCTTCGTTCGACAGATCGACGCCGCAACGGCTGGGGACGTTGTACAGCAGCATGGGGATCTGCACGGCGTCAGAGATCGCCTCGAAGTGGGCGATCATGCCTTCCTGAGACGGCTTGTTGTAATAGGGCGTCACCACCAGGGTCGCATCCGCGCCGACCTGCTTGGCGAAGGCTGACAGCTCGATCGCCTCATGCGTAGCGTTCGATCCGGCGCCGGCGATCACACGAACGCGACCCGCAGCGACTTTCACGCACTGCTCGATGACGCGCTTGTGCTCGTCCATGTGCAGGGTGGCGCTTTCCCCGGTCGTACCGACGGGGACGACGCCATGGACGCCAGCAGCGATCTGGCGTTCCAGGAGTTTTTCAAATGCCCCTTCGTCCACGTTTCCGTCACGAAGAGGTGTGATCAAGGCGGTGATCACGCCCTTGAACAAGGGGGCGGTCATTGGAACAAGATACCTGCGCGGAGTTTCGGGCGGCCCGCCGCCCTTTTGAAGAGGCAGGGAGCGTAGGTTGCTCGCCGCTCGGCCGCAACCAGTGATGAATGAGGATCGGACATCTGATGATCGCGACGACCGTGGCCGCCGCCCTGGCGATTCTGACTCCACCGGCCCAGGACGTGCTGAACAGCGCGCCTGCGCCCTATGCCTCCAGCCAGAACGGGATCCTCAGCAGCCAGGACATGACCCTGTTCCAGCAAGGTCTGACGTCGGCCCGCGCCCGCGACGTGATCGGCACGCAATCCATCATGAGCCGCATTTCCGACCCCACGGCCAGGAAATTGGTCGAATGGGCGCTGGTCGACACCTCGGACCGACAGCTTTCCTTCACCGATCTGGCCCGGGCACAGACCGACCTCGCCAACTGGCCCCGCGGCGATTCGCGCCGGGCGGCGGGCGAACGGGCGCTGGGCGCAGCCAACGCCTCGCCTGACACGGTCATCGCCTTCTTCAGCGGCTCCGCTCCGACGACGGCCGACGGCGCCATAGCCCTGGCCGCCGCTCTGGAGCAGAAGGGCCAGCGTCGCGAGGCCCAGGACCTGATCCGCGACTGGTGGCGCAACCGTTCCTTCGAGGAAGCCCAGCAGTCCCGTATCGCCAATCGCTGGAGCGGCTGGCTGACGACCGAGGATCACGTCGCCCGCCTGAACATGCTGCTGCTTGGCCCGCACGGTCCGGCGACCCGCGCCATGGTCCCCCTGGTTCCGGCCGACCGTCAGGCGATCGCCAACGCCGTTCTCGCCCTGCGCACCGCCTATTCGCCCGACGCCATCGTCGCCGGCCTGACCCAGGCCCAGGCCAACGACCCGGCCGTGGTGCTGGAGCGCGTGCGCCTGCTGCGCTCGGCGGGTCGCCAGGCCGAGGCCTTCCCCCTGCTGGCCGCCCTGCCCGCCGCGCCGGCGCACAAGGAAGGCCAGGACACGCTGTGGAGCGAGCGCCGCAACTACTTCCTCGACGCCCTGCAACAGGGCAACCCGCGCGCCGCCTACGCCGCCATGAACGGTCACGGCTTCCCCTCGGGCGAGCGCAAGGTCGACGCCGAGTTCTTCGCCGGCTGGGTCGCCCTGACCAAGCTGAACGATCCGGCCGCCGCCGCCCAACACTTCGAGGTCCTGCGCAACAGCTCCTCGACCCCGATCACCCAAGGCCGCGCCCTCTACTGGCTGGGTCGCGCCGCGGAGGCGCGCGGCGACCGCGCCGGAGCCCAGCGCCTGTACAAGGCCGGCGCCGAACACTGGCAGACCTTCTATGGCCAGTTGGCCGCCGAGAAGGCCGGGGTCACCACCCTGACCCTGCCGGGCGAACCCGCCCCCACGCCCGAAGACGTCAACCGTTTCGAGGGCAACGAGGTCGTCCGCGCTGCGCGCATCCTGGGCGCGGCGGGTGAAAACACCCTGCTGCGGGTCTTCGCCTACCATCTGGACGACACCCTGCCCGCCTACGACCTGACCCAGGTGTTCGACCTGATGCAGGGCTATGGCGACCAGTTCGGCTCCATGATGGTCGGCCGCGCCGCCAGCCAGCGCGGCTTCGTCATGCCCGAGCGCATGTATCCGCTACGGATGCCGCCCGCGGTTTCGGGCGCCGCCCCGCCGGAGTTCACCCTGGCCATCACCCGCCAGGAATCCAGCTTCGACCCTCTGGCTCGCTCCGGAGCCGACGCGCGCGGCATGATGCAGCTTCTGCCCGCGACGGGTCAGGGCGTGGCGCGCCGCATGGGCCTCGGCTTCTCGGCCGAGCAACTGTGGGACCCGGACGCCAACATGAAGCTGGGCAGCTATCACCTGGGCGAACTGATCAACAACTTCGGCGGTTCGCCTCTGCTGGCCACCGTCGGTTACAACGCCGGTCCGGCGCGTCCGCCGCAATGGGTGGCGCGCTGCGGCGATCCGCGCAGCCAGCAGGTCGACCCCATCGACTTCATCGAATGCGCCCCCTTCACGGAGACGCGCAACTACATGATGCGGGTGATGGAAAACATGCAGGTCTATCGCGCCCGGCTGAACGGCGGCTCGGCGCCCCTCACCCCTTCGGCCGACCTGGCGCGCGGCACGCCGCCCTCCAGCGGCCCCCGCGCCTATCAGCCGTAAACGCGCGCGCGTCGCCCTTCCCGAATTCCGGGAGGGGCGACAGCCATGTTTTTATCTTCAGCAGACCCGACCCAACCCCGACGGGCGTTCCAGCGCCGTTTCCAGCCTTCAGCGCGCCGCGCTCCAAAACCGGACTAGGATCGCCTTCCCGGTCTTTGACATCACTGCGCACGCCTCATGACGTTGCCCTCATCCCCCACGCTGGCGTCACCCCCAAGCCGAGCGATGCCGTCATCTCCCTCAACGCCGTCACGTTCCCCTTCATGCCGTCATCCTCGGGCTTGACCCGAGGATCCAGCGCAGCGGCGCGCTCGTCCTAAAAAAGGTCGCGCAGGCAGAGGACCCGATCCTCGGGTCAAGCCCGAGGATGACGGCGGAACGAAACCGCCCGCCCATTGCACCAATTGCACTGTTTTTTTTCGCTGCACCGTGCAATCCGGCCGCTTCTCAACCGCCGGTCGAAAGCCTCCGCGCCGCCAGCAACGGCCCGTCCATCCCCTCGACCCAGACCCCGTCCAGGTGGAAGGCCGACCGCAGCACACCCGACGACAGAGCCTCGACCGGCGCCGCGTCGGCGACCACCCGCCCGGCGTCCAGCACCACCACCCGGTCCGCAATTCGCGCCGCCAGCGTCAGGTCATGCAGGCTGACCAGCACCCCGCCGCCCGCATCGGCCCGCGCCCGCAACCGTTCCAGCACCAGCAGTTGCGCATCCGGATCCAGCCCGGCGATGGGCTCATCCGCCAGCAACAGCGGCGCCTGAACCACCAGCGCTCGCGCCAGCAGCACCCGCGCCCGCTCGCCGCCCGACATCTCGGCCACGCCGCGCTCTGCCAGATAACCGGCCCCGACCTCGTTCAGCGCCGTCCGCGCGCGCTCCAGCGCCGCATCCCCCGCCAGGAAGGGCGCGCCCAGCGCCGCCACCTCGACGGCCGGCAGGTTCCAGGCGATATGCCGTTCCTGCGGCAGATAGGCGACCCGCGCACCGCGTTCCCGCTCGGAGAGACGGTGCACGTCTTCCCCGCCCAGCTTTGCGGCGCCGCCGTGCAGAGGCATCAACCCCAGCGCCGCGCGAATGGCGCTCGACTTGCCGGCTCCGTTCGGCCCGCACAGCGCCACCAGTTCGCCCGACGCGACCGACAGGCTGACCCCGTCCAACACGGTGGCCGCGCCCATGCGCGCAAGGACGCCGTCCAGTTCCAGCAAGACGCTCACAGCCGCCACTCCCGCGCCGCGCGCCAGGCGATCAGGGCGAACAGAGGTGCCCCGACCAGGGCCGTGAACACGCCCAGCTTCAACTCCTGATCGGTCGGGACCAGCCGCGCCGCCAGATCGGCCAGCACCAGCATCAGCCCGCCCGCCAGCGCCGAGGGCAGCAGCAGCCGCCCCGGATCGCCGCGCACGGCGGCTCGCACCAGATGCGGCGCCGCCAGGCCGACGAAGCCGATCACGCCCGCGACGGCCACCGCCGCCCCCGCCGCCACCGCCGAGGCGATCAGGGCCAGCACCCGCATCCGCCCCATCGACAGGCCCGACGCCCGCGCCGCCTCCTCGCCCAGGGTCAGCATCCGCAAGCCCGGCGATGCGCCCGCCGCCAGTACGGCAGCGACCGCCAAGGCCGGAGCCACCCAGGCCACGTCGATCCAGCTCCGGTTCTGCACCGAACCCAGCAGCCAGTTCATCACCTCGGCCGAGGCGATCGGCGACGGCGACAGGTTGAAGATCAGGGCCGTCAGCGCCCCGGCAAAGCTCGACAGCGCCACCCCGAACAGGATCAGCGCCTCGGGCGCCCGCACCCTGGCCGCGATGGCTGTCAGCAGCACGCCTGCCAGCGCCGCCCCGATCAGGGCCGCGCCCTCGACCAGTCCGGGAATGGCCGCAGCCCCCAGCACGATGGCCCCCGCCGCCCCCAGCGCCGCCGTCGCCGACACGCCCAGCACGCCGGGGTCAGCCAGCGGGTTCCTCAGCAGACCTTGCAGCACCGCCCCCGCCAGACCCAGCGCCGCCCCGACCATCAGGGCGCAGACCGCGCGCGGGGCCCGCACCTGCCACAGGACCTCGCCGGGCCCGGAGGACGGATCGGCCAGGGCTTGCGCATATTGCGCCGACGTCAGCGCCGTCTCGCCGAACACCACCGCCCCGACCAGGGCCAGCAGGATCGCCGCCCCCAGCCCCAAATTCAGGCTCATATGTCTGGTCATCGCGCCGCCTCCGCCAGCAGGGCCGCGGCGTCGGCGGCGAACCAGGCCGGGCAGCTCAACGCCGAGGCCGGCAAATCCGCCACCGTCCGCCCCTGCGCCGCGCGCTGCACCACCGGATGCCGCCCCGGCCCGCGCCAATCCGCTCGCCATTGCTGGAAAAAGCCGCGGACGAACAGGGCCGGCGGCGTCAGTGCGATCTTCTCGATCCCCAGCGGCTGATAGCCCGGCCCGCTGACGCCGTTGCGGAACCCCGCCGCCTTCAGGATGGAATCGATCAGAGACCCCGAGCCGGTCGTATAGCCGCCCGGCGTGACATAGACGGCCTCCCGCCCGCGTCCCGCGCCCGCCGCCTGGGCCAGCCGACGGTCCATGTGGGCGATCAGCGCCGCGCCGCGCGCGTCCTGCCCCAGTCCGCGCGACACGTTGGCCAGGTTCTCGCGGACCCCGGCCATGTCGGTCGCGTCATTGATGGCCAGCACCCGCGTCCCTCGCTTCTCCAGCCCAGCCAGCAGGCGCGGCTCGCCGCCCCAATAGCGGACCACGACGTCGGGCTGAAAGCCGATGGCCGCCTCCAGCGTCGGGCGAACCCGAGGCCGTCCTCGCGCCGCCTGACGCATCCATGAATCCGGGTCGTCCGCCCGCGACGACAACGCCAGCGTCGCCTCGGGCGCCAGGGCCAGGACATACTGATCCGCGCACTGATCCAGCGACAGCACCCTCAGCGGACGCGCCTCGGCCACGCCTGGCCATAGAAGGACAAGCGCCAGAAGGGCGCCGCGCGCGCGCGTCACGGTCGGAGCAGCCCCGCGAACAGGGCGTCCAACTGGATGCGGACCAGTTCGTCCCGGTCCACCCAGTCGAAGTAGGGCTTGGTGATCATCAGCGACACGATCCCATGTCCGCTGGCCCAGATCACCTGAGCGATGGCTCGGGGATCGCCCTGCATCCGGCCCGAGGCCACCGCCTCCTCGACCACTGACATGAAGGATCGGAACAGTTCGAACCCTGTCTCCTGCGCCACCGTTTCCGCGCCTTCGCGCGCCTCGACCGGTCGGGTCAGATAGGTCAGCCGATAGGCGTTCGGGTTGTCGAAGCCGAAGCGGACATAGCCTTCGATCATCCGCCGCAGCCGCACCTCGGCCGGCGCCGGCTCCGTCGTGATCCCCTCATGGGTCGCAATCAGCGTCTCGAAAGCGCCGCGACAAATCTCGTGCAGAATCGCGGCCTTGTCAGGGAAATGCATATAGAGGGCGGTCGACGACAGGCCGACTTCATCCGCGATCTTGCGGATCGTCGCACCCTCATAGCCATGCTCGACAAAGATGCGTTCCGCCACGGCCAGGATCTCCGCACGACGCGCATGGCCTTCGCCCTTGGGCTTGCGAGCGGATCGAGGCGTGGGGAGCGATGAACCGGGCAATCCAGACTCCATGGCTAGGACCGAGCCTGAATAGCCGCAATGCCTGAGTCCGCCAATCACTTGCCCTCAAAGAACAACGATATTAAAAAACAGGGTTTGCAACGGGCCGGGGGGCTTCTCGTATGCACGGCGCACTGCCCAGGAAGAAGCGCGACCAGACGGCGTCCACCGCGCGGATCACCGTCAGTAGCTTGCAGTTCCTTGTCTTGGCCGGACTGGCGTCGGCGCTTGCCATCAGCCTCCTTCTGCCGCTCCATGTCGCGCCTCTGGCCCTGACGGGCGTCCAACTCGGCTTTCTGACGGTCTCCGGGTGGCGGCTTGTGACTCTGGTGACGCGCCGTCCCCCGGCACGCGACGATCCTGAACCGACCGCGTGGCCGCGCTACACTGTCATAGCGGCCCTCTATGACGAAGCCGCCGTCCTGCCCCAACTGATCGAGCGGCTGGGCCAGCTCGACTATCCCGCCGACCGGCTGGAAGGCTTTCTCGCGCTGGAAGCCGACGACAACGCTACCATCGCCGCCGCCCTGAACACGGATCGCCCCGATTGGCTGAAGGTCCTGATCGTCCCGCCCGGCTCGCCGAAGACCAAGCCCCGCGCGCTGAACTACGCCCTGTCCCTGGCCCAAGGCGATCTGGTGACCATCTATGACGCCGAGGACGACCCCGATCCCCTCCAGCTCAAGGAGGCGGCCGCCCGCTTTGTCGCCGAGGGTGAGGACTTGGTCTGTCTGCAGGCGCCGCTCCGCATCCGGCGTCGGGACAAGCGAAACGACGCCTCTCCTTTCCTCGACGCGCAGTTCGCGGCGGAATATGCGGCGCTCTTTGAGGTCACTCTGCCGGCCATGGCGGCGCTGGGTCTTCCGTTTCCGCTGGGCGGCACAAGCAACCACTTCCGCGCCGGCGCTCTCCGCGCGCTGGGCGGTTGGGACGCGTGGAACGTGACGGAGGACGCCGACCTCGGCTTCCGAATCTGGCGATCGGGAGGGCGTCTCGGGGTGCTGGAACGCCCCACATACGAAACACCGCCCGGCGCCCTGCGGCTTTGGCTGCCTCAACGCACCCGCTGGCTCAAAGGCCATCTTCAGACCCTGGCCGTTCATACCCGCAGTCTTGGCGGCATGGGATGGCGCGGCTGGTCGGCCTTGGCTCTGACCCTGGGCGCCGGCGTCGCATCCGCCGCGATTCACGCGGCGTGCATCGCCTGGATCGGCGCCGTCGCGCTGACCTCCATCGTTTGCGGCAAGTTGCCGCCAGCGCCGCCTCTGGGAATGAGCGTCCTCGTCGCCGGCGTCGCCACGGCCTGGCTGGCCAAGCTGGCGGGAGCGCGACGTGCGGGCGTCCGCTTCGGACTGAAGGAGATGGCGGCAGCTCCCGCCTACTGGTGCCTGCTCAGCCTGGCCTTCGTGCACGCCCTGTTCCGACTGGTGATAGAGCCGCACCGATGGGACAAGACCCCGCACACGCCCGACCTTGCGTCGGATCGCGACATGGAACCCGTCGCCGACGCTGGACGAGCAGCCGCCTGAGCGCCTATCAGCCCACATGGCTCCGGTTCTCTCTTCTTCGCCCGAAACCCTCATCACCCGAGGATGGTCCGACTATGCGCTGCTGGACAGCGGTCATGGTCGCAAGCTGGAGCGGTATGGCCGCTACACCGTCGTCCGGCCCGAGCCGCAGTGCTTCTGGGCGCCGCGCGATCCGGCAGCGTTCGAGCGCGCCAACGCCGTCTTCGATCCGCAGCAGGAAGAAGAGGACGCCGGCCGCTGGCGCTTTGACGCCCACGGTCCCATCGACGCCTTCCCGCTGAAATGGCGCGACGTGCGCTTCACCGGCCGTTTCACCCCCTTCCGCCACCTGGCCTTCTTCCCCGAGCAGGCGGCGAACTGGGAGTGGATGGATGCGCGCATCCGCACCCTGAAGCAGCCCAAGATCCTGAACCTGTTCGGCTACACCGGCGTGGCCAGCCTGGCCGCCGCCGCCGCCGGCGCTCACGTGACCCACGTCGACGCCTCCAAGAAGTCCGTGGCTTATGCGCGCGAGAACGCCGAAGCGTCAGGCCTTGCAGATCAGCCTATCCGCTGGATCGTCGAAGACGCCCGCAAGTTCGTGGCCCGCGAAGTTCGTCGTGGCTCGAAGTACGACGGCATCATTCTGGACCCTCCCAAATACGGTCGCGGCGCCAACGGCGAAGTCTGGCGCCTGTTCGAGGACATGCCGGCCCTGCTCAAGGACTGCGCCGCCCTTCTATCGGATGACGCCTCCTTCCTGCTGCTGAACGCCTACGCCGCACGGGTATCGGGCCTGTCGCTGGCGCACATGATGGCCGAGGCGACGCATGATCGCGGCGGGCGCATCGACTGGGGCGAACTGGCCCTGTCGGAAGACGGCCCGGACGCTCGCGCTATCGGCCTGTCGTTCTTCGCCCGCTGGAGCGCCTGATGTACGAGCGCGTCATCACCTCCCTGACCAACGACACGATCAAGTCGGTCCGCGCCCTGCACATGCGCAAGGAACGCGACCTGACCGGTCGTTTTCTGGCCGAGGGTCTCAAGTTCATCGGTGAAGCCCTGGATCAGGGCCGCGCCCCGGTCATGCTGCTGGTCGGCGAAGAGGCCCGGCCTCACCCCCTGCTGGACCGCGCCAAGGCCGAGACCATCAAGGCCGGCGGCCAGATCATCGTCGTCACCCACGCCATCCTCGAAAAGATCAGCCGTCGCGACAATCCGCAGACCGTGCTGGGCGTGTTCGAGCAGGTCTATACGCCGCTGGACGCCATCCAGCCCGACGCCAAGCCCTGCTGGGTGGCGCTGGAGCAGGTGCGTGATCCGGGCAACCTCGGCACCATCATCCGCACGGCGGATTCCGCCGGCTGCGGCGGCGTCATTCTTATAGGCGACTGCGTTGATCCCTTCTCGGTCGAGGCCGTGCGCGCCACCATGGGCTCGGTCTTCGCCGTCACCATCAGCCGCGCGACCAAGGAAGAGTTCCTGGCCTGGCGCGCCAAATGGCCGGGCAGCGTCATCGGCACGCGCCTGGACGCCCAGCACGGCTATCGCGACAGCCCCGTGCGCCATCCGGCTCTGATCATGATGGGCAACGAACAGGCCGGGCTGACCGACGACCTGGCCGCCGCCTGCGACCTGAACGTCAAGATCCCCATGCGCGGCCGGGCCGACAGCCTGAACCTGGCCATCGCCACCGGCATCATGGTCTATGCCGTGACCGACGCGGCCTACGGCACGGACATCTAGGCGATCATTCCAGTCGTCATCCTCGGCCCTGTGCCGAGGATCCAGAAACACATCGCTTTATGGTGAACCTCGACGCCTGACATCGCCGACGTCGAGGTTATGGACCCTCGGCACAGGGCCGAGGGTGACGGCCAGAGGTTCTTACGCCTCGCCTTCCGTCCTGATCCGCCTCATGCCCAGCAGGGCCAGAATGGTCAGGCCAGCGGCGACGGCCAGGTAGGCGCCCACGGCCTGCAAGCCGTAGTGACCGGCCAGCCAGGTCGCCGCAAACGGCGCCAACGACGCGCCCAGAATCCCCGCCAGATTAAAGGTCATCGACGCCCCGGTGTAGCGCACCGCCGTCGGGAAGGGCCGGGCCAGTGCGGCTCCCAACGGACCATAGGTGCAGCCCATCAGGCTGAAACCGATGATGAAGAAGGCCACCACGCCGGCCAGCCCGCCACTCCCGAACAGGGGCGCCAGCACCAGACCGAACAGGGCGATAGCGACCGAGGTCGCCAGCAGGGTCCGCCCCTGCCCCCAACGATCCGCCGCCAGCGCCGACAGCGGGATGAACAGGCCGAAGAAGCAGACCCCCAGCAACTGGATCGGCAGGAACTGCTCGCGGCTATAGCCCATCGCCGTCGTGCCCCAGCCCAGGGCGAAGACCGTCATCAGATAAAACAGGACGAAGGTCGCCATCCCGGCCAGCGTCCCCGTCAGCAGGGCGAACTTGTGCCGCGCCAGCAGGGTCAGGATCGGCGTTTCGACCCGCTCGGACTTGTCGATGGCCTTCTTGAACTCGGGCGTCTCGGTGATGCGCAACCGCACCCACAGGCCGACGAAGACCAGCAACGAACTGGCGATGAAGGGAATGCGCCAGCCCCAGCCCAGGAACTGTTCGTTCGACAGCGTCGCCGTCAGGATGATGAAGGACAGGGTCGCTAGGATGAAGCCGATCGGCGCGCCCAGTTGCGGGAACATGCCGAACCAGGCCTTCTTGCCCGGAGGCGCGTTCTCGGTCGCCAGCAGCACCGCTCCGCCCCATTCACCGCCCAGACCCAGCCCCTGCCCGAACCGGCACAGAGCCAGCAGCAGAGGCGCGATCACACCGACGGAATGCCAGGTCGGCAGCACGCCGATCGCCACCGTCGACAGCCCCATAGTCATCAGGGCCGCGACCAGCGTCGCCTTGCGCCCCATCTTGTCGCCGAAATGGCCGAACACGACCGCCCCGACCGGCCGCGCGAAGAAGGCGATGGAGAAGGTGGCGAAGGAGGCCAGCATCGCCGTCGTCGCATCCTGCCCCGGAAAAAACAGGGCCGGAAACACCAGCACCGCCGCCGTGGCGTAGATGTAAAAGTCAAAGAACTCGATCGTAGTGCCGATCAGGCTGGCGAACAGAATTCTCCGCTTGGAGGCGGAAGGCGGTAAGAGTGCAGCGTCGGCCACGCGAAATCCTTGCATTGCTGCAAGGTCATTGCGGTGCGCCGCCACCTGCCGTCAAGCCGAGCGTCAGGTCCCGCGCGGCTTGACCCGGTTGGTGGGCGAGGCGTTGGCGGGGTCGTCCGGCCAGGGATGGCGCGGATACCGCCCCCGCATCTCACTGCGCACCGCCGCCCAGGATCCGATCCAGAAGCCCGGCAGGTCCTTGGTCACCTGCACCGGCCGCCGCGCGGGCGACAGCAGGCTGAGCGTCAACGGAACCCGCCCGCCGCCGACCGTCGGATGCGCCTTCACCCCGAACAGTTCCTGCACCCGAATTTCGACCCGCGGCCCGCCCTCGGCGGCGTAGTCGATGGAGGCCGATCCCAGCGGCGTGGTCAGACGCGGCGGGGCCAGGTCGTCCAGCTTGCGCTGCAAATCCCAGGGGATCAGGCCGCGCAGGGCCTCGGCCAGCTTGCTGTCGCCGATATCGCCCAGCGACCGCGCCCCATCCAGCAGCGGCCACAGCCAGTCCTCGCGCAGCGCCAGCAGGCCGTCGTCCGACACATCCGGCCACGTCGCATCCAGCCCCCGCAGGAAGGCCAGCCGCGCCCGCAGCGCCCCCGCCTGCTCGCCCCAGTTCAGGGCCTTCAACCCGCCCGCCTCGACTTCTGATTTCAGCGCCGCCGTCATGGTGGCCCGATCCGGCGCGCCGACGACCTTCTCGTCCAGCACCAGAGCGCCGATCCGGCGAATGCGGCGGATCACCGGCTTGCCCGAAGGCTCGCGCGCCAGCCGGTCCTCGACCTCGATCCGGTGCGCCAGATCGGCCTCCAGCGTCGTCGCGTCCAGCGCCGCCGCCAGCCGGATGCGGTCGCGAGCGTCTCCCCCGCCCAGTTCCGCCACCGCCAGCCAGGGCTCGCGCGCCATATGCTCGCTCGGATCAAGAAAGGCCCCGCGCCCGGAGGCCAGCAGCACCTCGCCCGGCTTGCCGCGCGCCCGCGCGATCCGTTCGGGGAAGGCTTCCGCCAGCAGCAGGCCCGCGTCCGCCTCGCCGCCGCGCCCGCCGCCCGCCGCCCGCGCCCAGCGCTCGGCCAGCTTCATCGCATCACGCGCACGCGGCGAACGATCCCGCTCCAGCCCCTTCAATCGGTCGTGCAGATCAACGGCGTTCCCGCCCAGCCCCGGTTCGCTCAGCACCGCCGCGATCCTCGCCCCGCCCAGGGCGTCGTCCTGATCCGAGGCGACGGCGACCATGTGCGCCAGTCGCGGCGGCAGCGGAATCCGCGTCAGCCGCCGTCCGTGCGCCGTCAGATCGCCCTTGGCGTCCAGCGCCCCCAGCCGGGTCAGCACCTTCCTCGCCTCGGCCATCGCCCCGGCGGGCGGAGGGTCCAGCAGGGCCAGCCCATCGACCGATTTCGCGCCCCAACGCGCCAGATCAAGCGCGAAGCCCGTCAGGTCGGCTTCCTGAATTTCAGGCCGCTGATGCGGGACCAAGCCCCGCGTCTGTTCCTCGTCCCACAGGCGGTAGCAGACGCCCGGCTCGACACGACCGGCGCGCCCTCGCCTCTGCTCCGCCGACGACCGGCTGACCTTGACCGTCGCCAGCCGGGTCAAGCCGCTGGACGGCTCGAAGCGGGGCACCCGCGACAGGCCGCCGTCAATCACCACCCGCACGCCCTCGATGGTCAGGCTGGTTTCCGCCACCGAGGTCGCCAGCACCACCTTGCGCCGCCCCGGCGGCGCCGGTTCGATGGCCCGGTCCTGCTCGCCCTTGTCCAGCGCGCCATACAGGGCGACCACATCGACGGATGGATCGCGCAACCGTTCGTTCAGTCGCTGAACCGTTCGGTGAATCTCGCCCTGCCCCGGCAGGAAGACCAGCACCGACCCCGCCTGCTCGCCCAGCGCCAGCATGACCGCGCGCGCCACGGCGTCCTCGAATCGCTCTGCGGCGTTTCGGCCCAGATAGAGGGTCTCGACCGGGAACATCCGCCCCTCGGCCTCGATCACCGGCGCCCATTCTCCAGATGGATTGGCCAAGAGCTTCGACACCCCCGCGATGTCGAGCGTGGCCGACATGACCAGCAGCCGCAGATCGTCGCGCAGCACCGACTGGCTCTCGCGCGCCAGGGCCAGCCCCAGATCGGCGTCCAGACTGCGTTCGTGGAATTCGTCGAACAGGACCGCGCCGACGCCTTCCAGCCCTGGATCGTCGAGAATCATCCGGGTGAAGACGCCCTCGGTGATGACTTCGATGCGCGTCTCGGGGCCGACGCGGCTTTGCAGCCGGGTGCGATAGCCGACCGTTCCGCCCGCCTTTTGGCTCAGGGTCGTCGCCATCCGGTCCGCCGCCGCCCGCGCCGCCAGTCGGCGCGGCTCCAGCACCAGGATTTTGCGGTCCCCCAGCCAGGGCTGATCCAGCAGGGCCAAAGGCACGATCGTGGTCTTGCCCGCCCCAGGCGGGGCGGCCAGCACGACCGCGTTGGTCGCGGCCAGGGCCGCTTTCAGCGGCTCCAGTACGGCGTGAATCGGCAGCATCGCATGGGCCTTAGCCGCAACGCCCCGGGTCACGAAAGCGTCGTCTTCGCTTCATCGTTCGGAAACCGCGTTGCGCGCGGCCTCATCCATGGGTAGCGTCCGCGCCCAAGAAGGCAGCCCGGGGAGGGCCTGCCGAGTATCAATGGGGGGCGCGACTTCATGTCCGCAGACGGCGTAAAGCCAGCCGGCAACCGGCTATTTCTCAAAAAATCGATCGGCCAGATTCAGAAGGAAGCCGCCAAGAGCGAGCTGAAGCGGACTCTCGGCCCGCTCAACCTGATGAGCCTGGGCATCGGGGCCATCATCGGCGCCGGTATCTTCGTCCTGACGGGTCAGGTGGCCTCGGCTAACGCCGGCCCGGCCATCATGCTGTCCTTCGTGGTTGCGGGCGTCGCCTGCGGTCTCGCCGGCCTCTGCTACGCTGAGCTGGCCTCGACCATGCCGGTGTCCGGCTCGGCCTACACCTACGCCTATGGCACGCTGGGCGAAGTCTTCGCCTGGATCATGGGCTGGCTGCTGGTGCTGGAATACGGCGTCGCCGCCTCGACCGTCGCGGTCGGTTGGTCCGGCTATGTCGTCTCGATCCTCAGCGACTTCGGGATAAGTCAGCAGATATTCCCAACCATACAGTATATGGGCGGCGAAGGTCCCCAGTGGGCGACCCCGCTGGTCCAGGCCGTGCAGGGCGCCGCCGGCGCCAGCTTCCCGATGACGGGCACCTTCAACCTGGTCGCCGCCATCGGCATCGCCTCGGTCTGCGGCCTGCTGGTGCTGGGCGTGTCGGAATCGGCGAACATCAACAACGCCATCGTGGTCATCAAGATCATCGTGCTGCTGACGTTCATCGCCGTGGGCATCCAGTATATCAACCCGGCCAACTGGCACCCCTTCATTCCAGAACCGACCGGCCAGCCGGGTCAGTTCGGCGTGGGCGGCATCTTCCGCGGCGCGGCCATCATCTTCTTCGCCTACGTCGGCTTCGAAGCCGTCTCGACCGCCGCCGCCGAAGCCAAGAACCCGTCCAAGGACGTGCCGATCGGCATCCTGGGCGCCCTATTTGTCTGCACCCTGATCTACATGGCCGTCGCGGCCGTCATGACCGGCGTGGTTCCCTATCTAAAACTGGCTTCGCCGGCTCCGATCGCCGTCGCCATTGACGCGATGAAGCTGGAATGGGCCAACGTGCCCCTGGCCGTCGCGCCTAGCGGCCAACTGAACCTGATCGCCTTCCTGATCAAGATCGGCGCCGTCACCGGCCTGTCCTCGGTCATGCTGGTGCTGTGCTACGGCCAGACGCGCATCTTCTACACGATGGCGCGCGACGGCCTGCTGCCCAAGGCCTTCGCCGTAGTGCACCCGAAATTCCGCACCCCGTGGATCGGCACCATCGTTCTGGGCATCCTGATCGCCATCGCGGCGGCCTTCCTGCCCATCTCGATCCTGGGTGACCTGGTGTCGCTGGGGACCGCGACGGCCTTCGCCATCGTCTGCCTCAGCGTCATCTACCTGCGCGTCAAACACCCTGAACTGCCGCGGCCCTTCAAGGTGCCCGGCGGGGTGATCACCGCCGGTCTGGGCATCGTGGCCTGCCTCTTCCTGGCCAGCCAGAACCTGATCCCGATGTTCCAGCATGCGGCGACTGACAACCCGCTGCCGCTGATGCTGCTGGGCGGTTACGCCCTGATCGGCGCCATCATCTACGCCGCCTACGGCTTCTGGAACTCCAAGCTGGCCAAGGGCATCGACATCACCGAGGACATGACGCTGGAAACGGCCGTCGAAGCTCTCGGCCACGGCGTCGACAACAAGAAGGACTGATCTCCGGATCAGCCTTCAACGGTCTCAAGCAGCGCAAGCGCGATAGGCCACAAGAAATGAAAAGGCCCCGGAGCGATCCGGGGCCTTTTTTGATGCGGCCCAGGTTATCCCGGTTGCCCAATCCCGCCCCCTCGCCTACAGGCTGCGGCCTACCTATGCGGATGTGGCGGAACTGGTAGACGCACCAGATTTAGGTTCTGGCGCCGAGAGGCGTGGAGGTTCGAGTCCTCTCATCCGCACCATGGGTTCAGCCGCGATACAGGTCGGCCAGCACCCCCGGGATCAGTCCTGGCAGATCCTCGGCGATCAATCCCGGCCCGAACCGCCCCGCCGCATCAGCGTGCATCCAGACCGCCGCGCATGCCGCGTCGAAACTGTCCATATGCTGGGCCAGCAGGCCGCCGATCATGCCCGCCAGGACGTCGCCGCTGCCCGCCGTCGCCAACCAGGGCGAGCCGTTGGCGTTGACGACGCAGCGCCCGTCCGGTGCGGCGACGACGGTGGCGCTGCCCTTCAACACCACGACCGCGCCCGCGCGCTTGGCGGCCTCGACCGCCGCCGTCTCGCGCCCCTTGGCCAGCAGGCTCGGGAACAGCCGCTCGAACTCGCCCTCATGCGGCGTCAGCACGTCCCTGCGATCCAGACAGGCGAACAGGTCGCTGGGCCGGTCGCGGAACAGGGTCAGGGCGTCGGCGTCGATCACCAGGGCCGCCCCGCTCCGCGCCAAGGCCGCCACATTGGCCGCCGTCGCCTCCGTGAGGCCCGCTGCGGGACCGATCACCACGGCGTCCATCAGTTGGGCCAGCGCCGCCAACTGCTCGCCCGTAGAGAAGCTGGCCAGCATGACCGCCTCCAACGTCGGCGCCAGCACAGGCGCGGCGTCAGGCGGACAGAAGACCTTCACCAGCCCCGCGCCGATCCTCAGCCCCGCCCGCGCCGCCAACCGTGCCGCGCCGGTCGACAGGGCGCCGCCGGACACCACGCCTAGACGCCCTCGCTTGTGCTTGTACGCCTCGGCGTCGGGCCAGGGCAGCAGGCTCTGCCATGTCATGGGGTCGTTGATCGGGTTCATGATCGAATTCCGTTCACGGATGGCCTCTAAGCACGAAAATTGCTTGCCTTATTGTGCGATGCAATGTCCCTTTACACCCCGAGCGTCGGACCAACCAAGGAGCCGCCTCGGGACTCGCCATGAAGAAGATTGAAGCCGTCATCAAGCCGTTCAAGCTGGATGAAGTGAAGGATGCGCTCCAGGACATCGGGGTGCAGGGGATGACCGTGCTGGAGGCCAAGGGATATGGCCGTCAGAAGGGCCATTCCGAGCTTTACCGCGGCGCCGAGTACGTCATCGACTTCCTGCCCAAGATCAAGATCGAGGTCGTCGTCGCCGACGACCTGGCTCCGGCCGTGATCGACGCCATCCAGACCGCAGCCCGCACCGGCAAGATCGGCGACGGCAAGATCTTCGTCTCCACCCTTGAAGACGTGATCCGTATCCGCACGGGCGAGACCGGCGCCCAGGCTATCTGACCACGCTACGGCCGTCCCTCGGGGCGGCCGCTTTTCGTTCCTCCTCTCCTCCCCGAACCAACAGGACTTCGAGCATGAGCGCCGCCCAAAAGATCCTTCAAGAGATCAAGGACAAGGACGTCCAGTACGTCGACGTCCGCTTCACCGACACCCGTGGTCGGCTGCAGCACGTCACCTTCGACATCGATCTGGTCGACGAAGAGTTTTTGGAAGAAGGCACCATGTTCGACGGTTCGTCGATCGCCGGCTGGAAGGCGATCAACGAAAGCGACATGCTGCTGAAGCCGGACCTGACGCGCGCCTATATCGACCCCTTCTACCAGCAGACCACGCTGTTCCTGTTCTGCGACGTTGTCAGCCCCGACACGGGCGAGCCCTACAACCGCGACAGCCGCTCGATGGCCAAGAAGGCCCTGGCCTATGTCCAGTCCTCGGGCGTGGGCGACGTGGTCTATTTCGGCCCGGAAGCCGAGTTCTTCATCTTCGACGACGTGCGCTGGAACACTGCCCCGCACAACACCGGCTACAGCTTCGATTCGATCGAACTGCCGTCCAACACCGGCGCTGAATACGCCGAGGGCAACCTGGGCCACCGTCCGGGCCACAAGGGCGGCTATTTCCCGGTCAACCCGGTCGACTCCGCCCAGGACCTGCGCGGCGAGATGCTGGGCGTGATGAAGGATCTGGGCATGGAGCCCGAGAAGCATCACCACGAGGTCGCCCCGGCGCAGCACGAACTGGGCCTGAAGTTCAGCGACCTGCTGACCATGGCCGACCGCCTGCAGCTCTACAAATACGTGATCCACAACGTGGCCGCGGCCTACGGCAAGTCGGCGACCTTCATGGCCAAGCCCATGTTCGCCGACAACGGCTCGGGCATGCACGTCCACATGTCGATCTGGAAGGACGGCAAGCCCCAGTTCGCCGGCGACAAGTACGCCGGCCTGTCGCAGGAATGCCTGTGGTACATCGGCGGCGTCATCAAGCACGCCAAGGCCATCAACGCCTTCGCCAACTCCACCACCAACTCCTACAAGCGTCTGGTGCCCGGCTATGAAGCCCCGGTGAAACTGGCCTATTCGGCCAGCAACCGTTCGGCCTCGATCCGCATCCCGCACGTCTCCTCGCCCAAGGCCAAGCGTCTGGAAGCCCGCTTCCCCGACCCGATGGGCAACCCCTATCTGACCTTCGTGGCCCTGCTGATGGCGGGTCTGGACGGCATCGAGAACCGCATCGATCCGGGCGCGCCCGCCGACAAGAACCTCTACGACCTGCCGCCGGAAGAGCGCGGCTCGATCCCCGAGGTGGCCGGCAGCCTGAAGGAAGCCCTGGACGCCCTCGACGCCGACCGCGCCTTCCTCAAGAAGGGCGGCGTCATGGATGACGACTTCATCGACAGCTACATCACGCTGAAAATGGAAGAGGTCGCCCGTCTGCAACTGCACCCGCACCCGGTCGAGTTCGACATGTACTACAGCTGCTGATCCCCGGATCAGTCCGACGATCAAGGCGCCGGGCGGCAACGTCCGGCGCTTTTTTCATGGCGCGAGGGGCCGGACGACAACCCGGGAACATCCGTCCCCCTACGCGGTTGCCTCCTCAAAGGAGAGCGTCGCCATGCCACACAAACACGCCGACACTGATCGCTGGGGCGGTCCCGGGGCCAGTCAGGAAAATCGGAACAAACCCAAGCCTGACCCCAAGGTGAAGGACGCCGACGCACCGGATCACTTGTCGCCGCGCAGTCAGGTGTCGGGCGGCGGCGGCGAGAACGACATCCACAAGGGCCATTCAGCCAAGGCCAAGCACGGAAAGCACTCCACCTCGCAGGAAAAGAAGCACGAGCGGGACGGTCGGCACTAAACACCGCCGCCGCTTGTCGCAGGTCTCGTTTGCGGTGATGATCGCCCGGTCATGAGGGGGCTGGCGATGAGGCGATCGGCGACAATCCTGCTGGTTCTCGCCGCGACGGCGATATCCTCGAGTGCATTAAGCCAAACCGATGTCGGCTCGAACCACCACGGCGGACTTCACTGGTCTGTAGCGGCGCCGCCTAATGTGTCCTGGTCGCTGTCCTGCGGCTTCAGCCCTGTCACGCTGCACATGAGCCAATACGACCGCAAGCACTGGGCGAACCGCCTGGCTCTCTCAGGACGCGGGGCGCAGCGCGGACGTCTACCGGGGGACAATGGCAGTTGCACCCTCACCAAGACAGGCGGCGAAGGCCCCGTCGGCATTGCCATTGTGAAGAACGGCCGGACCACGGCCGCGGGCACGAACCATCCGACCGAGCCTGCTCAGATCAACGTCTTCTAGAAGACGTCCTTAGGCCGCCTCGGCTGCATCGGCCTTCTTGCGGCGCAGTTCGATGATGCGGACGCACCAGATCGAGACCTCATAGAGCAGCACCATCGGCACCGCGAGCATCAGCTGGCTGATGGGGTCAGGCGGTGTGACGACGGCGGCGACCACGACCACGGCGACGATGGCGTAGCGTCGCCCCTTGGCCATGACCTTGGAGCTGATCAGGTTGGCCAGTCCCAGCAGGGTCATGACGACCGGCAACTGGAAGCACAGGCCAAAGGCCAGGATCAGCGCCGTCACCAGGTTCAGATAGTCCGACACCTTGGGCAGCAGTTCAGCCGAGACGCCCTGACCGATGATCTGCTGGCTCAGCGAGAACCACATGACGAAGGGCAGCATGACGAAATAGACCAGAGCCGCGCCCAGCAGGAACAGCAGCGGCGCCGCGATCAGGAACGGCAGGAAGGCGCCCTTCTCGTTGCGATAAAGGCCCGGCGCGACAAAGCGGTACAACTGCCAGGCCAGCACCGGGAAAGCGACGATCACCGCACCCAGGCCGGCCAGTTTCATCTTGGTGAACAGGATTTCCAGCGGCGCCGTGTAGATCAGCTTGACGGTCTGGTGATCCACGTCGGGCACCGGGATCAGGCGCGCCGTGCCCAGGATCAGATCGAAGGGCGAAACATGCCCGTGCGCCCCCACCGTCTGGTGGAAGGCGGCCGACACCACGTAGGGCTGGACCAGGAACAGGTAGAGTTTTTCGGAGAAGGCGAAACAGCCGATGAAGGCGACGATGAAGGCGATGACGCAGATCAGCAGCCGCCCGCGCAGCTCGATCAGGTGATCCATCAGGGGCGCGCGTGACGCCTCGATCTCGGCCTCGTCGCGGTCGAGCGAACTCATTGGTCGACCTTCTTCTTGCGCACCGCTTTAGGCTTGGCGACCGCAGGCGCGGTCGAGGCGGCCTTGGTCTTGGCTGCCGTGGTGGTCGGCGCGCGGGCGGCCTTGGGCTTCGGCGGGGCCTTGGCTTTAGGCTTGGGAGAAACAATGGCCTCTGCGGCGAGCTCAACGCCCGTCGTCGTATCATCCGGCCATTCATCCACGCCGGTGGCGATAGGCGCAGCCAAAGCCGGGGCGTCCAGCGGCGCCTCCAGATCCTTGCGGATGTCCTTGAAGGCCGCTTCGGCGTCGGCGCCGAGCGGATACATGCCCTGCCCCGTCCGCAGCGCCTCGACCTCCTTGCGAAGGTCGTCCAGTTCGGACTGGCGCGCCATTTCGTCGAAGCTGGCGCGGAATTCGTTGGCCATGCCGCGCGCCTTGGCGACGAACTGACCGACCTTGCGCATCAGCACCGGCAAATCCTTCGGCCCCACGACAAGCAGGGCCACCAGACCGATGACAAGGATTTCGAACCCGCCGACCCCAGGGCCAAGACCACCCATGATTCAGCGTCTTTCCGCGAGAGCGATCAGCGGTTCAGGTCTTCTTTTTCGGCCTCGGTACGCGGCAGCGAGCTGACGCCTTCCTTCGGCCCCTTGGAATCGGTGTCGTCTTTCAGACCGTCCTTGAAGGCGCGAATGCCCTTGGCCGCGTCGCCCATGATGCCGGACAGCTTGCCGCGTCCGCCGAACAGCAGGGCGACGACGACGATGACGATGGCCCAGTGCCAGATGCTCATCGAGCCCATGGCGTTACCTCCTCAAAGGGACCAGCAAAGCGGTCCCGTCCGACTGATTGTTGTGCGTCATATAGGCTGACTGATGGCGGCGCGCCAAGGGACGCTGTAGGCATCCCGCCATGAGTCTCGTCGATCACGTCATCATTCACACCGACGGCGCCTGCAAGGGCAATCCGGGCCCTGGCGGCTGGGGCGCTATCCTGCAGACCGGCGGCGGTCACGAAAAGGAAATCTGGGGCGGCGAGCCCAACACGACCAACAACCGCATGGAGCTGATGGCCGCCATCGCGGCGCTGGAGGTCCTGAAGCGCCCCTGCCGCGTCGATCTGCATACCGACAGCAAATACGTCATGCAGGGCATCACCGAGTGGATCAGGGGCTGGAAGGCGCGCGGCTGGAAAACCGCCGACAAGAAGCCGGTCAAGAACGACGACCTGTGGCGCCGCCTGGACGAGGCCCGCAGCCGCCACGACGTCAAATGGCATTGGGTCAAGGGCCACGCCGGCCACGTCCTGAACGAACGGGCCGACGGACTGGCGAATCGCGGCGTCGACGACATGCGACGCCGCTAACCTCAGAGCGAACGCACCCGCAGGCGCGGGCCGGCGACGGATTCGACCACCACGCTCTCGCCCGCCAGCGGCGCCGCGCCCTCGATCTCGGCCGGCCATTCGGCGCCCGAGACGAAGACCCGGCCGCGACCGTCCACAAAGGCCTCGACCACCCGCGCCCGCTCGCCGACCAGACGCAGGTCGCGGTCGTTGATGTCGGGCTCGTCGGTCGGATTGACCCGTTTGATCAGGGTCCGCGACGCCAGGGTGGCGACGACCGTCAGAGTGGCGAAGATTCCGCCCTCGACCGGCAGTCCCATATTGGGCGCGATCGCTGTGATCAGGGCGACGACGCCCGCCGCGACCGCCGGCCAAAGAAGCCATTCGGTCGACGCAGCGGCCTCGATGCCCAGCAGGACCACGCCGATCACCAGCCAGAGCCAGAAGGGTTGCGCGGCGTAGAGGTTCAGAATGAACTCCATGACCTACTCCGTGGTCGGCACGGCGCCGCCGGGGCGGCGAGGCGTGACAGCGCGGGCGGGCGGCGCCGAGGCAGGCGAAGGCGCGGCGGCGGGACGGGGCTCGCGGCGAACGTCCGTGCGGCTCTGCTGCTGCTCCTTGGCCAGACCGACCAGTTCGCCCAGACCGGCGATGGTGCCGACCAGGCCGCTCATTTCGGCGGGGACGATGACCGTCTTCGCCGTCGGGTTGCGGGCCAGTTCGGCGAAGGCCTCGACGTATTTCTGAGCCACGAAATAGTTGATGGCGTTGACGTCGCCGCGGGCGATGGCTTCGGACACCATGGCCGTCGCCTTGGCCTCGGCCTCGGCTTCGCGCTCACGCGCCTCGGCGTCGCGGAAGGCGGCTTCGCGGCGGCCCTCGGCCTGCAGGATGGCCGACTGCTTGGCGCCCTCGGCGCGGGCGATGGCGGCCTGTTTCTCGCCCTCGGCTTCGGTGATGACGGCGCGTTTTTCGCGCTCGGCCTTCATCTGACGCGCCATGGCGTTGGTGATGTCGGCAGGCGGGGTCAGGTCCTTGATCTCGATCCGGTTGACCTTGACGCCCCACGGCTCGGTCGCCGCGTCGATGACGGTCAGCAGACGCGAGTTGATGCTGTCGCGCTGGAACAGCACCTCGTCCAGCTCCATCGAGCCGACCACGGTGCGCAGGTTGGTCATGCACAGCTGGGTGATGGCGTAGGGCAGGTTTTCGACCCGGTAAGCGGCGGCCGAGGCCTCCATCACCTGGATGAAGACGATGGCGTCGACCTTCACCATGGCGTTGTCCTTGGTGATGACCTCCTGCTGGGGCACGTCCAGGACCTGCTCCATCATGTTCATGCGCCGGCCGACCCTTTCGACGAAGGGGGTCAGGATGCTGATGCCCGGCTTCAGGGTCTTGGTGTACTTGCCGAACCGTTCCACCGTGAATTCACGGCCTTGCGGCACGATCTTGACGACGCTGAACAGGAAGATGAGCGCGAAGGCCGCGAACACCACAAAGAAAAGAATCGAGAAATCCATAGGCCCCTCCGGTTGAGAGCCAAGCTTATCGGTCGCCCCGCCCCGACGCCACCGAATCCGGTTCAGCGGGAATGACAAGCGCGTCAGCGCGACAATCCGCCATCGCCCGGGCCTGTCGAATGATCCGCCGCGTCTCGGACCAGTCGACCCGGCGCAGCGCCTCATCGAACGTCACGAAGGCCGCCTCAGCCGCATCATCGCCCGCCACCGGCTCGCCGCCGGTCCAGAGCGCGGCGTAGTCGATCAGGACGTAGTGACGCCCCGCCTCGGGAAACAGGCCGTCGACTACGTCGATCAGGCCGATCAGCTCCGCCTCCACGCCCGTCTCCTCGCGCAGTTCGCGAAGCGCCGCCTCCGCCAGCCGCTCGCCCGGCTCGATGTGCCCGCCGGGCAGGCTCCATTCGCCCTGACGCGGCGGCGTGCCGCGCCGGATCAGCAGGACTTCGTCGCCTTTCAGGCAGACCACGCCGACGGCCGGGACCGGAATCATGTTTTCTCCGCGAATTGACCGCCTGGAGGCAGGGTTTTGCGCTTCCACCACGCCACGCCTTTTGCCACAAGGCGGATATGACCCTCCCCACGCCCGCCGCCATCGAAGAGCTGAAATCCGCCCTGCCCGGCGCCTGGACCACGGACGCCAATGAAATGGCGCCCTGGCTGACCGAATGGCGCGGCCGCTGGACGGGCGAGACGCCGATTCTGCTGCAGCCGCGCACGACCGAGGAGGTGGCCAAGGCCATCGAGATTTGCGCCCGCCACGGCGTGGCTGTCGTGACCCAGGGGGGCGGCACCGGCCTGGTCGGCGGCCAGATCCCGTTCGGCGAAGTGCTGTTATCGACGCGCAAGCTGCGCACCGTGCGCGACGTGACGCCGCTGGACGACGCCATGACGCTGGAGGCCGGCGTAACCCTGCTGGAGGCCCAGCAACTGGCCAAAGAGAAGGACCGCTTCTTTCCCCTCAGCCTCGCCGCCGAGGGCTCGGCCACCATCGGCGGGGTGATCTCGACCAACGCCGGCGGCACCGCCGTCCTGCGCTACGGCATGATGCGCGATCTGGTGCTGGGCATTGAGGCCGTCATGCCGGACGGACAGGTGTTCAACGGCCTGAAGCGCCTGCGCAAGGACAACACCGGCTATGACCTGAAGCAGTTGTTCATCGGCGCCGAGGGCACACTGGGCGTCGTCACGGCGGCGACGCTGAAGCTCTTCCCGATCATGCGCAGCCGCGCCACGGCCATTGTCGGGCTGGACAGCCACCACGCCGCCGTCGCCCTGCTGGCCCGCGCCAAGGCCGAGACCGGCGGCGGGGTCGAGGCCTTCGAGCTGATGAAGCGCCTGGGCATGGCCCTGGTGCTCAAGAACATTCCCGACACGCGCGAGCCGCTGGAAACCACCCCGCCCTGGTACGTCCTGATCGAGCTGACCTCGGGCGAGCCCGGCGCCGCCGATTCGGCCATGGAGCGGCTGCTGACCAACGCCTTCGAGGAAGGCCTGATCGTCGACGCCGCCATCGCCCAGAACGACGCCCAGAAGGCCGCCTTCTGGCGTCTGCGCGAGGAACACTCGGCGGGCCTCAAGCCCGAGGGCGGCGGCTGGAAGCACGATGTCTCCGTGCCGGTGTCGCAAATCGCCGACTTCATCGACGAGGCCACGGCGGCGGTCGAGAAATTCCATCCCGGCTGCCGCGTCTCGGTCTTCGGCCACGTCGGCGACGGCAACCTTCACTATGACGTGATCCCCGGCGTCGGCGAAGACGTGCCCGCCTTCATCGCCCGCTGGATGGAAGGGTCCGAGATCGTCCACGACATCGTCGCCCGCTACAACGGCTCCATCTCGGCCGAACACGGCCTGGGGCGGCTGAAAACGGACGAAGCCCGCCGCTACAAGTCGCCGCTAGAGATCGCGACCATGCAAGCGGTCCGGCACGCCATTGATCCCCAGCGGATCATGAACCCGGCGGTTCTCTTCTAGGCGTCACGACCGCATGTGACGCCGCAGGCGGTTCAAATCGTCATGGAAGGGGCCTATGAGGCCCGCTTCCCGATGTTTCGGAGCCTGTCGCCTTGCTGATCGTCCTGTCCCCGGCCAAACGGCTGGACTTCACGCCCCCTGCTCTCGACGTGCCCTCGACCCCGCGTCGCTGCGCCGACGAGACCGCCGAACTGGCCAAGGTGACGCGCAAGCTGAGCCGCGCCGACCTGCGCCGCCTGATGTCGATCTCGGACGCCCTGGCCGACCTCAACTACGAACGCTTCCAGGCCTTCGACAACGAGACGACCGAAGGCGCGCTGCAGGCCGTCTTCGCCTTCGCCGGCGACGTCTATGACGGGCTGGACGCGCGCTCGCTGGCGCCCGCCGATCTGAACTGGGCCCAGGATCACCTGCGTATCCTGTCGGGATTCTATGGCCTGCTGCGTCCGCTGGACGCCATCCAGCCCTATCGGCTGGAGATGGGCACGCGGCTGAAGACGCCGCGCGGCGCCAACCTCTATGACTTCTGGGGCGAACGCATCTCGCAGCGGCTGAACGCCGACGCCGAGCCGCTGCCCGACCGCACCCTGGTGAACCTGGCCAGCCAGGAATATTTCGGCGCTGTCGACGCCAGGGCGCTGAAGCTCCCGGTGATCACGCCCCACTTCAAGGAGCGCAAGGACGGCGAAGCCCGCATCATCTCCTTCTTCGCCAAGAAGGCGCGCGGCGCCATGGCCCGCTACGCCATCGAGAACCGCATCGAAAAGGCCGCCGATCTGAAGGCCTTCGACCGCGACGGCTATCGCTTCGACAAGGCGCTTTCGACCGAGGCGGACTGGATATTCATCAGAGAAGGAAATTCCTGATCGCCAGAACGAACGACTGCGGTTAGGCTGTGTAGCAGCATACTAATCCACGGGTTTTCACCGCATGTTCGCCATGAACGATCTCAAGGGCCAGGTCGCCGTCGTCTCCGGCTCGACCTCCGGCATCGGCCTGGCGCTGGCGCGCGCCGTCGCTCAATGCGGCGGCGACGTGGTGCTGAACGGCCTGGGCGATCCCGCTGTCATCGAACAGACCCGCGCCGATCTGGCGGCCGAGACCGGCGTGCGCGTCCTCTATCACCCTGCCGACATGACCCAGCCGGATCAGATCGCCGACATGGTCGCCACCGCGCACCGCGAGCTGGGCCGTCTCGACATCCTGGTCAACAACGCCGGCATCCAGCACGTCGAGGCCGTCGAGAATTTCCCCGCCGACCAGTGGGAGAAGATCATCGCGATCAACCTGTCCTCGACCTTCTACGCCACCAAGGCGGCGATCCCCATCATGAAGGCGCAGGGCCGCGGCCGCATCGTCAACATCGCCTCGGCCCACGGCCTGGTCGCCAGTCCGTTCAAGTCGGCCTATGTCGCCGCCAAGCACGGCGTGATCGGCTTCACCAAGACGGTGGCGCTGGAACTGGCGCAGGACAACATCACCTGCAACGCCATCTGTCCCGGCTTTGTCGAGACCCCCATCGTCGCCAAACAGATCGAGGATCAGGCTCGCACGCGCGGCATGACGCCAGAGGACGTAATGAAGAACGTCATCCTCGGCTCGCAGCCGACCAAGCGGTTCGTCACGACCGACGAACTGGCGGGGATCTTCCTCTATCTGGTGTCGGACCTGGGCGCCTCGGCCAACGGCTCGCACTTCTCGGTCGACGGCGGCTGGACCGCGCAATAGGCCGCTGACACCCCCCAGAATTAAAGCCCTCCCCCTCGATGGGGGAGGGTTGGGTGGGGGTGGAGGCAGGCCGTATCCGATAGGTCTTCGGAGGCGCGGACTGGCCTCATCCGCTTCATCGGCAATGTTACGCTCGACACCCCCATCCCCGCCCCTTCCCCCATCGAGGGGGAAGGGAGACTGTTGAAGGTTGTTCTCCGCTGCCTCGCGCCCCGGAATGACGGCAAAAGAGACAGGAATCGCTGTCCAACCATCGCAACCTGGCGCGCCAATCCCTTGCAAAACAAGGGATCGCCAGACCGTCGCGCCCATTCGCTCGCCTGAGCTGCGGGGTGGCCCAGACTGCAGACCTTCAGACGGTCTTTAAAATCCCCGCTCGCCGCCGTCCGTGTCAGGACTCCGGCTCTCGCCCAGGCTCCAGCGTCGTCATCCGCCCAATAACGAGCGACGCGAGCCACCCTCCGCCGATTGCACGAATTGCACTGTTTTTTTCGTCGCACCGTACAAGTGCAATCAGCCCACGAAGCCCGCCGCGCGCCGAAGCCGGTCGTTGATCGCCTCGCCCAGCCCCTTGGCGGGGATGGGCGACACGGCGATGCCAGCGGGCTTGGTGCGGTCCGCCTCGCGCAACAGACGAAACAGATTGGCGGCCGCCTCACGCAGATCGCCGGTCGGGCTCAGGCTCCAGCGCGGTTCGCCTATGCCGGGACCGAAGCCCAGCAGGATTTCGCCCTCGTTCGCCGCCTCGGCTTCGATCCGCACCGGGGCGTCGGGGGCGTAGTGCAGCGCCAATCGGCCGGGCGAGCGATGCCCCTGCCCGCTCTCGGCCAGCGGCCCGACCACGGCCTCGATCTCTTCGCGCGTCACCGAGCCGGGGCGCAGCAGCGCCACCCGTCCCTCCAGCACGGACACGACCGTGCTCTCGACGCCCACCGCGCAAGGTCCGCCGTCGACGGCGGCGCCGACGGCATGGCCGGTTTCCTCCAGCGCGTCTTCAAAGGTCGTCGGACTAGGCCGTCCCGAACGGTTGGCCGAAGGCGCGACCACGGCCCCGCCGAAAGCCGCGATCACGGCTCGCGCCCGGGGATGTCCCGGCACGCGCACGGCGACGCTGTCCAGACCGGCGCGCGCCAGATCGCAGACTCGCTCGCGGTCCCGCACCGGGGCCACGATGGTCAGGGGACCCGGCCAGAAGGCCTCGGCCAGCGCCCGTGCGCGCTCGTCGAACACGGCGATCGTCTCGGCGTCCAGGGCGTTGGCGACGTGCGCAATCAAGGGGTTGAAGCGTGGTCTTCCCTTAGCCTCGAAGATGCGCGCCACCGCCTGCGGGTTCGAAGCGTCGGCCGCCAGCCCATAGACGGTCTCGGTCGGCAGGATGACCAGCCGGCCGGTCTTCAGCGCTTCGGCGGCGATTTCCGGAGTGTCGCCGCTCATGGCCGACGCGGGATCGTCGGGATCATGCGGTGCAGGACATTGTCGCGGTTGATGAACTGGTGCTTCAACGCGCCCGCAACGTGCAGGAAGATCAGCAGCAACAGCAGCGCCGCAGTCGCCTCATGAACATCCATGAAACGACCCGCGGCTTCGCGCCCGCCGCCGATCGGCAGCAGGGGCCATTGGAACAGGCCGAACCAACTGATGGCCCGCCCGCCCGCCGACGAGGCCAGCCATCCGCTCAGCGGCATGACCAGCAAGACCACGTAGAACAGGATTTGCGTCGTCCGCGCCAACAGCCGCTCCCATTTCGGCATCTCGACCGGCAGGGCGATCAGCGGGTTGGCCAGCCGCCAGCCGATACGCACCAGGGTCAGCACCAGAATGGTCAGGCCGACCGCCTTGTGGTCCTGTATCAACTCGCGGGACAACGGCCCTTCGGTCGCGTCATGGCCTATGATCAGCGCCACCTGGACGACCACGGCCAGGGCGATCACCCAATGCAGGATCAGCGAGACGGTCGAATATCGATTGCGGGGTTCGGCCAAGGTCTTTCCTTCCGCGACGGCACTGGGCCACAGAGTGGCGGAATCTCGACCAAAGTCCAAGCGCCCTTGCATCACCAGCCGCTCGGGCGTCAGAAGCGTTTTGAAGATTCTGGAGACCGCCATGAGCTACCGCGCCCCCGTCCGTGACCTCGCCTTCGCCCTGGAAGCCGTCGCCGGCATCGATCAGGTCGCCGCCACCGGCGCGTTTCCCGACTACGACGCCGACGTCATGGGCGCGGTGCTGGAGGCCGCGGGTCAGTTCTCGGAACAGGTCCTGGCCCCGCTGAATCGCCCCGGCGACCTGGCGGGCGCCAAGTACGCTGACGGCGCCGTCACCGCCGCCCCCGGCTTCGTCGAGGCCTACAAGCAGTTCGCCGAAGGCGGCTGGACCAGCCTGACCGCCTCGGTCGAGGCCGGCGGCCAGGCCCTGCCCAAGGCGCTGGAACTGGCGGCCTATGAGACCGTCCACGCCGCCAATATGGCCTTCGGCCTCTGCCCCATGCTGTCGCTGGCCTCCATTGAGGCGCTGGAGCAGGTCGGCACTGAGCACCAGAAGACCACCTATCTGACCAAGCTGGTCTCGGGCGAATGGACCGGCGCCATGGTGCTGACCGAGCCGCACGCCGGTTCGGACCTGGGCGCCCTGACCACCACGGCCACGCCGAACGGCGACGGCACCTATGCCCTGAACGGCCAGAAGATCTTCATCACCTGGGGCGACCACGACGCCGCGGACAACATCATCCACCTGGTGCTGGCCCGCCTGCCTGACGCCCCTGCGGGCCCCAAGGGCATCAGCCTGTTCCTGACGCCCAAGTTCGCGGTCAACCCCGACGGGTCGCTGGGCGAACGGAACGCCTTCCATCCGGTCGGGCTCGAACACAAGCTGGGCATCCACGCCTCGCCCACCTGCGTCATGTCCTATGAAGGCGCCCGCGCCGAACTGGTCGGCCGTCCGAACGAGGGCCTGGCCCATATGTTCGTGATGATGAACGCCGCGCGTCTGGCCGTCGGCGTCGAGGGCGTCGGCATCGCCGAGCGCGCCTATCAGCACGCCCTGACCTATGCGCTGGAACGCCGTCAGGGCCGCAGCGTCTGGACCGGCGAGAAGAACGCCCCGATCTTCGACCACCCCGACGTGCGCCGCACTCTGGGCGTCATGAAGGCCAAGATCGCCGCCGCCCGCGCCATCTGCCTGTCCACCGGCGTGGCCGCCGACCTGGCCAAGCACGCCGCCACCGAGGCCGAGCGCAAGCTGTGGAAGGGCCGCGAGGACCTGTTCACCCCCATCGCCAAGGCCTGGTCCACCGATGTCGGCTGCGAGGTCGCCTCCCTGGGCATTCAGGTCCACGGCGGCATGGGCTTCATCGAGGAAACCGGCGCGGCCCAATACTATCGCGACGCCCGCATCACCCCGATCTACGAAGGCACCAACGGCATCCAGGCCATGGACCTGGTCGGCCGCAAGCTGTCGATGGACGGCGGCGAGTCGGCCCATGCCCTGATCGCGGACATGAAGAAGACCCTGGTCCAGATCGACCTTCTCTATACGGGCAAGCCGGT
This sequence comes from Brevundimonas sp. 01N35, assembly GCF_056399785.1. NCBI lineage: Bacteria > Pseudomonadati > Pseudomonadota > Alphaproteobacteria > Caulobacterales > Caulobacteraceae > Brevundimonas > Brevundimonas sp. 01N35. Next base: position 299,710 of record NZ_JBFTRZ010000002.1, read on the forward strand.
CGAGCGTTTCGCCACCGCCATCGAGGCCGTGGAAGACGCCACCCTTTGGCTGCTGGACCGCAAGGCCGCCGCTGACGGCGCCGCCGACGCTCTGGCCGGCGCCGACGCCTATCTGAAGCTGATGGGCGACGTGGTCGGCGGCTGGATGCTGGCCAAGGGCGCTCTGGCCGCCAAGGCGCGCCTGGACGCCGGCGCCGGCGATCCCGTCTGGCTGCAAGGCAAGCTGGACCTCTACGAATTCTACGCCGCCAACGTGCTTGGCCACGCCTCCAGCCGTCTGGCCGCGGTGGGCCAGGGCGGGGAACTGCTGCAAGGCCTGAGCGTCGAAGCCCTCGCGGGTTAAGGACAACCGTCACCCCGGAAGGCGCGCAGCGCCTATCCGGGGCCGCAGGAAGCGGCGACGTCTGCAGCGGTCCCGGCTCTTCGCTTCGCTACGGCCGGGATGACGCGGAAGGGCGATCCAGCAGTTCGATCGCCTCGCGCACATACTGGCCGTGAGCCACCACGCCCAGCTCCAGCCCCTCGCCGCCGCCCTGGACCTCCTGCACCAGCACCCCGGCGATATAGGGATGGTCCGGCGTCGGTGCCCCGGGCAGGCGGTCGACGGCGGGGGTCCAGAAGACCGGCCCGCCCGAGTTGCCTTGCGACACGGCGAAATCCAGCAGGAAGATCGGGAAGTGCCGGATCGGCGTCAGCGGCCAGGAGCTGATCCGGCCCAGCCGCAGGATCGGGAACCCCGCCTTGTTCGCCGACAGGCCATGCGGATAGCCCAGCGCCATCAGTTCGTCGCCCGGCCCCACCCGCCATTGGTCGAAGGTCGTCTCGTCCGCCAGCCAGCCCAGAGGGATGGCGGCCCGGGTAAAGGCGTCCGGCGCCTTGATCTCCATCACCGCCACGTCGCGCTCGGGGTGCTGGGTCCACAGCGGTGCCCCGGCGGCGTCCCGGATGGTCAGACGACCCGGCGTGAACTTCCACGCGCCGTCGGCCTCGGCGGTGCGCCAGCCGATGCGAGCATCCGCCCCCGGCATGACGTTCAGCACATGGACCGCCGTGACCAGCACGACACGCGGCGCGCCGTCCGGCTTTGGCGCTGAAATCAGGAAACCGGTGCCAACCTTGCGCTGGCTGTCGTTCAACGGCTGGTCGATCTGCACCGTGGCGTTGATCATACCCACGGTCAGATCCCATTCGACGGGGGCGACGACGGCGGGCGGGGTGTCCTGAATGAGCATCAGGACATTTGACGCCGCTGGCCGGCAGGCACAAGGTCCGCCCGAAACACAGGGGAGCCTCACGCCATGAATCGCCGCGAACTGATCGCCTCGACCGCCGCCGTCGGTCTGGCCGCCGCCTCCCCCGCCCTAGCCCGTTCGACTACCGGAGCCTCGATGTCCCTGCCTGTCCCGCCCGTCGCCAAGAAGATCCTCGTCCGCATCGAACAGTTGGGCCGCGTCCGCACCGACGACTATCAGTGGATGAAGGACGACAACTGGCAGGCCGTGCTGCGCGATCCGTCGCTGATCAAGGCCGACGTCAAGGAACACCTGACCGCCGAAAACGCCTATCGCGAAGCCATGATGGCCTCGACCCTGCCGCTGCAGGCCGCGATGTTCGAAGAGATGAAGGGCCGCATCAAGGAGGATGATTCCTCTGTGCCCCAGGCCGACGGCGCCTGGGAATATTTCACAGAGTACCGCACCGGCGAGCAGCACCCGCGCTATATGCGGGTCGAGCGCCAGGGGACCTGGATGGTCGACGGCCAGCCCGTGACCAAGAACTTCATCAAGGCCCCGACGCCTCAGCTCCTGCTGGACTGCAACAAGCTGGCCGAGGGCAAGGCCTATTCGGAGGTCTCGGCTGTCGAGCACAGCCCCGACCACGCCCTGTTCGCCTATGCCGAGGACGCGCAGGGCTCCGAGGTCTTCAAGATCTACGTCAAGGATCTGGCGACCGGCGAGGTCCTGCCCCACACCATCGAATCGGCGACCGAGAACTTCACCTTCTCGCCGGACAGCCAGTGGATTTTCTGGACCAACCGCGACGACAACGGCCGCCCGGACAAGATCTTCCGTCGTCCCGCGCGCGGCGGCGAGACAACCCTGGTCTATGAAGAAACCGACGACGGCATGTTCCAGAGCGTCCACCGGACCTCGGACGACGCCTTCATCGTCATCGGCATCGGCAATCAGGAGACCTCGGAAGGCCGTATCATTCCCGGCGCGAACCCGACCGCGACGCCCGTCGTGGCCGAACCGCGCCACGTCGGCCGCCTGTATGAGCTGGACCACTGGGGCGATCGCTGGGTGATACGCACCAACGCCGACGAGGCCATCGACTTCAAGGTGGTCGAGGCTCCGACCGACGCCCCGGCCAAGGCCGCCTGGAAAGATCTGGTCCCCCACACGCCCGGCCGTTTCATCGAGGGCGTGGCCCTTGTGAAGGACTATCTGGGCCGTCAGGAGCGCGCCGACGCCAATACGAAGATCGTCATCCGCGACCGTTCGGGCGCCGAGCATGAGATCGCCGTGGACGAGCCCGCCTACGCCCTGTCGCTGGGCGGTGCGTCGGAGTTCGACACCACGGTCATGCGCTATGGCTACAACTCGCCGTCGACGCCGACCTCGACCTATGACTACGATCTGAAATCGCGCGAACGCACCCTGCGCAAGGTTCAGGAGGTCCCTTCGGGCCACAACCCCGCCGACTATGTGGTCGAGCGGCTCAACGCCCCGGCGTCCGACGGCCAGCTGGTGCCGGTGACCGTGCTGCGCAAAAAGTCCACCCCCCTCGACGGCTCGGCGCCCCTGCTGCTCTACGGCTACGGCTCCTACGGCATCCCGATGGGGGCCAGCTTCTCGACCAACCGACTGTCGCTGGTGGATCGCGGTTTCATCTACGCCATCGCCCATATCCGCGGCGGCTCGGACAAGGGCTGGGGCTGGTTCCTGGACGCCCGGCGGATGACCAAGAAGAACACCTTCACCGATTTCATCGCCGCCGCCGAACATCTGATCGGCCAGAACTACGCCACGGCCGGCAAGATCGTCGCCCAGGGCGGATCGGCTGGCGGCCTGCTGATGGGCGCGGTCACCAATATGCGGCCCGACCTGTGGGCCGGCGTGATCGGCAGCGTGCCTTTTGTCGACGTCATCAACACCATGAGCGACACCTCCCTGCCGCTGACGCCGCCGGAATGGCCTGAGTGGGGCAATCCCATCGAGGACGCCGCCGCCTACGACTACATGTACAGCTACAGCCCCTATGATCAGGTGGAGGCCAAGCCCTACCCGGCGGTGCTGGCGACGGGCGGCCTGTCCGATCCGCGCGTCACCTATTGGGAGCCTGAGAAGTGGGTCGCCAAGCTGCGGCCCGCGACCACCTCGGGCAATCCCGTGCTGCTGAAGATCAACATGACAGCGGGCCACTTCAGTTCGTCGGGCCGGTTCGACTATCTGAAGGACGTCGCCCACGACTACGCCTTCGCCGTCTGGGCAGTCGAAAAGGGCTGGCAAAAGGCGTGATCATCCGGCCGACCACGGACGCCGATCTGGAGGCCGTCACGGCCATCTACGCGGACAGCGTACTGAACGGCACGGGGACGTTCGAACTGGACGTCCCCTCGACGGACGAGATGCGGGTGCGCCTGGCCGCGCCCGCCGCGCTCGGCCTTCCCGTCCTCACCGCCGAGATCGACGGCGCAGTGGCGGGCTACGCCTATGCCGGCCCTTACCGCCTGCGCGCCGCCTATCGCTACATGGTCGAGGACTCGATCTATGTGGCCGAGGCGTTTCGCGGGCGCGGCGTCGGCAAGGCCCTGCTGGACGCCCTTCTGAGCGCCTGCGAAGCCTTGGGGATGCGTCAGATGGTGGCGGTGATCGGCGACAGCGCCAACGCCGGATCCATCGCCCTGCACGCCGCCGCCGGCTTCGAACACGTCGGCATATTCCACGCCGCCGGGTGGAAGTTCGACGCCTGGCGCGACGTGGTCTTCATGCAGAAGGCGCTTGGCTCCGGCGCGACCGCGGCGCCGGATGCTCCAGGCCTCGACTGCGGGCGCTAAAAGCTGAATTCGCAGCTTTTTTCAGCCTCTTCGCACATTGCGCTTGACCCCATCGTGAGTCGCCCTTAATCGGCGCTTCTCCTCCTCGCGGAGGGGAACGCGGGTGTAGCTCAGTTGGTTAGAGTGCCGGCCTGTCACGCCGGAGGTCGCGGGTTCGAGTCCCGTCACTCGCGCCATTCTCTTCAGCGAAGAGAATGGCGCGCCCCGCCCCCGACGGGCGCCGCCTCTCTTATCATTACATCGTCAGCACGATGCGCCGCCGCACATGACCGCGTGCGGATTCCGCGCGGCTAGTTCAGCGGCGCGACATCTTGCGGCATGACGAACTCGGAGCGACCGCTCAGTTCGCCGTAAAGCATCGACAGGTCCTCGAAGACCCGGTTCCAGGCGAATTGCTCGACCGTCTTGACCCGCGCCGCCTGACCCAGGGCCTCCACATCCCGCGCGAACAGCGCCTCGATCGCTTCGGCGTAGTCGGCGGGGTCGGCCGAGCGCGCCAACTGGCCCACGTTCAGGTCGACTGTTTCGGCCACCCCGCCTGCATCGACGCCCACGACCGGGCGACCGCAGGCCATGGCCTCCAGCACGATCAAGCCGAACGGCTCCTTGTCGTTGGCGTGCACGAAGGCGTCGCAGCTGGCGATGATCCGCGCCACGGCCCGGGGGTCCTTTTCATAGGGCAGCGAGATCACCCGATCCTCGGGCGGCATCCCGGCCCCGGCCCCGACCAGCACAAGATGATAGGGCGCGCCCAGGCGCTGCACCGCGTCGATCAGGACGTCGACATTCTTTTCCTTGGCCGGACGGCCCGCGAAGCACAGCAGGCGCGCCTCCGCGCCCAGGCCCAGCTTCTTCAGCAGCCAGTCGCGGTCCCGCCGATCGGGATGGAAGGTCTCGACCTCGACCCCGAGCGGCCGAATCACGATCCCGTCGACGCCCGCCTCCTCCAGCCGGCGCGCGATGAAGCGGCTGGGCGAAACAACGCGGTCGAACTGCGAAAACAGCTTGGCCCAGCGTTTCTCGACCGGCTTCTTGGCCCACTCGCCGAAATGCAGCGCCGCCAGACCCGCCGGATCCGAATGACAGAAGCCGACGACCGGACACCCCGCCCGCTGACCGGCCTCAAGCGCGCCCTGCCCCGGCGTATAAGGGTCGCCGGCCTCGATCACGGCCGGGTTCATCGACGCCACCCAGGCCCCCCAGCGCCGCACCGAACTGGGCCAGCGATAGCCATCGCCGAACGGCAGCTTTGCGGCGTGAAGCTGGACGATGCCGTCCGCCCCCGCCTTATGCTTGGCCCCCGGCACCACCAGAGTGTGAGCCACCGAAGGCCGATTCGCCTCAAGCCAGGCCTTTTTGGACAGGAGATAACGTTTCACCCCGCCCGAGCGGGGCGCGAACAGCATGGTCGTGTCCACCAATCGCGGACGCGGGTCGGCCGTCGAAGCCTTCAGCGTCCGCAGAGTCTCGGCGACTTCCTCGTCCAGCCCAGGAAACAGGCGAAGCTCGCTCTCCTGGACGTCGATATCGCTCATGCTCATTGCGGCGGCCTCTCCCGAGTTCAACGCCGTAAGGCGGCTGGCTCGACTTTGGATGCGACGCGCGCGTTTGGAACTCACCATGAATCGCCCGTAGCGCCGGAAACTGCTCCGCTCAAGCATCCATTTTCAGAACCCCCGTCCGTCGGCGCAGAATGGGGGCCTTCATCTCCCGTTCAGCTTCGTCGGCCTAACCCCGGCCTTGCATTCGCCTCAAATTCGAGAAACTTGGGGCATGGCGGCGGCGAGCCTGTTAAACGGGCGTTCGGCGTCCTTGCGCGTGTGTCCACGAGGGGTTTCTAACTAATGCGTATTCTGCTCGCGACCGCGGTGGCGATCGCCCCCCTGATGGCTGCCGCCGGGGCTCAGGCCGAGGTGGTGATCTCGACCGCTCGCACAACCCCGATCTCGACCTCCAACGCCACCGGTACGGCCCCGGACAGCATCCGCCTGGCCAATGGCGGTTCGGTCGCCGTGACCAGCGGCGCCGCCGTCACCATTGATTCCAACCACGGCGTGGACCTCGACAGCGGCTCCTCGATCACGATGGCCAAGGCCGCCGACGGCGCGACCGGCATCCTGGCCCAGGGCGGAACGACCGGCCCGATCACGATCGGTGGGACGATCTCGATCACCGACGACATCGAAGAATACAAGGATACAGACAAGGACGGCGACGCGGACGGTCCCTTCGCCTCCGGCACGGGCCGCTACGGCCTGCGGGTCACTGGACCTGCCGCCAAGACCGGCGACATCATGATCGAGTCGACGGGCACGATTCTGGTCGAGGGCAACAACTCGTACGGCATTTCGGTCGAAGCCCCCCTGGTCGGCAACCTGACCAGCTTCGGCAACGTCGACGTCACAGGCAATAATACGCGCGGCGTCAGCCTCAGCGGACCTGTGACGGGCAACGTCAATATCCTGGGTTCCGTAACGGCCCGAGGCGAGAACGCCGTCGGCGTAGCGGTGGACGGCGCTGTCAATGGCCGCGTCGCCATTCAGGGGACGATCACGTCAACGGGCTACCGCTACACGACCCGGCCGAACAACAAGCCCACCAGCGGCTCTGTGCCGTCCGAAACCCTCTTCCTCGAAAATCTCGACGCTGACGATCTGCTCCAGGGCGGGTCGGCCGTGCGCATCGCTGGCGACGTCTCCAAGGGCGTGCTGTTCGACGCCGCCCCCGCCTACAGCGCCGCAGGAATCGACGGCGATGACAACGGCAACGGCGTCAAGAACGGCGACGAGGACGATGACGGCGACGGCATCAAGAACCGCGATGATCCGGATCGTGACGGCGACGGTCTGCCCGACGCCAGCGAAACCACAGCCAAGATCACGACCTATGGGGCGGCGCCCGCAGTGCTCGTCGGCTCCACGGCCAACAGCGTGACGCTGGGCGTCGCGGGCACAGGAAACAACGCCTACGGCTTCGTCAATCGCGGCGAGATCTTCGGCATCGGCGTCTATGACGACGTCGCTCCGACCGCCGTTCAGTTCGGGGTCGCCGGCGGTCAGGCGGTGACGATCCAGGGCGGCGTACGGAACGAAGGCTCCATCGCGGTGCTCGCGAACAACGCTGACGCCACCGCCATCCGCTTCGCGGCGGGCGCCACCACGCCGACGGTGATCAATACCGGCGCCATCAGCGCCGCCTCGGCCTCCGATGGCGCAAATCAGGTCACGGCGATCCGTATCGAAGCCGGCGCGAACGTGTCGTCGATCAACAATGACGGAATGATCGCCGCAACGACGGGCGGCGGCGCCGCCAATACGACCGCGATCGCCGACCTCAGCGGCAGCCTGACCTCGATCACCAACACCCGCTCGATCCAGGCCAACGTCTCTCCCAATGACAAGGGCGACCCGATCACCGGCAAGGCGACCGCGATCGACGTCAGCGCCAATACATCCGGTGTCACCTTCACCCAGAAGGGCATCCCAGGAACCGCTACCGCAGGGGATCCCGACACCGACGGCGACGGGGTCACCGATTCTCGCGAGCCCTCGACGTACGGAGACATCCGTCTCGGGTCCGGCGCCGACTTCCTCGATATCCAGAACGGCCTGGTCCAGGGCGACATCTCGTTCGGCGCGGGCGCCGACCGACTGTCCATCTCGGGCGGCGCCGTGGTTCGCGGCGCGATCACCAACTCGGACGGCCAACTGGACATCGACATTTCCAAAGGCACGCTCGACGCCCGGCAGAGCGGCGTCACGGCGATCAGCAACCTGAATGTCGGCGCAGACGGCGATCTGATCGTGACGCTGGATCCGGGGAACGGCTCGAACAGCGGTTTCAAGGTAAGCGGAACCGCCAATATCGCCACCGGCGCTGGCTTGGGCGTGCGGTTCAACTCCCTTCTGCAAGCCCCCACTCGCTTCACGATCATTGACGCGAACACGCTCAATGTCGGCGCCATCGACGCCGGCGCGGTTCAGGCCAACTCGCCCTACGCCTTCGTCGTCAAGGCGGGAACCGACGCCGCCGCAGGTCAGGTCTATGTCGACGCCCGCCGCCGCTCGGCGGAAGAAGCCGGCATGATCAAGGTCGAGGCCGCGGCCTATGATTCGATCTACGGCGCGCTCGGCCAGAACGAGGCGATCCGCAACGCTGTCCTGAGCCAGACCGGCCGCGACGGCTTCTTCGACATCTATGAGCAGATGCTGCCCGACCACTCGGGCGGTCCCCTGCTCTCCCTGGCCAGCGGCGTCGACGCCGTGACCCGCGCCCTGACCGGCCGCAACGCCTCGGCCGCGCAGGGCGAAACCAGCGCCTGGGTTCAGGAAATCAACTTCTACGCCGACAAGGACAAGACCGAATCCTACGGCTTCCGCTCCGAGGGCTTCGGCGTGGCGGGCGGCGTCGAACGCGGCACCGGCATGGGCGCGGTCGGCATTTCCGCCGCCTTCACCTCTTCCGATCTGCAAGACCCCGAGGCCGCGGCCGAGGAAGTTCTATCCGCCAATCTGCTGGAACTGGGTCTCTACTGGCGCGCCCAGGGCCAGTACTGGACGACCTGGGCTCGCGCAGCGGGAGGCTATGCCTCGTTCAACGCGACCCGGAAACTGGTCGCCGACGGCCTGAACCTGAAGAATGAATCCGACTGGCATGGCTTCACCCTGGCCGCCGCCGGCGGTGCCTCTTACGAGCGCACCTTCGGTCGGGTGAACGTCCGTCCTGAAATTTACGGCGAATATTTCTCGCTGAGCGAAGGCGCACGCACCGAAAAGGGCGGCGGCGACGGCTTCGACCTCAAGATCGAAGATCGCGACGGCCACATGTTCTCCGGCGTCGCGGCCGTGAACATCGGCTACGGCTTCGGCCAGAACGGCTGGATTCGCCCAGAGGTTCGCCTCGGCTGGCGCCAGAATTTCTCGGTCGACGCCGGCACGACCATCGCCCGCTTCGCCTCGGGCGGCGACGCCTTCACCCTGGATCCCGCCAGCATCGAAGGCGGCGGCCCCATCCTCGGCTTCCGCCTGAACGTGGGCAACGAACTGGGCATGCTGGCCATCACTGGCGATGCAGAACTTCTGGAAGACTACGTCCGCTACACCCTGCTGCTGCGGGCCAGCTTCAAATTCTGATCGGATAACCTCGAACAGCAAAAAGGCCGCCGGTTCGCCCGGCGGCCTTTTTTAGTGCTGGCAAAGGGCGACGGCTTACCCCCCGCGACGCAGCCACATCATGAAGAGGCGGAAGAACACGCCTCCCGAGGCGGCTCGCAGCCGGCGCGCGCGTCGGCCCTTGCCGCGATAGACCTCAAATCCCGCCCGGTTGACCATATGGCCTGTCACTTCCACGCGCTCCCCAAGCTTGATTCTGTTGCTTCAGTCTGACCGATAGAGCCTGGCAAGAAAACCGCGACGGCGCCGAGCGGCTCATAGCGACGATCCGGTCCGCTCAAAAGCGGACACGCCCGTCTCACTCTCTCGGCAACACCCGGATCGTGATCCGCTCGCGCTCGCCCTCGCGGCGCTCGACCAGCAGGCGGGCGACCTGGCTGTCGTCATGGAACAGATAGCCCTTGATGGAATCCAACAGGGCTTTGGCCAGGTTGTCGAGGTCCATCCACGGCGCGTCGCCGACGTGCTCCATCAGGATCTCGACCGTGTAGTCGCCCCAGGCAGGACGGGACGTCCATTCCTTGCGGAAGAACTCATAGGCCAGCGGCTTGTAGTATTTGGCCTGGGTGGTCAGGCCGTCGATGGTGATCTCGACCGTGTCGCCGACCTCGCGTCCGCGCACCTTGCCTGTGCCGATCCAGCCTTCCACGCGCGCCTTGCTCCCTTAGCCAATGGTCGGGCCGCCTTGCCCCGCCGTGTCTGCGTGCTACACCGCCGGGCATCTTCCCGCCACGTCTGAGAACGAGCCTGCGATGAGCAACGTCCGCATTGAAACCGACACCTTCGGCCCCATCGAGGTCGCCGCTGACCGCTACTGGGGCGCGCAGGCGCAGCGCTCGCTCGGCAACTTCAAGATCGGCTGGGAAAAGATGCCTCTGCCGGTCGTGCGCGCCCTTGGCATCGTCAAGCGCGCCGCCGCCGAGACCAACCGCGATCTGGGCAAGCTGGACGCCAAGCTGGCCGACGCCATCATCGCCGCCGCCAATGAAGTGATCGAAGGCAAGCTGAACGACCACTTCCCGCTGGTCGTCTGGCAGACGGGTTCGGGCACCCAGTCCAATATGAACGCCAACGAGGTGATCTCGAACCGCGCCATCGAGATGCTGGGCGGCGAGATGGGCTCCAAGAAGCCGGTCCACCCCAACGACCACGTCAACATGAGCCAGTCGTCGAACGACACCTATCCCACGGCCATGCACGTCGCCTGCGCCGAACAGGTGGTCAACGACCTGCTGCCCGCGCTGAAGCACCTGCACGCCGCGCTGGACGCCAAGGCCAAGGCCTGGGCCCACATCATCAAGATCGGCCGCACCCACACCCAGGACGCCACGCCTCTGACCCTGGGTCAGGAGTTCGGCGGCTATGCGCATCAGGTCGCCATGGGCATCGAGCGCATCGAGCAGACCCTGCCCCGCCTGATGGAACTGGCCCAGGGCGGCACCGCCGTCGGCACCGGCCTGAACGCGCCGATCGGCTTTGCTGAAAAGGTCGCCGAGAACATCGCCGCCATCACCGGCCTGGCCTTCACCACCGCCCCGAACAAGTTCGAGGCCCTGGCCGCCCACGACGCCATGGTCTTCAGCCACGGCGCGATCAACACGGTCGCCGCCTCGCTGTTCAAGATCGCCAACGACATCCGCTTCCTCGGCTCCGGCCCGCGTTCGGGTCTGGGCGAACTGGCCCTGCCGGAAAACGAGCCCGGCTCGTCGATCATGCCGGGCAAGGTCAACCCGACCCAGTGTGAAGCCCTGACCCAGGTCTGCGCCCAGGTGTTCGGCAACAACGCCGCCCTGTCGTTCGCCGGCTCGCAAGGCCACTTCGAGCTGAACGTCTACAACCCCGTGATGGCCTACAACTTCCTGCAGTCGGTCCGCCTGGTCGCCGACGCGGCCATCAGCTTCACCGACAACTGCGTCGTCGGCATCGAGGCCCGCGAGGACAACATCGCGCGTGGCCTGAACAACTCGCTGATGCTGGTCACGGCCCTGAACGGCCGCCTCGGCTATGACACCTGCGCCAAGATCGCCAAGACCGCGCACAAGAACGGCACCACCCTGCGCCAGGAAACCGTCGGCGGCGGCTACCTGACCGACGCCGAGTTCGACGAAGCCGTCCGTCCCGAGAAGATGATCTCGCCGGGCTGAGATTAAGCGACACAGCTAGACAGAAGCGCCGGTCAGGTTCGCCCTGGCCGGCGCTTTTATTTGTTCCGCTCACCCCGGCGGACGCCGGGGTCCAGTCCTTTGGCTTCAGACGCGGCCGCGAGAGGTCCAATGCCGGTGACGAAGTTCTCACTGGATCCCGGCGTCCGCCGGGATGAGCGGGATGTAAAGGTCAGCGCCTATCCCTAATCGTCCGCCCCACCGGCGCCAGCGACAGCTTGGCCAGTTCGACGTTCTTCAGCGCGAACGGGATGCCGATGATCGAGACGAACTGCGGCACGGCGATCAGGATGTGGGCCAGGGCGATGTACCAGCCGGCCAGAACCAGCCAGATCAGGTTCAGTCCGAGGCCGAGGCAACCCGCGCCCAGATCGGCCGGGTTGGGCTCGCGCCAGACGATCTCTCGCCCGAACGGCCAGAAGGAATAGCTGGCGATCCGCCATGCGGCGAAGGCCCACGGCAGACCCACCACCGTCAGGGCCAGCAGCACCCCGCCAAACAGCCAGGCCAGGCCCGAGGCGAAGCCGCCCAGGAAGAACCACAGCAGGTTCAGGATCAGTCGAATCAAGGCCGTCTCCCCTGCGCGATCTGCGCGCCGCCCCTGATATGGCGAAAGGCCCCGCCTGTTACAGCGGGGCCCGGATGAATTCGCGGTAAGCCTGTCCTCAGTGTTTCACGGCCCAACGCGACTTGGCTTCGTCCTTGGTCATGCTCAGGTGGACGTGGTCGTCCACACGATCGACCCAACTGACCGGGATCATGTGGTGTTTCATGCCCGAGCCGATGTCCATCTTGGCCAGCTCGATCTGATCGCCCATCACATGGTCCACTCGACCGACATGGCCGCCGTCCGAGCCGACGACTTCAAGATGTTCCTTGATCATCGAGGCGCTTATCATGGCATTCTCCGTTCCTGCTGCGGGTGATGGGATAACCCCCACGACCGCGTTCGGGTCCATGGCAGGGCCGTTCAGGGAGTTCACGATGTCGCTGCTGGTTCACCACGCGCCCCAGTCCCGCTCCACCCGCCTGCTGTGGCTGCTGGAGGAACTGGGGGCCGACTACGAGATCCACTACGTCGAGATCGAGCGGCAGGGCGGTCAGGGCCGCGCGGACCCGACCAATCCGCACCCCTTGAAACAGGCCCCCTCGGTCAGCGTCGACGGCCAACTCTTGATCGAGTCGGTGCTGATCTTCCTCTTCCTGACCGACCGCTATCCCGAGGCGAAGATGGCGCCCGGCCCGAACGATCCGCGCCGGGCCGAGTATCTGTCGTGGCTGGGTCTCTACAACAATGTGCTGGAAAGCGTCCTGACCTCGGGTCCGCCCGACAGCTTGAACGATCTGCGCAAGGCCGGCTACGCCGCGCTGGACCAGCGCTGGCGCGCGGCCATCAAGGGCGGCGGCTATATCCTGGGCGAGTTCTCCGCCCTCGACATCCTGTTCGGCAGTCTGCTGCAATGGTTCCGCGGGGCCATGCCGCCGGGCGAGCCCTACGATTCATACGCCCAGCGCATCGGCGGTCGTCCGGCCCTGAAACGCGCCTGGGCCAAGGACAGCCCCGAGGGTCACGTCTGATGGGCGAAGTCGTCAATCTGAACAAGGCGAGGAAGGCCCGCGACAAGGTCGAGGGCAGACGCGCCGCCGACGCCAATCGGCTGACCTTCGGCCGCACCAAGGCGGAACGCCAGACGACGCAACAGGAGCGCAACCGCGCCGCCGCGAAGCTGGATGGTCACAAGCTGGACGAGCCGGAGACTTAACATACCTATCCGCTCACCCCGGCGACGCCGGGGTCCAGTTATTTGGCTACAAACGTCGCGCGTGGGGCTCTCACTGGATCCCGGCGTCCGCCGGGATGAGCGGTTTGTTATTGCGCTTAAAGACGGGGCTAGGCCGCCGACCGCTTCGGCGCGCGGATCAGGAACAACTGCCCGGCCAGCACCAGCGCCAGTCCCAGCAGGGCGATGACCCCGAACGTCGCCCCCTCGAACATCACCGACACCAGCATGGCGATGGGCGGCGTCAGGGCCGAGATATAGCTGGCCAGGGCATAGCCGCGCGCCCGGGCGATGGTGAAATACAGGCCGAACGCGATCACCGAGCCGAACAGAGACAGATACAGCAGCGAGATGACATAGGCCGGGCTCCACGCCACCGACCACGACACCCCCGTCACCAGGCCGTACAGCGCCAGCGCGCCCGTGCCGTAGGCCATGGCCCAGGCCGTGCCCGGCAGGACCTGCGCGCCCGCCTGCTGGCCTTTCCAGGCGAACCAGTTGCCGAAGGCCGAGGCGACCACCGCGATCAGGGCGAAGGTCACGCCCTCGACGGCATGAAGCCCCAGGCCGGCGCCCATGACCTCGCCGCCCGACAGGACCGCCACCCCGACCACCCCCATGCCGGCGCCCAGCCAGGCCGCCGGCGCCGCCTTCTGCTTGGAGGCCACGCGGAACAGGATCAGGTTGAGAAAGGCCAGAGCCGCAAAGATCACCGCCACTACGGCCGAAGCGATCTTCTCCTCGGACGCATAGACAAAGGCGTAGCTGATCGCGAAGGAGAACAGTCCCTGCCCCATGGCCATCAGGTGCTGCGGCCGCGTCATGGCCAATCGTCCGCCGGTCGCCTTGACCACCAGGGCCAACACCGCCGCCGCGATGGCGAAGCGCATCACCACCGACACCACCGGATCGACGGCACCCAGCTGGAAGGTGATGGCGTACCAGGTCGTGCCCCAGATCAGGGCGCAGACGCCGATCCCGCCCAGCGCCAGCGCGGCTGGAGACATCGGGGACTTCACAGGCTGGGTCACAGGCAGGGCCTCAAGGCGACTCACGGAAACGAAACCGGGACCTCCGTTAGCATCTGATCGTGGCTGCCGCGCCTCACGTCTTGCAGCCTTATGTGACGCTCGCACGTTCTGCTAAGCTCGCCCGTGAACAGGATCTCTCCGATGCGCTTCCTTCCGCTGATCGCCCCGCTCGCCCTCGGCGTCCGCTAAACCGTGAGCAGCCTCGCCAAGCGTTCCGTCCTCCTGTCCGGCCACGCCACCTCTGTGGCGCTGGAACCGGAATTCTGGGCGGTGCTGGACGCCATCGGGGCTGAACTGAACCTCGGCCGCGCCGCTCTGTTGATCCGTATCGACGAATGGCGCGGCCGCCGCCCCCTCGCCTCGGCCTGCCGGGTTTTGGCCCTGCAATGGACCGGCGGCGACCGCAGCTTTGCAGGAACAGACATATGACCACTGACAACCGCCTGATCCCCGCCGCCGTCATCGGCGGTCTGCTGGCCCTCGGCCTGATCGGCGGCGGCGCGCTGATCGGCCAGGGGGTGGTCAACGCCCGCGTGGGCGACCGCTCCGTCACCGTGCGCGGCTTGGCCGAGCGCGACGTGAAGGCCGATCTGGCCGTCCTGCCGATCCGCTTCACAGCCTCCGGCGAAGTCCTGTCCGAGGTTCAGGCCCGCATCGACGGCGATCTGGTCATCGTGCGCCAGTTCCTCAAGGCCCAGGGCTATCCCGACACCGCGGTTGACCTGGGTCAGTTGGGCGTCGTCGACACCCGCTCGCGCGAATACGCCAGCCAGACCGGCGGGCCGCGCTTCATCCTGACCCAGACGGTGAATGTGCGCACCAACGACGTCGATCGGGTCCAGACCACCACCCGCAACCTGAACGACCTGGTCCGTCAGGGCGTGGTGCTGCAGGACTTCCAGGGACCGTCCTACATCTTCACCAAGCTCAACGACGTCCGCCCCGCCATGATCGCCGAGGCCACCGCCGCCGCCCGCACCGGCGCCGTCCAGTTCGCCAAGGACTCCGGCGCCCCGCTGGGGCCGATCAAGTCAGCGGGTCAGGGCTCATTCGAAATCCTGCCCCGCGACGGGACTGGCGACGAAGCCACGTCCCTGAACAAGAAGGTCCGCGTCGTCACCACCATCAGCTACCGGCTGAAGTAGGCCTCCAAACCGCGCTCATCCGGCGAAGGCGGGGATGAGCGGTGGGATATGACTGCTCACTTCCCTTCCAGATAGGCCGCCAGCACGACAGCGTCGTTGTGCGCCTCGTCCTTCGCGCCATAGATCAGCGTCGTCTTCCCCGCGCGGATCGCCTGGGTCAATTGCGCCACGATCTCGGTGTTGGCGTCCAGTTCGGCCCGGTAGCGACGCTGGAACTCCTCCCATCGCGCGGGATCATGGCCGAACCACTGGCGCAGGCCGGTGCTGGGCGCGATCTCCTTAAGCCACAGATCGATCGCCGCCTTGTCCTTGCTCACGCCGCGCGGCCACAGCCGGTCGACCAGAACCCGCTGACCGTCATCAGAGGCGGCGGGTTCATAGGCGCGCTTTAGGGCCACCTTGACCGGTCCCCGTCCCATCATCGGCCCTGAGGCTCGGGCGTCGGCGCCGAAACGGTCGGCGGCTCGGCAGGGCGGGGCACGTCGGGCAAGACCGGCCGGTCAGGCAATCTCGGCGCCTCCGGCAGCTTGGGCCTCGGAACATTGATGTTCAGATTGACGTCCGGCGCCTCGGGCGCGGCGGGACGTCCGCCCGAATAGAGGAACCAGCCGATCACCGCGACCGCGACGATCAGCCCGCCAACGATGAGGGCCAGCAAGCCGCCGCCGCCCTTTCGTTCAGGGGTCGTGGTGTTGATCGTCGTCTGATGCACGACGCGATCAGGCGGCGGGATATTGGGATCCGTCATTCCAGCGCTCCTTTATTGACCGCCCGGCGCGGCCGGCGCCGACACCTCTGGCAGCTTCACATCGACGTCGACCTTCTTGGTCTCCGGCACGCCGCCCCTGCCAAACAGGAACCAGGCCAAGACCGCCACCACGACCACCAGGCCGCCAACGATAAAAGCCAGTCCGGCGTTGCCGCCTCCGCTTGAGCTCTCAGCCATTCGTTTCCCTTCCATCGCTTCCCCTGAGGTCGAGAGAACGGGGGTCAGGCTTGGCGGTTCCCGCCGGCCATTTTTCGCAAGGGCCTGACTTTGGTCTCTGTGCTGCTTATGTTCTCCTCCGAATCCGCCTTGCGTGAGCCGCTTATCCTGTGACCGACCTGCCCGCCCCCCGCATTTCCGACCTCGCGCGCGCCCAGTCGCCCGACGGCGCCGCCGGCGTTCGCGACTACCTGTCCGGCCTGAACCCCGAACAGAGGCTGGCGGTCGAGACGACCGAGGGGCCGGTTCTGGTCCTGGCCGGCGCCGGCACCGGCAAGACCCGCGTCCTGACCACCCGTCTGGCCCACATCCTGGCCACCGGCCGGGCCAAGCCGTGGGAACTGCTGGTCGTCACCTTCACCAACAAGGCCGCGCGCGAGATGCGCGAGCGGATCACCCACCTGATCGGCCCCTCGGCCGAGGGCCTGCGCTGGCTCGGCACCTTCCACTCGGTCGCGGCCCAGATCCTGCGACGCCATTCGGAACTGGTCGGACTGAAATCCAGCTTCACCATCCTGGACACCGACGATCAGGAACGGCTGCTGAAGCAACTGCTCGAAGCCGCCAATATCGACACCAAGAAGCACACGCCCAAGTCGCTGGCCCACCTGATCGACCACTGGAAGAACCGCGGCTGGACGCCCGAGAAGCTGCCGCCCGGCGAGGACTTCGCCAACGGCAAGGGCCACGCCCTCTACGCCGCCTATCAGAAGCGGCTGGCCACGCTGAACGCCTGCGACTTCGGCGACCTCTTGCTGCACAACCTCACCATCCTGTCGAAACATGCTGATCTGGCTGAGGAATATCGCCGCCGGTTCCGCTACATCCTGGTGGACGAGTATCAGGACACCAACGTCGCCCAGTATCTGTGGCTGCGGCTGCTGACCTCCTCGACCGGCAATGTCTGCTGCGTCGGCGACGACGATCAGTCGATCTACGGCTGGCGCGGGGCCGAGGTGGACAACATCCTGCGCTTCGAACGCGACTTCCCCGGCGCCAAGATCGTCAAGCTGGAGCGCAACTACCGCTCAACCAAGCACATCCTCGGCGCCGCCTCGGCCCTGATCGCGACCAATCAGGACCGTCTGGGCAAGACCCTGTGGACCGAGGACGACAGCGGCGACAAGGTCCGCGTGCGCGGCGTCTGGGACGGCGAGGCCGAGGCCCGCCTGATCGCCGACGAGATCGAGACCGCCCGCAAGACCGGTCTGAAGTACAAGGACATGGCCGTCCTGGTGCGCGCCTCCTTCCAGATGCGGGCGTTCGAAGAACGCTTCGTCATGCTGGCCGTCCCCTATCAGGTCATCGGCGGCCCCCGCTTCTTCGAGCGCGCCGAAATCCGCGACGCCCACGCCTACCTCCGCCTGATCCAGTCCGAGGACGACGATCTGGCCTTCGAGCGCATCGTCAATGTGCCCAAGCGCGGCATCGGCGAGACCAGCGTCCAGAAAATCCTGCATATCGCGCGAGAGAACGGCGTCTCGGCCATGCAGGCCGTCCGCCACCTGATCACCACGGACGAGCTTCAGGCCCGCACCCGCACGCCCCTGGCCAACTTCGTGCGCGACCTCGACCGCTGGCGCGACCTGGCGACCATGGGCACGCCCCACTGGCAGGTGACCGAGACCCTGCTGGACGAGAGCGGCTACACCGACATGCAGAAGGCCGACCGCACCAGCGGCCAGACGCGCCTGGACAACCTCAAGGAACTGACCCAGGCCATGCAGGCGTTCGAGACGCTGCAAGCCTATCTGGAGCACGTCTCCCTGGTCATGGACCTGGACCGGGCCGCGCCCGAGTCGGAGACCGGAGCCGTGCAGATCATGACCCTGCACGGCGCCAAGGGGCTGGAGTTCCCGCTGGTCTTCCTGCCCGGCTGGGAGGAAGGCGTCTTCCCCTCGCAGCGCAGCATCGACGAAAAGGGCGTGAAGGGCCTCGAGGAGGAACGCCGCCTCGCCTACGTCGGCGTCACCCGCGCCAAGCGGGACGCGCGCATCAGCTTCGCCGCCAACCGTCTGGTCTATGGCCGCTGGACCTCGCAACTGCCCAGCCGCTTCGTCGACGAACTGCCCCTGGCCCACGTCGATCCGCAGTCCGACACCGGCTACTACGGCGCCTCGACCGGCATGAAAGAGGCCAAGAGCCGCTGGGACGAGGCCCCCTCCTTCGGCAGCGGCTATTCCAGCCCCGGCTGGAAACGCGCCCAGAGCTTCACCTCGGGCCAACCAGCGCGTTCCGCCTCAACGCCCGCTCGCAAGGCCGTCATCGAGGGCGAAGGCCGCCTGATCGCCACCGCCGTCCCCAAGGCCGGTTCCAGTTGGTCGCGCGGCGACCGCGTCTTCCACCAGAAATTCGGCTACGGCGCCGTCCGCGCGGTCGAGGGCAACAAGCTGGTCGTCGCCTTCGAAAAGGCCGGCGAGAAGAAGGTCATCGACAGCTTCGTGGAGAAGGCGTGAATCGCCGCACAGGCTTCTCCACAACAACCTGCCGCCCCGGCGTCGCGCTTGCGTCGAACCGGCGCGGGGCCTACCAGATCGAACCCCGAATCGCCCCAGACTGCGTAGATGGCTGACCTTTTCTCCACGCTCGACGACCCTGAACCCACCCAACCGAGCGTTCCGGAAAAAGCGCCCGCACCCGCACTAGCGCCTGTCCCGGCGCCCATCCCGGCTCCGGCCCCCGTCGCGCATGAGCCCAAGGTCGAACTGACGTCGCACGCCAGTGCGGCGACGGCGGCCGCCACCGGCTATTCGGCCTCCTCGATCGAAGTGCTGGAGGGGCTGGAGCCCGTCCGCAAGCGCCCCGGCATGTATATCGGCGGCACCGACGAGCGCGCCCTGCACCACCTGTTCGCCGAAGTCCTCGACAACGCGATGGACGAGGCCGTAGCCCGCCACGCCAAGCTGATCACCGTCGATCTGGACGCCGACGGCTTCCTGTCGGTTCGCGACGACGGGCGCGGCATCCCGGTCGACCCCCACCCCAAACACCCGGGCAAGTCGGCGCTGGAAGTCGTCATGACCGTGCTGCACTCGGGCGGCAAGTTCTCGGGCAAGGCCTATGAGACCTCGGGCGGCCTGCACGGCGTCGGCGTCTCGGTGGTCAACGCCCTGTCGGACCATCTGAACGTCACGGTCTGGCGCGACGGCTTCGAGTGGCGGCAGTCCTTCAGCCGCGGCCTTGTGCAAGGCCCCATCCAGCAGATCGGCCCCTCGAAGAAGAAGGGCACCCTGATCCGCTTCCATCCGGACGAGCAAATCTTCGGCGTCGGCGCGGCCTTTAAACCCGCCCGTCTCTACCGCATGGCCCGCGCCAAGGCCTATCTGTTCCGCGGCGTCGAGATCAGATGGACCTGCGCCCCGGAACGCATCACCGACGCCACCCCGGCCGAGGCGACCCTGCACTTCCCCGGCGGTCTGGCCGACGCCCTGGCCGAGCGCGTGGGCGAGTTGGAAACCGTCACCCCCGTCTTCGCCGGCCGCGCGGAGAAAAAGGGCGAGGCAGGCGCGCTGGAATGGGCCGTCACCTGGTCGCCCATCGGCTTTGGCGACGTCGACAGCTTCATCGGCTCCTACTGCAACACCGTCTCGACCCCGGACGGCGGCACGCACGAGGCGGGCTTCCGCTCCGCCCTGGTCAAGGGCCTGAAGTCCTATGGCGAGCTGATCAGCGAGAAGCGCGCCGCTCAGATCACGGCCGAGGACGTCATCGCCAACGCCGGCGCCCTGATCTCGGTCTTCATCCGCAACCCGGAATTCCAGGGCCAGACCAAGGACCGCCTGTCGTCGCCCGAGGGCCAGCGGCTGACCGAACAGCTTCTGCGCGACCCGTTCGACCACTGGCTGACCGAAAGTCCGAAACAGGCCAACGCCCTGCTCGGCTTCGTCATCGACCGCGCCGAGGACCGCCTGCGCCGCCGCAAGGACAAGGAAGTCCAGCGCGCCGCCGCCACCCGCAAGCTGCGTCTGCCGGGCAAGCTGTCCGACTGTTCGCGGCAATCGGCCCAGGGCACCGAACTGTTCATCGTCGAGGGCGACTCGGCCGGCGGCTCGGCCAAGCAGGCGCGCGACCGCACCACCCAGGCTATCCTGCCCCTGCGCGGCAAGATCCTGAACGTCGCCTCGGCCACGGCGGACAAGCTGCGCCAGAACATCGAACTGTCAGACCTGGCCCTGGCGCTCGGCGTCCAGCCGGGCGCACGCTTCAACATCGAAGACCTGCGCTACGAGCGTATCGTCATCATGACCGACGCCGACGTGGACGGCGCCCACATCGCGGCCCTGCTCATCACCTTCTTCTACCGCTCCATGCCCGAGACCATCCGCCAGGGCCGCCTGTTCATGGCCCTGCCGCCGCTCTATCGGATTTCGGCCGGCCCGCTGTCGGAATACGCCCGAGACGAGGCCCACCGCGACGAGCTGATGGCCACGGTCTTCAAGGGCAAGAAGGTCGAGATCGGGCGCTTCAAGGGCCTGGGCGAGATGATGGCCTCCCAGCTGAAGGAGACCACCATGGATCCGAAGAAGCGGACCCTGGCCCGCGTCTCCCTGCCCGAGAGCGAAGAAGAGATCGAGGATCTGGTCGAACGCCTGATGGGCCGCAAGGCCGAGGCCCGCTACCAGTTCATCCAGGACAACGCCCGCTTCGCCGTGGCGGATCTGGACGTCTAATCGAGGCGATCCTCCCCCGTTTACGGGGGAGGGGGACCGCCGCAGGCGGTGGAGGGGGCGGAAGCAAACGCTGCCCTCGTCCCTTCGAACCGCCCGAAACTCACTTCAAAATCGAGCGCCCCTCGCTCGCCCCCTCCACCATGCTCCGCATGGTCCCCCTCCCCCGCTTCGCAGGGGAGGATCGAGTTCACCCCTTCAGCAACCGATCCCGCGCGGCGTTGACGCGCGCGGCCAGCCCTTCGGTGCCGCCCTGATCAGGATGTGCCCGCGCCATAAGACGACGCCAGGCGGACTGGATGGCTTCAGGCGTGGCGTCTGCCGGGACGCCCAGGATAGCCCGCGCTTCAGCCTCGGACAGACGCTCAGTCCGCGGGGCGCGCGGCGGCACGATGCGAATGCGCGACTGAACCGCCAGCCACAGGCCTGCCCCCGCCAGCCCCACCGCCGCCAGCCAGACCCCGCGGGAGGCGGCCAGAACCGCTCCCGCGAACAGGGCCGTGCTGAGGATGGTCGCGGAAATGCGCCAGTGGCCGCGCCGCGCGCGCTCGGTCTGGCGGCCCAACCGGACCAGCGCCCAGACCGCCACGGCGGCGAGCGCCAGCCAGATCAGGCCCATGGGACGATCAGGCCGCCGCGTCCAGCGGAGACAACGAGCCCCCTTTGGCGTCGTCCAGACCCAGGGCCTGCATCAGATTGCGCAACTCCTGACGCGCCGCGACGTGGGCCAGGGACACCGATACCGGGCGGATGTCGTTCGACAAGTCGGCGACCGTCAGGCCGAAGGGGAACAACTCGCGATAGATGACCCGGTCGCGCAGGCCCGGCCCGACGCGGAAGCCGACGCGCTTGGCCAGCTTCATCATCCGCTCTTCCAGACGGCGACGGTTGCGGGCCTCGGCCACGGCCAGGCGGTTGGTGACGACGATCCAGTCGATCGTCACCTGACGGCCCTCGGTGATGGCGCGGTGCTTGCGCGCCTCCCAGACGCTCTCGGAATAGATGGAGGGCTTTTTCAGATCCAGCGTCACCGGATCGACCTCGCCCAGCAGGTCGAAGTCGACGAAACTGTCGTTCATCGGCGTGACGATCTGGTCGGCGCGGGCATGGGCGGCGCGCGACAGGGCGGTGTCGCCGCCGGGCGTGTCGATCAGGATGATGTCGGCGGACCCTTGCGCCTCCGCGTAGGCAGCCTCGAACCGGGCCAACTGCTCGGCTTCGTCGGCCTTGGCCAGCGCCTTGCCGTCGCCCATGTCGGGCACGATCGGCATGGGCAGGGACTGCGCATTGGCCGCCGTCCACGCCCCACGGTTCGAGAAGAACTTCTCCATCGACCGCTGGCGCAGGTCCAGATCGATGATGGCGACCTTCTTGCCCGCGTGCAGCAGGCCGGTGACGATGTGAATGGCCAGGGTGGACTTGCCCGCCCCGCCCTTTTCATTGCCGATGACGATGACCTGAGGCTGCGCCATTTTGGATTCCGTTGCTTCGACAGACGCGACTCAATCGTTCGCAGCCCGCCCCTAGACCCCTAGATCGGGCCAAGGGCGTCAGTCGTCAACGAAACCTTAAGCTGCGCCTGTGGACGATGCGCCAGCTGCGGCCCGAACGCACCATGGATCGGCCGCTGCGGCCTTGGCGCAAAGGGCCTTGGCCTGAGCCGATCCGGCGCGAACCTTCAGCCGGATCAGACGCCGACCGTTGACCTCGACCGGCTCGAAGACAGGGCTCAAACCCGTCGTCGCCCCCTGCCCCAGCCTATCCCACGCCGCCTGAGCCGAGGCCTGACTGGCGTAGGCGCCCAGTTGGATCAACGCGCCGGATGAGGGCGCCGGGGCGGCCTTGGCGGGTTGAGAAGCGTGCCCTCTCAACGGCTTGGCCGCAGGCGGTGAGATCGCCTGACCATCGGCCGGCGTTTCGGGATCATGAAACACTTGCGGCATGGCCGGCAGCATGGCGGCGGCCTTGGTCGTCAGCCCGTCGCGAGCGTCCCACAGCTGATGCGGCGTCAGCAGCTCCACTTTGAGGGGACGCAGGCCGGCTTCCTCCGCGTTGCGCGGCCCCGAGGGCTCGCGCCGGGGTGCTGCACTGCGGGGCGACAACGGAATGGCAGCAATCTGATCCGCCACGCTTTCGAAACGATGAGGATCAGCCTCAGTCATGCCGCAGCCGGCCAGCAGCGCCGCGAGGGCGCCGACCGAACCAAGCCGCAGAATGACAGAAGCGTTCATAGCGCCACAGTGGACGCCGCTCTTTGAGACAGGGTTGAGGAACAGGCTTAACGCCCGTTCACTCTTTAATCAGCCGATGGCGCCGACGCAGCCTTCCGCCTCGCCCGGCGCCACGTCGGCGTCGGTCAGAGCCAGGGTCCAGCCGTGGTTGGTGTTCAGGCCCCAGCGGCGCGCGCCCGAGCCGTCGCCGGCGTCGCCGCCGACCGTCACCACCACGCGGCGGCCCGTCGGCAGGGCCGGCGGATCGATCTTGCCCACGGCCAGCGAGGTCGGCGTCTCGCCGCCATAACCGTCGAAGACGCTCAGCATCGACCATTCACGACGCAGACCCATCCACCAGGCGTCGTCGGTGTTGATCGACAGGACCGCCACGCCATGACCTTCGGCGGCATGCGCCAGCGCGGCCTGCGGATCGCGGACCAGCTTGATGTCGGCGGCGGCGCCGAAGCGCAGGCGGGCGCCGTCCACGGCCTTGGCCGGGTCGATGGGGGCCCAGACGTGGACCTGCAGCCGGCCCTGACGCGCCAGACCCCAGCCCACGATCTCGCGCCACAGGTGCTCGACCGCCTCGCGGTTCTCGGGTTCGCACTGCTTCAGGACGCGGGCCTGAACGGCCTGTTCGCGGTCGGGGCGCAGCTTGGTGTGGGGGCCGGTCGGCGCGTCCTTGGCCTTGCCGACCTGGGCGGCGATGGCGAGGCGGCGCTCGAACAGGTTCAGGATCTGGTCGTCCAGGCTGTCGATCTCGGCGCGCAGGGCGGCCAGCGCCTTCTGCTCGGGCGACAGTTCGGCTTGGTCAGCGGGCCAGACTTGCTGGAGATTGGAATTGGGCATGGGATTGGGCTTTCAGCATTCGAATTTCGATGGGGGATGCGTGTGATCGCGTCGCCGCCCTGGGTCAGAGCGGTCGCCGGTGAGACAGTCAGGGTTTGAAAAAGCCCGACGCCTCAGCCGGCGTATCGAAAGCCGTAATAGCCGTAGCCAAAATAGAAGCCGGCCACCGCGCGCGTGGTGGTTTCAAGGGTCATTTGTGCGCGCAGCGAGGACATGGGTCCGGTCCGATTTCAGGATCAGGGTCGATCCGATCCCCTCTTAAGCGCGCAAAGTCCGTGCGCGGTCAAGCCCCGGGAGCACTGAGCAGGACAAATCGCGTCCGATTGTCGCTGAAATCCTGCAGATCGTTGCGCAGGACCGTCAGTCCGTAAACCTCGGCGGCACGTGCAGGGGCCACGGCGGCGCGGGTCAGGTCGCCGGCTTCGGCCACGGCGGCGGCGGCCCCGCCGGTGTCGAACACCTCGACCGGCGCGATCTTCAACTCATCCAGAGCCTTGGAACATTGCTGCAGGGCGACCGGATGGCTCTCGGCCGTCCTGATGTCCGACAGCCGCGCCTCGGGCAGCCCCATCAAAGCCAGGCGGATCGGCCGCCAAGCCTCGCTGACCACGACCAGTCCCGCCTCGCGCACCAGGCTGGCGGCGGGCTCGACCGTGCCGATGGTCGAGTTCTCGACCGGAATCAGCGCGAACTGGCAGTCGCCGGACAGCAGGGCCTGGATGGCCCCGTCGAAGGTCTCGAACCCGACCGCCTCGTCCCACGGACGCAGGTCGAGGCAGGCTTCATGGCTGAAGGCGCCGGGCGCGCCCTGATAGGCGACGCGCCCCGGCCCTTCGTTTTCGGCTGACGAGGTCACGCGGCCTCGGCGCGCGCCTGACGGCCGACCTTGAGGCGTTCCGCCACGAGGAAGGCCAGTTCCAGCGCCTGATCCGCGTTCAGACGCGGATCGCAGTGGGTGTGATAGCGGCTCGACAGCTCGTCCTCGGTCACCGCCTGGGCGCCGCCCAGACATTCGGTGACGTTCTGACCGGTCATCTCCAGGTGCACGCCGCCGGGATGGACGCCTTCGGCTTCCGCCACGTCGATGAAGGTGCGGACCTCGCCCATGACCCGGTCGAACGGCCGGGTCTTGTAGCCGTTGGCGGCCTTGAGCGTATTGCCGTGCATCGGGTCGATCGACCAGATGACGCGCCTGCCCTCGGCCTTCACCGCCCGCATCAGGGCCGGCAGGCGATCCCCGACCTTGTCGTGACCGAAGCGGCCGATCAGGGTCAGGCGTCCCGGAATATTGTCCGGGTTCAGCGCGTCGATCAGCGGCAGGATGTCCTCCGCCGTCATCGTCGGCCCGCACTTGACCCCGATGGGGTTCGAGATGCCGCGCATGAACTCGATGTGCGCGCCGTCCAACTGACGGGTGCGCTCGCCGATCCACAGCATATGGGCCGAGGTGTCGAACCATTCACCGGTCGAGCCTTCCAGGCGCGTCAGGGCGCTCTCGACGTTCAACAGCAGGGCTTCGTGACTGGTGAAGACCTCGACGCGCGACAGATCAGGGTGCGTCTCGGGCGTAACGCCGACCGCTTCCATGAAGGCCAGGGCCTCGGTGATCTTCTCGGCCAGTTCGCGATAGGCCGCGCCCGCGCCGTTGTCGGCAAAGCCGAGCGTCCAGCGGTGGATATTGTACAGGTCGGCATAGCCGCCGCCGGCAAAGGCGCGCAGCAGGTTCAGCGTCGAGGCCGACTGGTTATAGGCCTTCATCAGACGCTGCGGATCGGGCACGCGCTCTTCGGGCGTGAAGCCCATGCCGTTGATGATGTCGCCGCGGTAGGACGGCAGCTCGACGCCGCCGATCTCCTCGACGGCCGACGAGCGCGGCTTGGCGAACTGACCGGCGATGCGGCCGACCTTCACCACCGGCTTGCGGCCGGCGAAGGTCAGGACCACCGCCATCTGCAGGATCAGGCGGAAGGTGTCGCGGATATTGTCGGTCGAGAACTCCTTGAAGCTCTCGGCGCAGTCGCCGCCCTGGAGGAGGAAGGCGTTGCCCGCCTCCACCTGCGCCAGATGCTGGGTCAGTTTGCGGGCCTCGCCCGCAAAGACCAGGGGCGGCATGGCCCGCAGTTCGTCTTCGACACGGGCCAGTTCGGCCATGTCAGGATAGTCCGTCGGCATATGCACGACGGGCTTGTTTCTCCAGGATTCAGGGGTCCAGCGCTTACTCATGCCGCCTAGATAGCCCTACGGGCCGTTCGGAACAACAAATGTTGCGCCGCAACGACGATTCAGAGCGGCGACCAGGCCTCGTCGGCGGGCAGCGGCGCGAACAGTTCGTCCAGGGCATCAATGCTGACGCCCGACAGGTCCTTGGGCGACCACTGCGGGGCGTTGTCCTTGTCGACGATGACGGCGCGGACGCCTTCCTGGAAATCGTGGGTGCGCACCACCCGGCCGCCCAGCGCATATTCCATCGCCATGTTCTCGGCGAAGGAGGCCAACGTCGCCCCGGTGCGGATCTGGCGCAGCGAAACCTTCAGCGACTGCGGCGACTTGGTCTTCAGCGTCTTCAGCTGCGCCAGCGCCCAGTCCGACCCATCGGCCTCCAGCGCGGCGAAGATGTCCTCGACCGTGTCAAAGGCGAACAGCCGGTCGATGGCCTCGCGGTGGGCGTCCAGCGGCGCCTCTTCCGGCTCGGTCGGACAGGCGTAGCGATCCGCCTCCTCGCGCGGATCAGCCGGGTTCGACAGCAGCGCGGCCTTGAAGGCCTCAAGGTCGATGCTCGGGACGAAATGGGTGTGGATGCCCAGCGCCACCGTATCCGCCGCCTTCAGCCGCGCCCCCGTCAGCGCCAGCCAGACGCCCGTCTGTCCCGGCAGACGCGACAGGAACCAACCCCCGCCCACGTCGGGAAACAGGCCGATCCCCGTCTCCGGCATGGCGTAGGTGGTGCGCTCGGTGGCGATGCGGATATCCGCCGGCTCGCTGATCCCCACGCCGCCGCCCATGACGATGCCGTCGACGATGGCCGTCACCGGTTTGGGATAATCGAACAGCAGATGGTTCAACTGATACTCGGTCTTGAAGAAGGCCTTGGCCTCCGACGCATCCCCCGCCCCGCTCTCGGCGATCATGCGGATGTCGCCCCCGGCGCAGAAGCCGCGCTCGCCCGCATGGTCGATCAGCACCGAGGCCACGGCGGCGTCGTCCCGCCAGGACAGCAGCGCCTCGATCATCGCCTCACACATGGCCCGGTTCAGCGCATGGATCGCTCTGGGCCGGTTCAGGGTGATACGGCCCACGCCGTTCTCGATGCGGGTCAGGACTTCGGGTTCGGTCATCGAGGGGCGGCCTTTAATCACGCAGGTCGAAGATTTCCACGCCAAGCACGACGGCGGCTTGGAGCAGATCGGCATCGCGGCTGGCCAAGGCAGTGTCCTGGTCGATGCACAGTTGAAGATAGGCGTTGTCAAAAAGGCTCAGCCGTCGCGACAGGGCCGAGTCCACCGACGCGAGAACGGCGTCGGCAGCGGGGGGAACCGCGACCTCCACCTCAAGCACCTGAAGGTCGCCCAGCATATCGGCGGCGGACGCCCCGCTCTTCCGGGCGCGATTGAGAATCTGGTTTCCCAACTCCCAGGCGAAAATGCTCGGAGCAATGAAACGTCGCGGCTCCTCGGCCATGAGGAAAGCGTCCGCGGCGCGCGTCGCCTGACCGGGAAATATCCAACTGGCGGCGGCCGAGGCGTCAACCGTGACGGTCTTCATCACGCCCTATCCGCTTGAGCGCCGGCCAGTCCAGGTCATCGAAACCCTCGACGACAGGACGGGCGTCGCGCCGCCTCAACAGTTCCCGAATGGCCGCCGCCCGTTGCCCGGGCGCACGCCCCGAAGGCGTCTGCACCGGCACGATACGCACCGCCGCCCTGCCGTGTCGCGTCACAGTCACAACCTCCCCGGTGCGCTCCACCTCGGCGATCAGCCGGGTGAACGACGTCTTGGCTTCCAGAACTCCGATTTCGCGCATGACGATTTCCTGACTACAATGGTCAGAATATCCGAATTCAGCGGAGTCCGCCACTACCCCCGCGCCAACTCCCGCGCGATGATCACCCGCATGATCTCGTTGGTGCCTTCCAGGATGCGGTGGACGCGCAGGTCGCGCACGATCCGCTCCAGCGGATAGTCCTTCAGATAGCCGTAGCCGCCGTGGATTTGCAGCGCCTCGTCGGCGACCTGGAAACAGGCGTCGGTGGCCAGCCGCTTGGCCATGGCGCACCACTTGGTCTTTTCGGGATGGTCGTTGTCGATGGCCCAGGCGCCGCGCAGCACCATCAGGCGGGCCGCCTCCAGGTCCGTCGCCATGTCGGCCAGCCGGAACTGCAGCGCCTGGAACTGGCCGATGGCCTGCCCGAACTGCTTGCGCGTGGCGACGTAGTCCTGGGCCGTCTCCAGCGCCAGCCGCGCCCCGCCCAGCGAGCAGGCTGCGATGTTCAGACGCCCGCCGTCCAGACCGGCCATGGCGTATTTGAAGCCCGCGCCCTCCTCGCCCAGCAGGTTGGCCAC
This sequence comes from Brevundimonas sp. 01N35, assembly GCF_056399785.1. Lineage (NCBI taxonomy): Bacteria > Pseudomonadati > Pseudomonadota > Alphaproteobacteria > Caulobacterales > Caulobacteraceae > Brevundimonas > Brevundimonas sp. 01N35. The sequence continues at coordinate 328,334 of NZ_JBFTRZ010000002.1, forward strand.
CGGAATGCGGCAGTCGTCAAACTGGACGATGGCGGTCGGCTGGGCGTTCCAGCCCATCTTCTTTTCCTGCGCCCCGAACGACAGGCCCGGCGTCCCCGCCTCGACCACCACGGCGCTGACGCCCTTGGCGCCCTCTCCGCCCGTGCGGACCATGACGACATAGACGTCGGACGTCCCCGCGCCCGAGATGAAGGCCTTGGAGCCGTTCAGCACGAAATGATCGCCGTCGCGCACTGCGGTCGTGCGCAGCGCCGCCGCGTCCGACCCCGAGCCCGGTTCGGTCAGGCAATAGCTGGCGATCTTGTCCATCGTGACCAGCGACGGCACGAAGCGCGACCGCAGATCGGCCGAGCCGAACTTGTCGATCATCCACGTCGCCATGTTGTGGATCGAGATAAAGGCCGCCGTCGCCACGTCCCCGCGCGACAGCTCCTCGAAGATCAGCGCCGCCTCGACGCGCCCCAGCGCCATCCCGCCGTGCTCTTCGCCCGTATAGATGCCGCAGAAGCCCATCTCGGCGGCGTGGCGCATGACGTCGACCGGGAAATGCTTGTCCTCATCCCAGCGCGCCGAATGCGGCGCCAGCTCGGCGTCGGCGAAGGCCCGCGCCGCGTCCTGAATCGCGCGCTGGTCGTCGTTGAGGGCGAAGTCCATGATCTATACTCCCGACTCTGGTCTGCCCTCTGACGGGGCGTTCACGCTGCTTCTATCCAAGCGCCCGCGAAACGTCACCCTGTCGAAAACGTCACTCTGTGTCCGCGCATGACGCATGCGCGTGCTAGCGCTCCCCTATCCGTCATCCCCGGGCCTGTCCCGGGGATCCAGACACTCCACCTCGAGAGAAGGTTGCGCCGCGCTCGCACATCAACCGTCGTGGTTCTGGATTCTCGGCACAAGGCCGAGAATGACGAGTCTTTGCCGGCGCCGATTTCAGACTATTCAGACGAATTGGACTCTGTTTTTTCGCGGCCGAGGTCCGATATGCGACCCCCAAGGCCGTTTCCCTGCTCCGCCTACCGGACTATGAGCCCTGCATGACCCTGCCCTTCGCCCCCGCCGCCTTCCCCTACGCCCGTCCGCGCCGCCTGCGCTCGCAGCCCTGGGTGCGCCGTCTCGTCGCCGAGACGACCCTGACGCCGGCCGACCTGATCTGGCCGATCATCGTCCATGACGGGTCCGAGGAGCGTCAGGCCGTCGCCTCCATGCCGGGCGTCTTCCGCCTGTCGCCCAGGGAGGCCGCCAAGGCCGCTGTCGAGGCGCGTGATCTGGGCATCCCGATGATCGCCCTCTTCCCCAACGTGGACAGCGCGATCAAGGACAGCATCGGCACCGCCGCCAGCGACCCCGACGGCCTGATCCCCGACTGCATCAAGGCCATCAAGGACGCCGCGCCCGAGATCGGCGTCATGACCGACGTCGCTCTGGACTGCTACACCGACCACGGCCACGACGGCGTCGTGGAGAACGGCTGTATCCTCAACGACGCCAGCATCGAACGTCTGGTGGAACAGGCCTTCATCCACGCCCACGCGGGCGCCGACGCCGTCGCCCCGTCCGACATGATGGACGGCCGGGTCCAGGCCATCCGCGAAGCCTTGGAAGCCAACGGCCTGCCGGACACGCTGATCATCAGCTACGCCGCCAAATACGCCTCGAGCTTCTACGGCCCCTATCGCGACGCCGTGGGCTCGTCCAAGTCGCTGACCGGCGACAAGAAGACCTATCAGATGGACTACGCCAACGCCGACGAGGCGCTGCGCGAGGTGGCGATGGACATTTCCGAAGGGGCCGACGCCCTGATCGTCAAGCCGGGCCTGCCCTATCTCGACATCGTCCGCCTGGTCTCGGACACCTTCAAGATCCCGACCTTCGCCTATCAGGTGTCCGGCGAGTACGCGATGATGCAGGCCTCCATCGCCAACGGCTGGCTGGAGGAAGACCGCGCCATCCTGGAAACCCTCCACGCCTTCAAGCGCGCCGGCGCCTCCGGCGTGCTCAGCTACTTTGCGCCGACAGCCGCGCGGCTGCTGGGCTAGATCTTCCTTCTCCCCTTGAGGGAGAAGGTGGGCCCGAAGGGCTCGGATGAGGGGTGTCAGCGCGACGCAAAACATGAGGGCGTGTGCGAATTTCCTGGCACCCCTCATCCGTCAGGCTTCGCCTGCCACCTTCTCCCTCAAGGGGAGAAGGCTCAGGTCACGCCGTCGGATCGACCGCCTGCCCATACTTCCCCCGGAAATAGGTCAGGGCGTCGCCGGGATGGGTGTCAAACGCCGCGACCCGCCCCACGATCACCAGGTGGTCGCCCATGACGATGCGGTCGTGGGTCAGGCAGTCCAGCCGCGTCACGGCGTTGCGCAGGCGCGGCGGGGCGGGATCGCCGACCTCGAACTCGTCGTCCGACAGGGTGCAGACGCCCCAGGCGAAGCGGTCCGACATGGCCTGATCCTCGACTGGCAGCATGTGAACGGCGAAGCGCTCGGCCCCGGCGAAGGCGTCATGGCGGTCGGACTTGATGTCCAGGCACCACAGGACCAGCGGCGGGTCCAGCGAGACAGAGGTGAAGCTGTTGACCGTAATGCCCAGCGGCCCCTCGGCCGTATGGGCCGTCACCACGCAGACGCCGGTGGCGAAACCGCCCAGCGCCTTGCGATAGGCCTTGGCGTCGAATTCGGAAGGAGATGAGGACCCGGACACAGGCCTGACCTAAGCCGTGGGCCGCCGCCGGGCAAGACCGAGTCCCGGAAACGACCGCGCCGCAACCGCTTCTTAACGGCCACGTGGGATTCACGACTAACGAACGACGTTAAGATTGGCCTGCCCATGTCCGCGAGCGATCGCCCGATCCTCATCAAGAAGGTGAAGAAGGTGGTCGCCGGCGGCCACCACGGCGGCGCGTGGAAGGTCGCCTATGCAGACTTCGTGACCGCCATGATGGCCTTCTTCCTGCTGATGTGGCTGATCAACACGACCGACCCCGAGCAGAAGCGCGGCATCGCCGAGTACTTCGCCCCGGCCAACGTCTCGGCCTCGACCTCCGGTTCCGGCGGCATCCTCGGCGGCACCGCCCTGGGCGACGACGGAGCCAAGGGCTCGGGCTCCATGTCCGTCATCGAACAACTGGCTCCCGAAGCGCCCGATTCGCCTGAGCAAGCCGGCCAGAGTTCAAACCTGGCCGCCGCCAGCGAGGCCGCCCTGCGCGCCGAAATCGCCAAGCGCGAGGCCGCCGACTTCGCCAGCGCCGCCGAGAGCTTGCGTCAGGCCATGCAGGCCATGCCCGAACTGGCCGAACTGTCGAAACAGCTGATCATCGACCAGACGCCGGAAGGCCTGCGCATCCAACTGGTCGATCAGGAAGGCCGCTCGATGTTCGAGAACGGTTCCGCCCGCCCCAACCCGCGCGCCCAACTGCTGCTGCGCGCCATCGCCAAGGTCATCAATCAGCTTCCCAACCGCATCTCGATCACCGGCCACACCAGCGCCGTCGCCGGCTCCAGCCGCGCCAGCGGCGCGGGCGACTGGACCCTGTCGTCCGAGCGCGCCAACGCCTCGCGCCTGACGCTCCAGGGCGCAGGCGTGGACGCCGACCGGGTCTATTCGGTCGCGGGCAAGGCGGGGTCGGACCCTCTCTATCCCGACGACCCTTCGCTGGCCGGCAACCGTCGTATCGCCATCGTCCTGCTGCGCGAGGCGCCGGTCCTGCCCACGGACACCAGCCTGTGACGACGGGCGCCGCTCTCACGGCGCTTGCGAAATCGACGGCTTGCGCGCCAAATCGGAACATGATGAACCGCGCGCGATACAGCCGACGAGTATGGAAGCGGACCTGAGGCCGTGACGCAGCATTTTCCGACCCGGCAGCTTCGGTTCTTCATGACCTCGAACGCGCCCTGCCCCTACCTGCCGGGCCAGTTCGAGCGGAAGGTCTTCGCCAACCTGCCCTTCTCGGACGGCGCCGACGTCAACGACGCTCTGACCCAGGCCGGGTTCCGCCGCAGCCAGAACATCGCCTATCGCCCCGCCTGCGAGGCCTGCGCCGCCTGCGTCTCCGTGCGCATCCCGGTCAGCGAGTTCGTCTTCTCACGCTCGCAGCGCAAGATCCTGAACCGCAACGCCGACCTGTCGCGTGATCTGGTCGAGGCCGAGGCGACGATGGAGCAGTTCGACCTGCTGCGACGCTACCTCAGCGCCCGCCACCCCGGCGGCGGCATGAGCGACATGGGCTGGTCCGACTATGTCTCCATGGTCGAGGACACGGCGGTCCGCACCCACCTGATCGAATACCGCCTGCCCGCGACCGAAGACGGCCCGGGCGATCTGGTCGGAGTCTGCCTGACCGACCTGCTGCATGACGGCCTGTCGATGGTCTACAGCTTCTTCGACCCGGAACTGGAGCGCCGCAGCCTGGGCCAGTTCGCCATCATGGATCACCTGCGGCAGGCCGCCATGGTCGGCCTGCCCTTCGTCTATCTGGGCTACTGGGTCCAGGGCTCGCCCAAGATGGACTACAAGGCCAAGTTCAGGCCGATGGAAGCGTTGAGGCCAATGGGCTGGGAACGCCTCTAGCTTCCTTCTCCCCTTGCGGGAGAAGGTGGCAGGCGAAGCCTGACGGATGAGGGGTTGCGCGACGTTCAACTCGCAGCCGTCATCCGATGTTGAGAGACCCCTCATCCGGCCCTGACGGGCCACCTTCTCCCGCAAGGGGAGAAGGGTTCTCACGTTGTCGGAACCGCCGTACTTCCACGCACCGGTGTCGGTCCCCACGGCCCCTCGTCTCGCCCGCCCGCGAACTTCACCAGCGCGGCGATCCGCTTCTCGATCGGCGGGTGGGTGGCGAACAGGCCGGCGAAGTCCGACTTGTCGGCGGTGTTGTCCAGGAACAGGCCGCGCAGTTCGTCGGGGGCCTCGACCTTCGAATGCCCCGACACCTTCCGCAGCGCCGAGATCATGGCGTCGGGGTTCTTGGTCAACTCGACTGCCCCGGCATCGGCCACATACTCGCGCGTCCGCGACAGGGTCATGCGGATGATCGCCGCCAGACCGAAGCCGATCACCCCGATGGCCAGCCCGATCAGGATCAGGGGCATGGCGTTCTTGTTGTCCCGACCGCGTCCGCCGCGCATGTAGAACAGGCTGCGGAACACCAGTTCGGCGATCACGCTGATGATCCCCGCGAAGATCGAGGCGATCACCATGGTCCGCACGTCCTTGTTGATGACGTGGGTCAGTTCGTGGGCCAGGACGCATTCCATCTCGTCCCGGCTCAGGGTCTGCATCAGGCCGCGCGTAACGGTGACGCTATAGTTCCCCTCATGCAGGCCCGAGGCATAGGCGTTCAGCGACGGACTCTCGATGATCCGCAGCGTCGGCGTCCGCAGGCCGCGCGAGATGGCGAGGTTTTCCAGCAGATTGTAGAGCTCAGGCTCGACCCGACGCTCGACCTTCCTCGCGCCGGTCATGGCGTCGATCATCACCTGATTGCCGAAATAGGCGATGACGAACCAGATGGCGGCGACGACCAGCGCCGTCGGCACGGTCCAACCCAGCATGGAGGCGGCCAAAGCCAGATCCTGCGACAGGGTCCCGCCCGAGTTGGGCAACAGGCCGAAGCCCATCATCAGCACCTGAATGCCGAACAGGATGCCCACCAGCAAAACCGGGAACCCGGCCAGCAGGATCGCCGACCGGGTATTGTTCTTCCAGATATGGGTCTTGAGGCCGAGGGCCTGACCGAAGACAGTCATGAACGCTTAGAACTTCACCGTCGGCGGAGCCGCCGTCATGGATGCGCGATTGCCATCACCCACGTCGAAGAAGGGCTTGTCGGAGGCAAAGCCGAACATCCCGGCGAACAGCACCGTCGGGAACTGGCGGCGCACGGCGTTGAACTCGCTGACCGCATTATTGAAGAAGCGACGCGCCGCGGCCAGCTTGTTCTCGATGTCCGACAGGTCCATCTGCAACTGCTGGAAGTTGGCGTTGGCCTTCAGGTCCGGATAGGCCTCGGACACGGCGAACAGGCGGCCCAGGGCGCCGGTCAGCATGTTTTCAGCCTGCACCTTGTCGTTGACCGTGGTGGCCCCCGCGGCGGCGGCGCGGGCCTGGGTCACGGCGTCCAGCGTGCCGCGCTCGTGCGTGGCGTAACCTTTCACCGTCTCGACCAGATTCGGGATCAGGTCCTGACGCTGCTTCAGCTGCACGTCGATGTCGGCGAACGACTGGTTCGCCGACTGATCCAACGCCACCAGCTTGTTATAGGCGCCGACGACGACGAACAGCAGAACGACGACGATGACGGCGATGACGATCAGAGCGATCATTGGGCCTCCTCCAGAGTTTCAGGCGAAATATGGGGGGCCGCAGCCCCCCTGCCTAATGACAATCCTGACAGGTCAGGTCAGCGGAACTTGCGCATCCCGCGCGGACCCTGGCGACCGGCGCCGGCGCGTTTGCCCAGCCAGTCCTTCCAGTCGGGCCAGTTACGGCGGCGGCCGCCGCCGTCGGCCCATTCCGGCCCCGCCTCGGCGTTGAACACGGCCACGTCGGCCAGGCCGCCCTGCTTGTAGCTCTGCAGCTTCACGCCCTTGCCGCGGCCCATTTCGGGCAGTTCCGCGATGGGGAAGATCAGCGCCTTGATGTTCTCGCCGATCGTCGCGACGTGGTCGCCCGTGACGCGCAGCATGGCCAGCATGTCGCCGTTCAGTACCTGCTTGCCGCCGCGCTTCTGGGCCAAAAGCTCGTTCTCGGGCGCGACAAAGCCGTAACCGGCCTTGGACGCCACCAGAAGCTTCGCATTCGGTTCGTGCGACAGCACATTGATAATCTCGGCCTTTTCGTCGAGATCGATCATCAGACGCAGCGGCTCGCCGTGGCCGCGCCCCGAGGCCAGCTTATCGGCGCCGATGGTGAAGATGCGCCCGTCAGAGGCGCCCACCAGCAGCTTGTCGGTGGTGAAGGTCGGCACCAGGAAGGCCAGGCTGTCGCCCTCCTTGAACTTCAGTTCCGACGGGTCCTCGACCTTGCCCTTGGCGGCGCGGATCCAGCCGCGTTCCGACAGGATGACGGTGATGGCTTCGCGCGGGATAAAGGCCTCGGGCGCCACGAAGGCCGAGGCGTCCACCGCCTCGCCGATGGTCGTGCGGCGCGGCGAGATCAAGGCCTTGCGGACCAGTTCCAGCTCCTTGGAAATAGCCTTCCACTGCTTGCCCTCGGACGAGGTCAGCGCCTTCAGCGCCGCCAGTTCCTCGGCCAGTGCATTGTATTCCTTGTCGATCGCCATTTCCTCGATCCGCGCCAGCTGACGCAGACGGGTATCGAGGATGTAGTCGGCTTGCGGCTCGGTCAGGCCAAACCGCGCGATCAGGACAGCCTTGGGCTGCTCCTCCTCGCGGACGATGCGGATCACCTCGTCCAGATTGAGGAAGACGATGCGCAGGCCTTCAAGCAGGTGCAGTCGCTTCTCGACCCGCTCGATGCGCCATTGCGAGCGCCGGTTCAGCACCACGCGGCGGTGATCGAGGAAGGCGCGCAGACATTCCTTCAGGCCCATGACGCGCGGCGTGCCGCTGGCGTCCAGAACGTTCATGTTGATCGGGAAGCGAACCTCCAGATCGGACAGCTTGAACAGGCTCTCCATCAGCATCTCAGGCTCGATGGTGCGGTTCTTGGGCTCGAGGATCAGGCGGATGTCTTCCGCCGACTCGTCGCGGACGTCGCCCAGAAGCGGCGCCTTCTTGTTCTCGATCAAATCGGCCAGGGCCTCGATCAGGCGGCTCTTCTGCACCTGATAGGGCATCTCGGTGACGATGATGCGCCAGACGCCGCGCCCCAGGTCCTCGGTCTCCCAGCGGGCGCGCAGGCGCACCCCGCCGCGGCCAGTCTCATAGGCGTCCAGGATGGAGGCGTGCCCCTCGACCGAGACCCCGCCGGTCGGGAAGTCCGGTCCCGGCACGATCTGGACCAGTTCCGAGGTCGTCGCCTCGGGCCGTTCCAGCAGCAACTGGCAGGCGTCGATCAGTTCACCGACATTGTGGGGCGGGATCGAGGTCGCCATGCCCACGGCGATGCCCGACGAGCCATTGGCCAGCAGGTTGGGGAAGCCGGCCGGCAGGACTACCGGCTCTTCGTCCTGATCGTCATAGGTGGGACGGAAATCGACCGAGTCCTGATCGATCCCGTCCAGCAGCAGCACGGCCGCCGGCGTCAGCTTGCACTCGGTGTAGCGCATGGCCGCGGCGCTATCGCCGTCGATATTGCCGAAATTGCCCTGCCCGTCGACCAGCGGATAGCGCTGCGCGAAGTCCTGAGCCAGACGCACCAGGGCCTCATAAATCGAGGCGTCGCCGTGCGGGTGATAGCCGCCCATGACCTCGCCGACGACCTTGGCGCATTTGCGCGCCGCCGCCTGCGGGTTCAGCCGCATCTGGTGCATGGCGTACATGATGCGGCGGTGCACCGGCTTGAAGCCGTCGCGCACGTCGGGCAGCGCCCGGTTGGTGATCGTGGACAGGGCGTAGGCGAGATAGCGCTTGGACAGCGCCTCGCTCATCGGCTCTTCAACGATGCGGCCGCCTTCGGGCGTCGGAGTGTGGATGGTCATGTGTTTTCGAATCGGAGATCGGACGCCGGAAGTCTAGCCCACTGACGGAATCAGAAGGGGGTAAAGTCGGGGAAACCTGAGACCCTGCATCCAGATGGCCTGTTGAGGCGTATCTTTACCCGAGGCGACAACGCCCGAGGACGACGCCATGCTCCTGATCCTCCTGTCCTATCTGGCCGGGGCGCTGACCATTCTCAGCCCCTGCATCCTGCCGGTCCTGCCTTTCGTCTTCGCGCGAGCGGGGCAGCCCTTCATGAAAAGCGGCCTGCCCCTGCTGCTGGGCATGGCGCTGACCTTTGCGGGCGTGGCGACGCTGGCGGCGGTCGGCGGCGGCTGGGCGGTGCAGGCCAATCAGGTCGGGCGCTGGATCGCCCTGGCGGTCATGGCGGTGCTGGGGCTGACGCTGGTGTTTCCGTCGCTGGCGGATCGGCTGACCCGGCCTCTGGTGGCGCTCGGCTCGCGCCTGACCGAAAGGGCCAGCGCGGAACAGCAGTCCGGCGGCGGCGTCTGGCCCTCCTTCCTGCTGGGCGTGGCGACGGGTCTGCTGTGGGCGCCCTGCGCGGGACCGATCCTGGGGCTGATCCTGACGGGAGCGGCGCTGCAAGGCGCCAGCGTCGGCACGACCCTGCTGCTGGTCGCCTACGCCGCCGGCGCCGCGACGTCCCTCGCTCTGGCCCTGCTGATCGGCGGCAAGGTGTTCCAGACCATGAAGAAGTCGCTGGGCGTCGGCGAATGGGTGCGAAAGGGTCTGGGCGTTCTGGTCCTGATCGGCGTCGCCGCCATCGCCATGGGTCTCGACACCGGCCTGCTCACGCGACTGTCGAGCGGCGGGACCAACCGGATCGAACAGAGCCTGCTCAGCCGCTTCGGCGCCGCCCAGCCGATGAACGCCCCGACCGCGCCCCTGAACGCCCTGCCTATCGAAGGGGCCATGCCGTCCCTGACCGGCGCGACCGAATGGATCAACAGCCCGCCCCTGACGACCGAACAGCTGCGCGGCAAGGTCGTGGTGGTCGATTTCTGGACCTACTCCTGCATCAACTGCGTGCGCAGCATTCCCTATGTCCGCGCCTGGGCCGAGAAATACCGCGATCAGGGGCTGGTCGTGATCGGGGTCCACACGCCCGAGTTCGCCTTCGAGAAGTCGCCCGCCAATGTCCGCGACGCCGTGGCCCGCTTCGGCATCACCTACCCCGTGGCCATGGACAACGACTTCGCCATCTGGCGCGCGTTCAAGAACAACTACTGGCCGGCCCACTACTTCGTCGATGCCAAGGGGAACATCCGCTACCACCACTTCGGCGAGGGCGACTATGAGCAGTCCGAGCGGGTCATCCAGCAACTGCTGAAGGAGGCCGGGGCCGCCAACGTCGATCAGGCCGTGGTTCAGGTACAGGGCCAGGGCGCCGAGGCCGCCGCCGACATGGCCGAGGTCGCCTCGCCTGAAACCTATGTCGGCTATGCCCGGGCCCAGCATTTCGTCTCGTCCGGCGGGTTCGGCTTCGATGTGCGCAAGACCTATGAGGCCGCGCCCCTGCAACTGAACGACTGGAGCCTGTCGGGCGACTGGATCGTGCGCGCCGAACACGCCGATCTGCAGACGGCGGGCGGACGGCTGGCCTTCCGCTTCAAGGCGCGCGACCTGCATCTGGTCATGGGCCCAAGCAGCATGGGCAAGGCCGTGCGCTTCCGCGTCCGCATCGACGGTCAGGCGCCGGGCGCCGACGCGGGCGTGGATATCGACGCCCAAGGCATGGGCCGGATCGACAGTCAGCGCCTGTATCAACTGGTGCGCCAGTCAGGCCCTGTGCGCTCGCGGACGTTCGACATCGAGTTCCTCGACCCCGGCGCTCAGGTCTTCGCCTTCACCTTTGGCTGAAACGGCCTAGAGCCGCCCAGCCTCGGCCAGCCGTTCGATCATCCAGACCCGCGCGGGCGGCAGCGGCTTGTTCAGGGCGTGGAAGACGAACTGTTCGAGGAAATGCCCGGTTAGCTCCAGCCCCGCCCTCACGTCCCCTTCGCCCAATCCCGCCTGCGCCCCCAGCATGAAGGGCGGCAGGTTCAGCAGCTTGTCGGCATAGGGCGCGCCCGCCTCGCGGCTGACGGCGCGGCCCGTGCGCGGGCTGACGTAGATCAGGTCGTCCATCGACCCGGTGGCGGCGCAGCGCGACAGATCGAGACCGAAGCCGAGGTCTTCCAGCAGCCCCGCCTCGAACCGCACGAAGATAGCGGGCCAGACCTCGGGCAGCGCGAACGCCCCCATCATCGCCTCGAAGGCCAGAAACGCCCCCGGATGCGGCTCGCGCTCGGGCAGAGCGCCTTGCGCCACGGCGGCCGCGGCGTTCAGCCCGACCAGGGCCAGGGGATCGTCGAACAGGGCCGCGGGCCCCTCGCCCACCGGCTCCAGTCTTGCAGACCCCAGTTGGTCCGACGTCCGCGCTCGCAAGTCGGCCACGACCCGCGCCCCCGCCTGCAGGAAGGGCCGCATCTTGCGCGACGCCCCGCCGGCGACGTAGGCCGCGCGACGGCCATGCCGCTCGGTCAGCAGTTCGACCACCGCCCCGGTGTCGCCATGCGCCCGAGCCGACAGGACGAAGGCGTCGTCCTGAACCTCCATCAGTCGGCCTTGATCACGCCGACGACGGCGCGCGCCTTGTCGTTCGGCACGGCGAAGCTGAGGACATATTGGTCGATCTTCCAGCCGCCCTCGGTCAGGCGCAGCACGCCCGAGCCGCGCGTGGTTCCATAGGCGTCGTTGTCCAGCACCTCGTCGAACCAGGCGACGCAGCGGCAGTCGATGGGGGCGATGGTCACGGTCCGCGTCACCGGCCGATAGGTCCAGCCCTTGCCTTGCGAGAAATAGGGCATGGCGTAGGCGCGGAACTCCGGCAGGCTCCAGCGCTCGGTCGCGTCCGTACCGATGAACCGGCCGTCCGGCGTGAAGGTCGCGAAATAGGCCTCGCCGTCGGCCCGCGACGCGGCGGCGTGCATGGCGTCCAGCACCCGGTTCACGGGGGAGACTTCGGCCTCTAGCGCAGGCGCGGCCTGAACCGGGGCGGCGGACACTTGGAGCATCATCAGGGCGGCGGTGATCATGCCGATGTTCTAGTCCTGTTCTCGTACAGGTGAAAGCGCCGGCTTCTACATCCTGAAAACCCTTCTCCCCTTGCGGGAGAAGGTGGCGTAGGCGGACGGATGAGGGGTTTCCGCACCATCCTCCCGTTCATCCCGGCGGACGCCGGGATCCAGTGCGAGCCCCACGCGCCCCGCTTGTCACCCCAGGACTGGACCCCGGCGTCCGCCGGGGTGAGCGGTATTAAGGTGCAGCCATCACAATCCCCCCGCCCAATCCCTGACCCCGCAAGCGATCGCGTCAACGCCAGCCCCCATCGCCTCGCCCCACCCGCCAACCGCGCCATGCTCCACCTGTCCCGTCGCAAGGGAGGGCTCGCTCGGCCGGCGAACCGAAGCGGCGGCGGGAGCGGAGAGAACGGGGGTCTTGTCGGACCGTTCGCCTCTCGTCGCGCGCACCGGGCAAGGGAGCACCCAGCGGAAGGCGGCGATG